>CAJTLE010000049.1 GCA_910577085.1 uncultured Allobaculum sp. | reverse complement strand
TGTATGGATAGTTCGTCTCGGGAAAGACTCTTCCATCATACGGGAGATCTTTTCATTTTCAATCTTTCTTTTTCGATATCTCAAATTCAGCTATATCAGCAAATCCCACCACTTTTTACAGAGACCCCTTTTTTCCTTGTAGGAACAACCTTTCCGGTTTCGGGATCAATCTTTCCAATGAGCTTGCGTTTATTAACAGCTCTTTTCTTAACAGGGTCCCACTTATTTTCCAGAACCTCGTAAACGTAAGTCACCCCTGTATTCTTGTTGTAAGACTTTGAAAATGACATTATTGGAAGCCTTTCTATAGCCGTTATAAACCTACTATAGCCGACTATCAAGCTGCAGTAGATGATTTTAGCTCTATTTCTAATTTTTTTCTGTCTGACGGGCAGACATTTTCATTTTATCGTAGTAGACAAATCCAGTGTCAAAATGAAAAAGAAACAAGAAAAACAGCCAGTCTGAATGAGATAGGATCCAGCTATAAATCTATGATAATCACGATTTGAGAAGGGGTGAAAAAAGGAAGAATCCGAAAGAAAAATGAATGAAACAGCCGTTTCATAGTAAACAGTCACTTCCAGTTTTTGGCTTAAAAACGGAACAATTCAAAAAGAGAGACTCTCTTTTGTGTTGATCCGCTAAAATGAATAGACTGGGCCTTTGCAGGCCGGCTTGAAAAGAACAGTCAGGCCCCCAAAAAAGCGGCTGGATTTTTACTGGATTGCATAAACAAAATCACAGAGATATTCAACGTCAGACTCAGTCTTTGATCCTGTCATCTGCCAATCAGAGTGAACCGCTGACCAAAGAAAGCAGGGCCTGCCATCAGAGGATGCATCTCAAACTTTAAGAAAGGGTGAAATCATGCAGATTGTAATTGCAGGATTGGGAAAGGTAGGAACCTTCCTGGCCGGAGAACTTTCCCTGGAAGGACATGATCTGACCGTTGTCGATACGCGATCGGAACGCGTCCGGGCGGCGACCTCGAACTTTGATGTCATGGGGATGACCGGCAATATTGTCGCTCCAGATACCATCAATGAAACGGGACTGGATGAGGCAGATTTGTTCATTGCGGTGACGACCAATGATGAAGTCAACCTGCTGTCCTGCCTGCTGGCGAAAAAAGCCGGCTGCCATCGGACGATTGCCCGCGTGCGTTGGCCAGAGTATTCCGCGGACATGGACTATTTAAAAGAACAGTTAGGACTGGATATGATCATCAATCCAGAACTGCTGGCCGCTCAGGAAATCGAACGTGTTCTGGCTTTGCCAGGTGCCATTGATGTCGATACATTTTCACATGGCATCGGGGAAATTTATAAATTTAAAATTCTGCCCAATTCCGTTCTGGATGGCCTGGCGGTAAAAAACGTACGATCCCATGTGGCTGATAACGTCCTGCTTTGTGTCGATGAGCGCAATCAGCTCGCTTATATCCCGGATGGCGACTTTGTACTCAAAGGCAAAGATAAGCTGTATTTGGCTGGCAGCCGAATCAATGTCATCAAATTCTTCCGCAAAGCCGGACTGCCGACGGCGCCAACCCAGCGCGTCATGATTATCGGAGCAGGCAAGATTGCTCACTACCTTGTCGAAGATCTGCTTAAAGAAGGGATGGAAGTGACGATCATTGATCATGATCTGGCCACCTGCGAACAATTCGCGCTGCTCCATCCAGGCTGCATCATCATCCATGGCGATGGCGCGGATGCGGACCTGCTGCTGGAAGAAGGGCTGATGGAAATGGACGCCCTGGTTTCGCTGACGGGCTTTGATGAAGAAAATGTCTTTCTGTCTATGTTTGCCCACCGCAAAGCGGGCCTGAAGACCGTTACGAAGGCCAACCGGATGTTTGATGAAGTGATTCAGGATCTGGATCTGGATACTCTGATCAACCCGAAAAAACTGACTGCTGAATTTATCGTGCGTCATGTCCGTGCAATTGCCAACGGCACCGGAAGCAACGTGGAAACCATGCATAAACTGGCCAATGACCAGGTTGAAGCCCTCGAATTTACCGTCTGTGAAAATGCGCCGGTCATTGGCAAGCCGCTCTATCAGATGGATCTCAAGCCGGGGGTGCTGATTGCTTTGATTACCCGGGGAGACGAATCGATTCTGCCGCACGGTTCTGATCAGATGCAGGCTGGCGATTCGGTGGTTGTCATCACCAATAACTGTGGATTTACCGATATTTCGGACATTCTCAACACCACGCCTTATCCCCGTCAGAATCAGTCCACCAGCTCGGCTAAAGGAAGAAAGGTGAAACCATGAATCTAAGAGCCGTTCTGTATGTGCTCGGTCAGGTGTGCAAAGCCGAAGCGGCCTTCTTGCTGCTTCCGATGATCTGTGCGATCTGCTATCAGGAATATAATGTGGCGCTGATTTACTTTCTGGTTGCCCTGCTTTGCCTGGGACTTGGCTTGCTGCTGACCTGGGGCCGAAAATCGATGGGCCGCTTTCGAGCGCGTGAAGGGATGGCCGCGACGGGACTGGCATGGATTCTGATGTCGATTCTTGGCAGTCTGCCCTTCATTCTGGCTGGTGAGATTTCCAATCCGATCGATGCCTTTTTCGAAACGGTCTCCGGGTTTACGACAACTGGCAGTACCATCATTCCGGATCTTTCCACGATCAGCCATGGATCCTTATTCTGGCGTTCTTTTACGCATTGGATCGGGGGGATGGGGGTTCTGGTGTTTTTGTTGGCTCTGCTGCCAAGTACCTCTGCCAAGTTCATGAACCTGATGATTGCCGAATCCCCAGGACCGGATGTGTCCAAACTGGTTCCAAAAGTCAAAGATACCGCCAAGACCTTGTATATGATGTATATCGGCCTGACACTGATTCAGATTGTTTTTCTGCTTTTGGCCGGGATGCCGCTGTTTGATACGCTTTGTCTGACCATGGGCACTGCCGGTACGGGCGGATTTGCGGTCCGGCCTAACGGGTTTGATGACTATACCATGCTCCAGCAGGGAATCATTGCGATCTTTATGATGCTGTTTGGAATCAACTTCTCCTTCTATTTCCTGATGCTGCGCCGCAAATGGAAACAGGCGTTCCACATGGAAGAAGTCCTGACTTATATTGGCATCATCCTGGTGGTGACCTTTGTCATTGTCTTATCTGTCCGGGATCGTTTTCCAGATTTGTGGCAGGCGATTCACCATGTTTTCTTCACTGTCTCGTCTTTGATTACGACCACGGGCTATGCGACGGTTGATTTCAATTTGTGGACGCCGCTGGCAAGGACTTTACTGATCATCATTATGTTTATCGGGGCGTGCGCCGGTTCCACCGGGGGTGGAATCAAGGTCAGTCGTTTTAATGTCATGGTCAAAGGCATCAAAAAAGAGTTTCGCAATCTGCTTCATCCAGGACTCGTGGAAAAAGTCCATATGGATGGCAAACCGATTGCGCATGAAACCGTTCGGGCTATCAATGTTTTTCTGGCTATTTACCTGATCGTGTTTGTCAGTGTCCTTCTGGTTGTCACGATTGATGGTAAGGATCTGGTGACAAACTTTTCGGCGGTGGCTGCCACCATCAACAATATTGGCCCGGGTCTTGGCGATGTGGGTCCAATGTCTACGTTTGCAGGATTTTCGAATGTGGCCAAACTGGCTTTGTCCTTTGCCATGCTGGCGGGTCGTCTGGAACTGCTGCCGATTATTTTGCTGCTTGTGCCGGCGATGTGGCAGGGAACGCATCGCATTACCAAACGGGATCTGAGTGAGCGAAAAGAAGAATGGGAACATTCCCCTGCCAGAAAAGAAGAACCGGATGCACCCTGGGCAGGCGAACAACAGAATTCTTCGGATTCAACAGGAACTCCGCCCCCTGTTGCCCGACATGTGCGCATCCCGGAAGAAGAAGACGATCCGGAAGTGGCAGCCCGAAGACGAAGCCGTCGGATTGCCGGATAACCACTCTCCTTCTTACAGCTTTGAGCACTGCTCCGCTGAATCAGAAACTGGCAAAAGATATTTCTGGTGGAAACCATACCGGTACTGGTCTGGCAAATCTTTCAAATTGAAAACAGAGAATCAAAAGCCTGTCGGCAGCTGCAGACAGGCTTTTTCAGGTTCAGATTTTGGAAAAGAGGGGAGGTTCCATGTTGTCACACGAATCCGATAATCGATTCTACGAAAATATTTAAAGGAATCTGCATCGATCTTGCATAGTATAGTCTGGTATCTATTCTTCTTGACGCTCAAAAGGGGCTGTTTGCTTAAAGCAAACAACCCCCTTGAATCGTCCACTGAAGCAGGACCTCTCTAAATGTATCCCGCAAATACATCCTTCCTCCTCATTCTGTCTCTCTTTTTTACAAAAAACAATGTTCGTTTGTCCATCTTTTATAAGCAGAGCTTAGAACAGTCTTGTTTCAGACAGGAAAGCCAGAAAACAGGGGATAATTTTCAAAAGGCAATTGTGGTTGCAATTTCCACAAAAAAAGAGTATGAGCTGCAGGGCAAATCAGATGGCTTTTTGAACGAAGAGGCACAAACTGAATGGAAGAATCGGTTGATCAGGCTGGGCGTTGAAGTTGAAAAAGTGACAAAGACATCGAAAGGTTGTACTCTGTTCTTTCCTCTTCGGATCCCCCGCCGAAGAAATTGAACAGATTCGCCCTGAAAAGTGATCTTTCAGGCAGATGAAAGGCACAATGAGGGTTTAAAAGTTGAAAATGATATCGAGATGTAAAAGCCCGCATACAGAAAGGATGCGTGTGAAGACCGGAAAAGAGCTGTATACGTCTTTTCAGGATGTAAGTCAAGACTTGTATTTTAACTCAAAATCTGAAAAGGTCCAAAAAATGTATAAAATACCCATAAATTGAAGGGGTTGCAGAGAATCTCATTTGCAAAAGAGTAAGGACCATCATACACTAGTAAATTGCATAATAGCCGAAAACTGGCTGTTGTTCAATACTGAAGAAAGGATCGTGCGCATGGAAGGCAATAAACCATACCAAATCGTTCCGGAAGGAAAAAAAGCATTTAGACGGGACTATTCAAAAGTCTCCGGAAAGCTGGAGCTTCCAAATCTGGTCGAAATTCAGACGAATTCCTACGACTGGTTTACCAAGCAGGGAATTGAAGAAGTTTTCAATGAAATCTTCCCGATTGAAAGTTTCAACAAGAATATCAAACTGAACTACAAAGGATTCCATTTTGCTAAACCAAAATGTACTCCGCAGGAAGCCATGGAGAAAGAGTGCAACTACGCTGCTTCTCTTGAAGTTGACATGGAACTTGAAGTGGTCAACGAAAATGGCGAAGTAATCACCAAAGCAGACAGAGTCTATCTTGGTGAATTTCCCCAGATGACGGAAACTGGTACATTCATCATCAATGGTGCTGAGCGTGTCATCGTTTCTCAGATTGTTCGTTCTCCTGGCGCGTATTTCGCGGAATCTTATGATAACAAGACTGGCCGTCAGAATTACAGTTGTGAACTGATTCCTAGCCGTGGTACATGGCTTGAGTTCATGACCGAACAGAAAAAGAACACAAACGGCCGCGCCATCAATGTTTCCATTGACCGTCGCCGTAAGATCCTGTCCTCAATTTTCTTTAAAGCCTTAGGTATGAGCTTCTCTTTGGAAAAAGGAGAAGACGCTTTTGATACCAAGCCTCTGGATACTTTCCTGAAAGCCATTGGCAAGGAAGCAAAAGATGTGGCTGTCGATGAGGGCAACCGCGAATACATGAACCAGTACCTCATGTTATTCAACGGCTTCTTTGGAAAATCTGAAGAAATCGAAAACACACTGCTTGCTGATAAAGTCAAAACAACAGAAGAAGCCCTGCTTTCTTTCTATGAAAACCAGCGCTCTGATGAAATCCCGACTCTGGATGGATCCATCACTCTTATGCAGGCCAAATTCTTTGACCCGCGCCGTTATGATCTGACCAAAGCCGGCCGTTATAAACTGGGCAAAAAGCTCAATGCTGTAGCCCGTACTATGAATACAACTCTTGCCCACGACATTATTGGCGTGGATGGCGAAGTATTCATGCCAAAAGGAACTCATGTAACCCGTGACGAACGCAACGCTCTGCGTGATGAACTCGCCAAAGGTCTTTACATGAATCCATATCCTTTCAAACCAGAATTCCTCGAAGCAGATATCGTAACCATTCCTGCCTCTTATAAAACAGGTCTGATTGGTCGTGTCCTGGCTGAAGATGTCACACTCGATGGTGTTCTGCTTGAACAGGGTCAGGTTCTTACTCCTCAGGATGTAGAACAGATCGTAAAATTCGACAAACCTGTCAAAATTTACGCCGGTCTGGTGGCAAAACCTGTCACATTAACAGACGAAAACGTTGACGCCGTCCTCAACTATGGTCAGCGTCTGCTCACCTTAGGCCGTCTGACTGATAAAGAAGGACGTGATCTGGTGAACTCCGATCTCGAACCAATTGCCGGCCGCTACACCATTGGTGTAACTCCGGAAAAACTGGATGACGCCGCTGTCTTTGATCTCAAAGGCCGCATGCAGAACGAAGATGTTACTGCATGGTTAATCGGTGCTGCTGTTCAGGAAATCGATGTCGAAGACAAAAATGGTCAGCTGGTACATATTACCGGAAATGACCCATTTGCCAATATGCATACCGTGACAATTCCAGATATTTATGCATTCTTTGCCTATGATCTGAATGTTATGGAAGGCATTGGTGAAACCGATGATATCGATATGCTGGGCAACCGTCGTATCCGTTCCGTCGGTGAACTGATCCAGAACCAGTTCCGTATTGGTTTAAGCCGTATGGAACGTGTTGTTAAGGAAAGAATGTCCATCCAGGAAGTGGAGAACATCAACCCGAAAAAACTCACCAACGTTCGTCCATTAACTGCAGCCATTAAAGAGTTCTTCTCTTCTTCTCAGCTGTCTCAGTTCATGGACCAGCAGAACCCACTGGCTGAGCTGACCAATAAGCGTCGTATTTCCGCTTTAGGTCCAGGTGGTCTGACTCGTGACCGTGCCGGATTCGAAGTTCGAGACGTTCACTCCTCTCACTATGGTCGAATCTGCCCAATCGAGACCCCTGAAGGTCCAAACATTGGTCTGATTTCCAACCTGACAACTTATGCAAAAATCAACGAATATGGATTCATCCAGACTCCATATCGAATTGTCAATAAAGATGGCACTGTATCCGAAAAGGCGGTTTACCTGTCTGCGGATGAAGAAGCCGACTACGTTATTGCACAGGCCAACGAAGTTCGTGATGGTCGTCTGATCCACGATCGTGTCGTTGCCCGTAAAAATGGCGATACAATCATCGCCGACAAAGCCGAAGTCGAACTGGCCGACGTCAGCCCGAAACAGATCGTTTCGGTTGCGACTGCCTGCGTTCCATTCCTGGAAAACGATGACGCATCCCGTGCCCTGATGGGTGCCAACATGCAGCGTCAGGCCGTACCACTGCTCCAGCCACATTCCCCATATGTCGGCACCGGTATTGAGTACAAGATTGCCAAAGACTCCGGTGTTGGTATCGTCGCAAAAGAAGACGGAACCATTACCTATGTAGACTCCTTACGGATTGTCAACACCGACAAATCCGGCAAGGAACACACCTACATGCTTCGTAAGTTCTCCCGTTCCAACGCATCGACCTGCATCAACCAGAAACCAATCGTTAAAGTTGGCGAAGAAGTTGAAGCCGGCGATATCCTGGCCGATGGACCATCCATGGAAAACGGCGAACTGGCTTTAGGTCAGAACGTTACCATCGCCTACATGACCTGGTATGGCTACAACTATGAGGATGCCATCATCATGTCTGAACGTATGGTCAGCGATGACGTTTATACTTCTATTCACCTTGAGGAATACGACATCGACTGCCGTGATACAAAGCTTGGACCGGAAGAAATCACCCGTGATATTCCAAACGTATCCGAAAATACACTGAAGAAACTTGATGAGAATGGTGTCATTCTCAAAGGTTCTGAAGTACACGAAGGAGATATTCTGGTTGGTAAGGTCACTCCAAAAGGCCAGTCCGAAGTTTCTCCTGAAGAAAAACTGCTGCTCGCGATCTTTGGTGAAAAATCCAGAGAAGTCCGCGACAACTCTTTGAAAGTCCCACATGGCGGCGCTGGTATTGTTCACAGCACCAAAGTCTTCAAACGCGGTGATGGATCCGATCTGCCGCCTGGAGTCAACACTCGTGTCAAAGTCTACATCGCTCAGAAACGTAAGATTTCTGAAGGTGATAAGATGTCCGGCCGTCATGGTAACAAAGGTGTCATCTCCAAGATCATGCCAATCGAAGATATGCCATTCATGTCCGATGGTACCCCAATCGATATCATCCTGAACCCATTCGGTGTACCTTCCCGTATGAACATTGGACAGATCCTGGAAATCCACCTCGGCTATGCAGCCAAAAAACTGAACCAGAAATTCGCGACACCTGTATTCGATGGTCTGTCCAACGAAGATCTGGCTGATGTCATGAAAGAAGCACAGATGACATCCGATGGTAAACAGGTTCTTTACGATGGCCAGACTGGTCTGCCATTCGATGAACGAATTTCCGTTGGTGTCATGTATATGATCAAACTCGCGCACATGGTTGACGATAAACTGCATGCCCGTGCAACTGGACCATATTCCACAATTACTCAGCAGCCATTAGGTGGTAAAGCACAGAATGGTGGTCAGCGTTTTGGTGAAATGGAAGTCTGGGCACTGGAAGCTTATGGTGCCAGCCATACTCTGCAGGAAATCCTGACCATCAAGTCTGACGATATTCAGGGCCGTATTGAAACCTATGAAGCGATCACGAAAGGTAAAGATATTCCAGAACCAGGTGTTCCAGAATCCTTCCGCGTACTGATCAACGAACTTCAGGGTCTGGCTATTGATGTCACACTGCTCGATGACAATAACAACGTTGTTTCTCTGAACTCTTCCAACAAGAATGACAACGCCGTTGAACACGACGACGATTCCATCATTACTGTTGAAGCCAGAGAAGTTCCGGAAGGCGAAGAAGAAGCCTGTGAGCCACCTCTTGAAAATGATCTGGACCCATCGGTTGTTGCGGAAGCCTTATCGGGAACAACATTCGAAGGTGATGACACAGAAGACGAACAGACTGAAGACGACGAGTTTGAAGAAGAACGTAAAGAAGTGGAGGATGTACAGATCGAATGTCAGTAAACAATTTCTCCTCGATTCAGGTCAAACTTGCCTCTCCAGAAGCCATTGAAAAATGGTCTTATGGAGAAGTTCTCAAGCCTGAGACGATTAACTACCGATCCCAGAAAGCAGAAAAGGATGGTCTGTTCTGCGAACGCATTTTCGGTCCAACCAAGGACTATGAATGTGCCTGTGGAAAATATAAAAAAGTAAAACATTTTAATGGCGTCAAGTGCGAACGCTGCGGTGTTGAAATCACCAAGTCCAGCGTGCGCCGTGAGCGGATGGGTCATATTCACCTGGCCGCTCCAGTCGCCCATATCTGGTATCTGCGCGGAATTCCAAGCCGGATGGCGCTGCTGCTGGATCTGACACCAAAACAGCTCGAAGAAGTTGTATACTTCGTCAGCTACGTGGTTACCGATCCAATGGACAGTGGTCTTAGCTACAAGCAGATTCTGTCTGAAAAGGAATACCGTGAAAACCAGGCGATCTATGGCCCAATGGGCTTTAAAGCCAAAACAGGCGCTGAAGCGGTTCTCGAACTGCTTCAGAATGTTGACCTGGAAGCTGAATATACCAAAGTTACGGAACAGCTTGAAAAGGCAACGGGTGAAAAACGCAAGAAATTAATCAAGCGTCTGGACACCATCAATGCTTTCCGTCATTCCGATAACAAACCAGAATGGATGATTCTCCAGAACATCCCAGTTATTCCACCTGATCTGCGCCCAATGCTGCAGCTCGATGGCGGACGTTTTGCGACCAGTGATCTGAACGACTTATATCGTCGTGTTATCACCCGTAACAACCGTCTGAAAAAACTGCTGGATTTAGGAACTCCAAATATCATCGTTCAGAACGAAAAACGTATGCTTCAGGAAGCTGTCGACGCTCTGATCGATAACGGCCGTCGTTCCAAACCAATCACTGGTGCCGGCGGACGTGCATTAAAATCTCTGTCCCACTCCTTAAAAGGTAAACAGGGACGTTTCCGTCAGAACCTGTTAGGTAAACGTGTAGACTTCTCCGGTCGTTCGGTTATCGCCGTAGGACCAGATCTGAAGATGTACCAGTGTGGTATCCCACGTGAAATGGCGATCAACCTGTTCAAACCATTCGTCATCAACGAAATGGTGAATTCTGAAATCGTCGGCAACGCCAAACAGGCTGAAAAAATGATCGAAGCCCGTGATGAAAGAATCTGGCCAGTTGTAGAAAAAGTTATCGAAGGCTATCCAGTTCTGCTCAACCGTGCGCCTACCCTGCACCGCTTAGGTATCCAGGCCTTCTTACCAAAACTGGTTGAAGGAAGAGCCATGCGTCTGCACCCACTGGTATGTACCGCATTCAACGCCGACTTCGATGGTGACCAGATGGCTATTCACGTCCCTCTGTCTGAAGAAGCACGTGCCGAAGCTCTGGTTATGATGCTTGGTTCTCATAACATCCTGGGTCCAAAAGATGGTAAACCTATCGTTACTCCTGGTCAGGACATGGTTATGGGTAACTTCTATCTGACGATGGAAGAAACCAAACAGGAACTGCTTGACGAAGCAGAACGCTATCGTCAGGCTGGTGTCGAAAAAGAAGCTGCTGCCTGGGAACGTTATGCCAACGCCGAAGGTACAGTTTATTCTGATGTCGACGAAGTTATGCTGGCTTACAAGACTGGACAGGTTCACCTGCACAGCCGTATTGCCTTACCAGTATCGGGTCTGAACAAAGAAAGCTTTGCTCCAGAACATGCCAACGATTATCTGGCTACAACTGTTGGTAAGATCATCTTCAACGGTATGTTCCCATCTGACTTCCCATATCTGAATGAAGTCTCCAAAGAAAACTTTGAAAAGACACCAGAAAAATACTTCATCAAGCCAGGAACTGATGTTAAAAAATTCATCGCTGACCTGCCAACTGTTGAAGCTGTAAAGAAAAAAGATTTAGGTAAAGTTATCGCCGAAGTATTCAAACGCTACAAAGTCGATGACGTTGCCGAAATTCTTGACGAAATTAAATCCCTTGGATTCAAATACTCCACTGTGGCCGGTATCACAGTTGCCCTGTCCGATATCGAAGTTGCTCCAAACAAGGAAAAACATATCGACGAAGGCCGTGAAAAAGCTGACCAGCTCAAACACCTCCAGCAGAAAGGTCTGCTCACCATGGAAGAATGGGAGCGTCACCTCAATAAGCTGTGGGCTGATGTCAAAGACGACATTGTAGAAGAGCTGATGAGCAACCTGCCTCGTAAAAACCCAATCAACATGATGGCGACCTCCGGTGCCCGTGGTAATACTTCCAACTTTACCCAGCTGGCTGGAATGCGTGGTCTGATGGCCCGCCCTGCCAAAGGTAAATCCCGTGCCGGTGAATATGTTCCATCCATCATCGAGGTACCGATCTACTCTTGCTTCCGTGAAGGACTGAACGTATCTGAGTTCTTTATTTCCACTCATGGTGTACGTAAAGGTCTGACCGATACCGCCCTGAAGACCGCCGAATCTGGTTACCTGACTCGTCGTCTGGTTGACGTTGCGCAGGATGTCATCATCAAAGAAGACGACTGCGGAACCGATAAAGGCTTCTGGGTAGAAGATCTCGTTGACCGTAAGACAAACACTGTCATTGAACCACTGTATGACCGTCTGGTTGGCCGTTACTCCAAACAGGATGTCGTCAATCCGGAAACTGGCGAACTGATCGTCGAATCCGATACTTACATGACTGAAGACATCGCCAAACAGATCGTTGATGCCGGCGTTACTGGCATGTATATCCGTTCTCCTTTCACCTGCAAATCCACAAATGGTGTCTGCGTGAAGTGCTACGGTAAAAACATGGCAACTGGTAAAGTCGTTGAAGTCGGTGAAGCCGTTGGTACAATGGCTGCCCAGTCCATTGGTGAACCTGGTACCCAGCTGACCATGCGTACATTCCATACCGGTGGTGTAGCCGGTGGTGATGGTGGAGATATCACTCAGGGTCTTCCTCGTGTAGAAGAGCTGTTTGAAGCCCGTCATCCAAAAGGTGTTGCCGTTATCGCTCAGATTTCTGGTGAAATTGTCTCCATCAAACGTATTGATGGTACTCTGCGCCAGGAAGTTGAAATCAAAAACGAAACAGAATCTGTTTCTCATAAGATCAATGCCAACCAGACCCTGCGTCCATGGGTACAGGTTGGACAGGAAATTGAAGCTGGTCAGCCACTGACTGAAGGTCCTCTGGATCCAAAAGAACTGCTTGCAGTTGCCGGTGTCAACCAGGTACAGAACTACATCCTGAAAGAGGTTAAGAAGGTTTACCAGTCTCAGGGTATCGAAATTTCCGATAAACATCTGGAAGTCATGATCCGTCAGATGATGAAGAAAGTCATCGTCACCGATCCAGGCGATACTGATCTGAACACTGGTGTTCAGCTGTCCTTAAACAACATCACGCAGATTAACCGTGATGCTCTGCTGCAGGGTAAAGTTCCAGCTACCTTCCAGCCAATCCTGTTAGGTATTTCGAAGTCCTCTGTTGAAACCGACTCCTTCCTGTCGGCCGCATCCTTCCAGGAAACCACTAAGGTTCTGACTGATGCAACCATCAAGGGTAAAGTCGACCACCTCGTAGGTCTGAAAGAAAACGTCATCATTGGTAAACTGATTCCTGCTGGTACCGGATGCAAAGGTCACCGTGCCCAGAATGATGAAGTCCGTAAGATGGCCAAGAAACTGCGTGATCGTCGTCTCGCACGTCAGGTGGAAACTCACCACGACACCAACTTCGAAAAATTTGCCAGCCAGGCAATGAAAGAACCAGAAGAGATCGATCCATTGCTGCCAGAAGTTGTTGAAGATCATTCCTTACTGGAAAATGATTCCATCCTCAATGACCCGGAAAGCTTTGCAGAAGCTCTCGAAAAAGCAGACGCGAAGTAAGTCATAAGGATTTATCCCAGATCTGTAATCTATCGATTCATGATCAATCAAGGCCGCTTTCCCCACCGGAAAGCGGCCTTTTGTGCGGTGGCAAGGCTTCAAAGGATCAAAGAGATTCAGTACGATGCCAGACTGCCTGATGCCATCCAAAATTCTGGCTTCACGACTGAATATTCTTGGTCACGGTTAGTGGTCTGAACAACAGTTCTGGATGATATCTTCAGAACCAGACCATGGCTGTTCAGGATCATTTAAACAGAATGAAACGCTGGTAGACATTTCTACAGGCTAAAACCAAAAGGAGAATCATCTTTATGAGATGATTCTCCTTTTGGTTTTTATCAAATGGCAGGAAGGTTGTTGGTATTAGAATGGATTTTTGAAGGGTCAGTTCAGGTCTTCGCCATTTGATGCGATGACTTTTTTATACCAGTAAAAGGATTCTTTCGGAATACGTTTTCTGGTTCCGTTTCCGGCATCATCAAGATCAACATAGATGAAACCGTAACGTTTGCTCATTGTATTCGAAGAAGCGCTGAGCAGATCGATGCAGCCCCAGGTCGTATATCCTAAGAGATCGACGCCGTCTTTTTCAACGGCATCTTTCAGAGCCTGGATATGGGAACGGTAATAATCGATATGTCTCTGGTCGTGAATAGGCTGGCCTTCGATGTACTGGTCATCAGTTCCGGTACCGTTTTCGACGATGAATAAAGGCTTCTGGTATCGGTCATACCATTCATTCAAAGTGATGCGCAATCCAGTTGGGTCATCCTGGCGCTTGTAAAGAACCGGTCCAAGGTAAGGATTCGTAACCGTGCCAAGTCTGTTTCCAGTGATTTCTTCATTCACAGTTGAGTCAGTACTGACTACATGGCTGCCATAGTAGGAAAAAGAAAGAAAGTCGACAGTATTGTTTCTGAGAATCTCAAGATCATCTTCTTCAATGGGTAACTTGATTCCTTTGCTTTCCAGTTCGCGAAGTTTATAGGATGGATAATACCCTCTGGCCTGTACATCCGAGAAGAAGTAAGCATCACGGTTTTTCTGCAGGGATGCGAAGATATCGTCTGGATTGCAGGAATAGGGATACCAGCAGCCATTGGCGACCATATTGCCGATCATATTGTCCGGATCAATTTCATGACCGATTTTTACAGCCCAGGCGCTGGCGACCAGAAGGTTATGAGCAGCAGTATAGAGCTGCTGTTCTCTGTCCTGATCTGGATCCAAGACAACTCCGGCCGAGATATAAGGGAGAAACAGTGTATCGTTCACTTCGTTAAACGTCAGCCAGTAATGTACAACTCCTTTATAGCGGTTAAAGAGCACCCGGACATATTTTTTATAGAACTCAATCATTTTTCTGTTCTTGAAACCGCCGTATTTTTTGACCAGATAGAGCGGGAAGTCGTAATGAGAGATGGTGACTAACGGCTCAATTGAATAGTCTTTGAGCAGTTTAAACACCCGGTCATAGAACTGAAGACCTTCCTCATTGGGCTCATCTTCATCACCATTCGGGAAGATGCGGGACCATGAAATGGATAAGCGCAGTGTCTTAAAGCCCATTTCTGCAAACAGAGCAATGTCTTCTTCGAAGTGATGATAGAAATCGATACTGTCGAGGACCGGATAATGCTCATCTTCTTTAAAAGAGAGATCAGGCTGTTCTCCAAACATATAGGTGAAGCGGTTAGGACCATCTGGAACAACATCCATAGATCCTAAACCGCGGCCGCCGACATTCCAGGCACCTTCGGTCTGGTTGGCGGCAATGGCTCCGCCCCATAAGAAATTATCTGGCAGCATATTCAAGCTCCTCTTCTTTTTCCGGATGAACGGTTTCTGGTTCCTGAGCTATCATGGCCTGTTCATTTTTAAGAAGTGAATTGTCATAGACTTTAAAGAATGGGTACCAGATCAAAGTTGTTACAACGATCATGACCAGCAGGAAGACAATGCATCTCCAGTCCAGACAGTAAACAAACAGGCTGACAAAAATTGGATAGGTTCCGCTGATCAGCAGGTAGGGTGAAGTCACCAAGCCAGCTGTGCAGACCAGCCAATAGCAGATTGCTACAATAAGACCGGCCAGTAAAAACGGGATCATCAGAATCGGGTTAAACATAATGGGTGCTCCAAATAAAGCAGGTTCAGAAAGGCGGAAGCTGCTTGGAACAATGGTTGCTTTGCCAAAAGCCTTGAGTTGCTGAGATTTGGCCCGGAAGCAGCTGAGCAGGCATAAGCCAAAAGTATTGCCAGTGCCTCCTATAAAGGAAATGGCCAGAGTCATGAAAATCGGATGAAAAACCGGAGCGTCACCTGCGGCAACCAGAGCCGCATTCGAAGCAAATGCAGCAGTTACGATTGGGGTGGTGACTGCCATGGTGACCATCTGGCCATGAACGCCGCAGCACCAGAGCAGCAGAATGAAAGCACAAAGTAACAGGGTTCCTGGAACCGAATCGACAGCAGCCAGTGGAGCAGCCAGCAGAGCTTCAATGACCATTGGCAGAGTCTGGCCTTCCAGGAAGTGGCCAATCAGCAGATTGATGGCGAAAAATAAGGCAATGTTGATCAGCATTGGAACGATGGTGCTGAAAGAATCTGTTAATGCAGGTGGGCAGACTTTCGGCAACCGGATTGTGATGTTTTTTTCGTTACAGAATCGGGTGATTAAAACAGTAGAGATTGCGACTACGATAGCAGTGAACAGGCCTTGGGCGCCAAGGTAGCTACAATTCATCATCAAAGCCACCGATTCATCAGCCAGGGTGGTATAGTTGGCCGGTGAGGCAACCAGAAGGAAGACGATCAGTGATGTCAGACCACTGGTAACACCTTTCATTTTGTAATCGCCAGCCAGATAGTAGGCGATTGAAAAGGCAACGGTTGGTCCTAAAAGTCCCATAGTCATATTGTATGGAATCAGGATGGTTAGTTTATTTGAGGTTGCAAAATTATACCATCCTGCAAAAATTGAGGCGAATCCACCGCTTTGAATCATTTCAGCTGTAACAGGCGGGTTAGCAATGATCATAAAGACTGCACCGACGAAAATCAGTGGCAGCGTGGTCATAAACCCTTTCTGCATCGCAGAAAGAATTTTATTCTGTCCCATCCAAGAAGCGACAGGAGCCATTTTGTCTTCAACCAGATGCAAGAAGTGATCCATACTAAGCGGCTCCTTTCACAGCTTTATTCACATCACGCATAATGTTTTCAACATTCCCCATTCCATAATCCATGGGATTGATAACTAAGGCTGGTGTTTCTGGTGCGTTTTCTGATACTTCTTTGAGCTTGTATCGCATCTGCGGTCCGATCAGCATGACATCGTAGTCCTTGTAATAGTCTTGGTAATCGCTGATTGGGATGGCTTTGATTGTTAAAGGCTGACCTTTCGAGGCCGCCCAGCTCTGCATTTTCTGCATGAGAACACCAGTGGATAAGCCATTAGCACACATCAGTAAGATTTTCATATTTTTCTCCTCAATTTTCTTTTGTTTTTCTCTTCAGTCAGAGTATCGGATTGACTGCTTGCGTTGAATTGTGTTCTGAACCACTTTCTGATTCAAGACTTACGGGATTCCAGATTACTGAACGACGAATCGTTGTTCTTTGGAATCGAGTTGGAAGGAATATAGATTCCCTTGATCAGTAATTCTGGGATCTGTCCAGTTTACTTAAGTAGTTTTTGTTCAGGCTTGGTCCTGAACCAGGTTTTTCTGGATTTCAATCATTCCGTTAATTAAATCCAGGGCAAGCATGCTGGTCATCAGATGGTCCTGAGCATGAACCATTAGAAGGTTTGGTTCGGTGTGATTGCCCTGGGCCTCTTGAACCAGGAGGTCAGTCTGAATTTGGTGAGCCTTGGTGCATTCTTCCTGGCTCAGTCTGAGCAATTCTTCAGCCTGAGAAAAATGTTTTTCCTTGGCTTCGTTTAAGGCTTCGAAAGCGTAACTTCTTGCGTTTCCTCCAAACGCAATTAAGTTCATTGCGGTAGTTTCGATATCCATGCTTCTTGTTCTCCTTATCTCTTTAAAATCTGTTTCTTGCTTTCTGCCGACGGCTCTTTTCTTTGCGCACCCTTAAATTACCAGATCCTGTATCCGTTTCCAAAAAGCTTTAATAGAGCTAAAATGACTGAAATTATACACTAGGCAAGGGTTTATACAGTGCCGCCCCTCTAATATCGTAAATTGGTGTTTTTTGAAGCTTTGAAGAAGAATAGCCGGAAAATGAAAAAAAAGATCCAGAAAAAACACAGAACAATGGAAAGGCTTAGAAGGAATTCTGGATATCTGATCAAAAGGTGATGGGAAATAGCTTCCTGATATGTTCGGGAATTCAAAGCTGACGCCACTAGAAATGTATACACTTTATACATTGAAAAAAGTCTGAGAGATCTTCTCAGACTTTTTTCATAATCTTAATAATGGATGCAATTTCACAATCCGGAAAATGAATCCTGAAAATAGATTCAAAACGATTTAAAATCTGACGGATCTGAGCTTCCATTTTTCGGTTTGATTCCAGCAGTTTCTGCCATTGGTAGAATCCAGCGATCTTTTCTTCGTGGACCAGCCGGTTGACCAGAGCGGCCAGGTGCATCATAAGACCAATGCGCTGATCGGTATCGAGTCTGATGATTTTGTTCAGACCAGAGACGGTGGTTTGAAGAAACTCTTTGAGATCATCAGAATCCAGATCCGAGTATTGTTCAGTAATGGAACGGATCAGAGCTGAATAGTTTGGTCGTTTTTTGACTTTAATTTCTCCTTCAAAGCCACCTAATAATAACGGGAATTTATCGATCTCAGTATTGAATAAACCTAAGATGAGACCAAAAGTAACTCTACATCTACCACTTGAAAGAAAGTGACTTTTTAAGATCATCGATATTGAGTGTTGCAGGAATTTCTATCTTCATAGATTCATAAATATTTTTTACCTGCTTGTTAGGCGTTTCGATATGGACCGTTTTATCTCCATCTATTGTACACATCAACGATCTACATTTTCCAAACGCTAATGTTGGTGAATACCCTTCTAAATTCAGTTCTTTTCTAATTTCTGAAAATAGAATCGTACTGATACAGTCGTTTAGAATCTTCCCGCGAACAGTCGTATCCGACCATTTGTTTAGCGGGAGCAGTTTCAAATATTCCTTAGCTGTCTTGAAATGACCTTCAATATCTGTTCGCCTGAAATATAGATCAAGCAGTGCGGCTGGACTCATCTCCATATTTGAAAGCAAGATGAAGAATCCGCGTTTCACAGTCTGCCAGTCCTTTTCCTTGTCGGTCATGTCCTCCATAAACCCAGGGTCTTTTTCAAGCTTTTCGGCCAGGCGCAGCTCGGCATTCCGTCTGTCTACATAAATATAGGCATACATTGGTTCGCCAAAGAATTCCTTCTTTTTTCTATAACCAAAATAGGTATGTCTTTCTCTTACAAAAAGATATTTTCCTCGATAGATAAGGTCTTTTACTTCCTGATAAAGAGTGTTGAAATGGAAACCTCGTCTGGCCGGACATTTGGCAATCATTGTTTTCCCACTTCCGATATGAAAAGCGTGGATCAGCTCTTTTGAGGCATAGCCAGCATCTAGGACTAGTGAGTCTATATCGATGTCTAAAGTGATTTTGACGTCATCGATTTCATGCATGATCGTATTGATATCCAGAACGTTTCCAGGGATGATCGAATACCAAACGGGCAGACCAGTTTCTTCATCCAGCACCATTAC
>CAJTLE010000048.1 GCA_910577085.1 uncultured Allobaculum sp. | reverse complement strand
TGATCAGGTTCTTTTTTCAGACCTGTCATGCACTGGCGAATGTGGAAAAGCCCTGTGTTGTAAAGATTGTTGGAAAGAGAAGTCATCGTTGAACACCATTCATACAGCTCATGGTTCTGATCAATCTGGACTTTACGCACAGCGTAGGTGTCTGCGTCCTTTTTTTCGGCATTCATAATCAGTTAATCACCTCCTTTTCATCAATTTACACTTAAATTATAACATATTATAATAATATCGTAAACAATTGGTTATAAGGAGGCTGACATTCGATTTGACAAAGAAAAAGGCTGGTTTTTCAACCAGCACAGCTGCTTTCTTCTTCAATATCACCTGGTGCTCGTAACGAAATACCGCCATCCAGTACTGACGGGTGAAGTCAAAGATTTTGTTTATTCGTATTTGAAAGAAAAGATGGAACTGGCAGGACTGAGCATTCTGGAAATGAATGGAGAACCTGATCATGTTCATATTCTGTTTGAAGCTGTGCCAAATATGGATCTGGCCAAAATGGTCAATGCCTTAAAAACGGGATCATCCAGAATGACCAGAAAGCACTTTGCGGATGAACTTGCTCCATACTATTGGAAGCCGGTCTTTTGGAGTATGTCCTATTTTATCTGCACAGTCAGTGACCGCAATGCCGAAACGGTCAAACGGTACATACAGGATCAGGACATTAAATAACCCGCACCAACTTGCAGGGCTGATTGCGGGCGGCATTCACCCCCGACTGAATGGCAAAAAAACATCAAAAATCATTTCAAACTCTATATTATTGAGCCAATCAGTCGGGGTACTCTGCCTTTAAGAATAGATGACTGCCAGCTGGCAAAAAACGGTTTCTGTCCGATTTCCATCTGACCGATTACAGTTCTTTGGACTGCATGCTGCGATCAAGCAGATAGGCCAGTGTCAGTTTCAGGGTATTGAGAACACCGTCTTTATGCGTGCGCTCGTAGCCATGGCTGGTCATGCAGCCCATTCCAATGCAGGCCGGAGCCAGGTTATTGTCAGCCTGATAGGCGGCTGATGCATCAGAAGAATAGCGGTAGAAAATGTCCATCACCGCATCAATGTCATATTTTTCAGCCAGATCGGAAAGTTCGGTCGTTAAACCCCAGTCATATGGAGTCACGCGGTCTGCTGCACAGATCGAAACTTTCTTTTCATCCCCAGACTGCAGTCCGCCAACCAGACCGATATCTAAAGCCAGGTATTCATTGGCTTCTGCAGGAACAAAACGCCCGCCCATACCGATTTCTTCATTGATCGGGAATGCAAAATACGTATTGTAAGCCGGTTTGAGGTTGTTCTCGGCAAGCAGAGCCAGGGCTTCGAGAAGAACGGCAACATTGGCTTTGTCATCAATGTGACGGCTTTTGACATAACCGGACTCTGTCGTCACAAAACGGGGTTCTACGCTGACCAGATCGCCAGGTCTTACACCGAATGCTTCGGTCTGTTCTTTGGTATGAACATCTTCATCCAGCACAATGGCCATTTCTGCAAAATCGCGTTCACGGCTGCGGGCATCATCAAAGACATGCACGGAATGAGACTGGTTAATTAACATACCCGAGTAAGTTCCATTGTGACGGGTGTGAACATACACGTTTTCCCCTTCTACCGAATGGAAATTGACGCCGCCAAGGTTGCGGACATTTAACCATCCATTGTCGGCAATGGAACGAACAACCATGCCGATCGTATCCAGATGCGCACCAACGACAACCGTGTTGGTTTCATCATTTCCTTTCAGGTAAATATAGGCGGTGTGGCGGTTATCATAGAGAACTTCATAGCCATATTCATTGGCAAACTCTTCCAGCAGGTGGTGGATTTCAGGATAATAGCCGACAACACTTGGGGTATTGATCAGCTTTTCCATCCAGCCCATTAAACGCTCTTCCTTCATCTGGGAGAATAAATCCGTCATATTCATAGTGATTTTCTTTCTGCCTCCATCTTCAGGATCTTTTGAATATTTCCTTTTCTTCATTTGGATTTTTGATCCGAATGTAGTACAGATAGTCAGTTTTTCGACCGCATCGCAATCAAAGCCAGGATCAATCGAGATCAATAGTGATCAATCGACACCAGCAGGGACTCGTCGAGATGACCCTCTGTACGCGTTATAAAAACCAGAATCTGTCGGATTCTAGCCTTTTTCCGTTCTCATTCTACCCTCACTCTGACCAAACAAAAAGAACCAGCCGGTTGAGACTGATTCTTTTGTACGGATCTAATCTATTTTTGTTGGTTCGAAAACGACCCAGAAAGTCAGGCGCGAGAAGCAGCCAGCGCGTTGCGCTGGGCAAGGGCCTGATCGAGAATATCTTCAGCCATCAAGGTCTGTTTCTTGCAGGCTTCATACATCTCTTTGTTCTGTTCGTTGAGAGCAACCAGAAAATCCATGAACTCATAGCTCATATGTAATCCCTGATCGACAGAGATCTGAATATCTTCCTGTTTTTCCATCTCGCGCTGAGGCGGCGTAAAGAAGACATCATTCATACGGCCGGTGCTGCCATTGACAATGCGGAATGTTCCCTGCTCGCCCTGTAAGGTCGCCAGGTAATCCGCGGAGCTGTCTTTGGAACCGATGCAGGTGATGTTCATGTGCGGATATTGCATCATCAGCACACCTGAAGTATCAATTCCATTCCAGCCAAGAACTGGAAAATAAGTGACAGATTCAGGCATACCAAATAAAGCCAGAGCCAGATGAATATTGTAAATATTAATATCCATCAAAGCCCCGCCATCCATCTTGGGATTAAAGGCATTTTCAACAATGAAATCCATGTATTTTTTATACCGGCTGGAGTATTGCGAGAAGTTGAAGACGCCTTCCCGGATCTCGCCGGCCATGGACAGATTGTCTTTAAGCAATCCAAAATTCGGCGTATGGATGTTGGTAATGGCCTCAAAAATCATGACGCCATTCTTTTCCGCCAGTTCAAACAGCTCTTCAGCCTGTCTGCGGCTTGGGGTGAATGGTTTTTCGAGAATGACATTTTTCCCTGCTTCCAGGGCTTTTTTCGCCTGCGGGTAATGCAGGGAGTTTGGCGAAGCGATATAGACGGTATCGATTTCGGGATCCCCAAACATGGCATCCAGATCGTCATAGGCTTTGGGCACATGGTGTTTATCAGCGAATGCGCGGGCTTTATCCATCGTGCGGGAGTAGACAGCAACAACATCAATGCCATCAATGTCCGCAATGGACTTGAACATCAGATCGACAATCGATCCACTGCCAATGGTCGCAAGTTTCATTTTTTACTGCGTCCTTTCCACTGCTTCTGATCGGGAGCAGCTTTTTTCTCTTCCTGACTCGTTATCGTTTGGTTGTCTGCCCCTTCTTTGGTATCGCCGCTGGTTTCACTTCCATCGCTTTTGCGCTCATGGCCTGAACGATAGTTTTTCTTATTGGTCGACCAGTGCGGTACATTCAGAGACATATTTGAATTTTTAAACCGGTTGTTCGGTTTCTTATTTGTGTTTTCGCGGTAAATCTTAAAGGCCACACCGTCTTCGGTGTTCATGCCTTTGACTTTATACTCATTGGCCTGCACGACTTTGGAAACAATCGACAGACCCAGACCAAATTTGCCGCCCTCACCCATGATATATGGTTTAAACAGCGAATCGATCCGGTCTTCTGGCATCTTTGGACCATCGTTGGAAATGATCAGCTCATCTTCGCGGACCTTGATCTTGATGTAGGTTTTCGCATAACGGAAGGCGTTCTGCAAAATGTTTTCCACGCAGACGCGCCACGATTCAAACAGACCATCGAAGTAGACTTCATCGACATCAGTGATCAGTTCGATTTCCGGACGGATCACTTTCGCATTCAGAACAACTTCTTCGACGACATCCTTCATATTGGTCGTTACGCCCTCAGCATCTGAGGAAACCAGATACTCGACGCGGTTCATGTACAGCAATGAATGAACCTTGTCTTCCAGACGTTTGGCATTGTCCAGAATGACATCTACGCTGCTTTCCAGGTCGCCATATGGATAAATGCCATCTTTGATGGATTCCGAATAGGACTTGATGGTAGCGATTGGCGTCTTGAGGTCATGCGAAATGTTATGGATCATTTCTTCCTTGGCTTTTTCCTGCTTGGCCAGTTCGGTGGTCAGGGTGCGCAGTTCCTGAGCCACTTCACCGATTTCATCTTCCCGGTTGATGTACAGATCGACATCCTTGCCCTCTTTGATCTGGGTGATATACGCCTTGATCTGATTGAGCGGGCGGATGATCGAAAATACCCATAACAGCAGAATCATCAGCAGCAAGAAGAAGACAAGCACGGTGATATAGACCGTCGAATCGAGCAGGGTCGTCCGGGTAGCCTCCGCATAGGAGTCATCCATATAGGAGACAACCACGGAATTGTGCCCGTCATGCTCCGCCTTGGCCAGGCGGCAGTAATACCTCGTGCTCTTATAGGTCTCGACTAAATCCTTGCTTTCGCCAGTCGTGTTCAGCATTTCTCTTGCCTGTTCGACAAGCGTGGCCGAGAATTCATCATCTTTGGGCTGAGCAATCGGCGAGCGGGAGACAACATCGACTTTATTGGGGGTGACCACAATGGTCGTAATGTTGGTGTCGGCCGAAATATAGTTAAACAGTTCCAGATCAGAACTTGGCTGTTTACCAAGATCGAGAGCATTGATGACCGGAGTCTGCTTGGCCGCAAGCATGTCAAAGATCTGCTTGGAGATGGTGTTGTTGATGCTGTCGGATAAAAAGAACAGGAAAAACAACAACAGAAAGACCACCATTAACAAAATCAAAGACAGAATCTGCTGGGTCAATGAGAGTTTGCGAAACGAATTCTGAAATGGAAGCTTCATCGTTCAGCCTATCCTAAACGATAGCCGTATCCGTAAATGGTATGAATATTCAGTTTCGGCAGTTTTTTACGCAGTCTTCTTAACGTATCATCGACAACGCGGTCGCTTCCGAAGTAGTTTTCATCCCAGACATTTTCAAGAATCTTATCGCGGGAGAACGCAAAGCCTTTGTTTTTGATGAACATCATCAATAAGTCAAATTCTTTGGTTGTCAGTTCGATTTCTTCCTGATCCGAGTAAACTTTGCGCTGTTCTTCATCGAGTTCATAGCCATCGATAAAGATGCGGTTGTTGGTATCTTTATAAGCTCGTTTAATCAAATTGTTGACGCGTAAAACGAGTTCTTTTGGGGAGAATGGCTTGGTGATATAGTCGTCGCAGCCCTTTTCCAGACCGATAATCCGGTCAAATTCTTTGTCACGGGCGGACATGAAAATGACAGGCGTATCCGGGTTGGCTGCACGGATTTCTTCCAGCAGATCAAAACCGGATTTATCATCCAGCATGATGTCAAGAATCCACAGATGAACATCATCTTTGGTGTGAGCGTTGGCTTCTTCATAAGTGTAGTACGAGTTGACTTCATAACCTTCTTTACGCAGGTATTGGGCGACGAGGTTATTGATATCCTTTTCGTCTTCTACGATGTTGATAATTCGTTTCATAGTGACCTTCTTTCACGTTTTACAATCTACATTCGTCTGCTTTTCGATGCGAATGACATGCCTGACTCCTCCAGCCTGAGGGCGACCAGAAGAAGCTGGCAGTTTCAGGATCAGAGTGAACAGGCTAACGGGCGTAGCCTTTTTCCTGAATCAGATCCGTAACCATATGGACACAATCCGCACAGATCTGGTCAGTTGCTGCTTCCACCATGACGCGGATCAGGGGTTCCGTTCCACTTGGACGCACCAGAATGCGGCCGTCATCGCCAAGCAGGCTGGCAACTTCCTCAATCTTAGCCTGAATTTCCGGGTCATCGAGCACAATGTTCTTGTCTACGACTTCTACGTTTTCCAGCAGCTGCGGATAGATGTACAGGCCTTTGGACAGTTCCTGAATCGTCTTGCCAGTTGCCTTCATGCACTGCAGCAGTTTCAGGCCGGTAAACAGGCCGTCTCCAGTCACTTCATCTTCCAGGAAAATGATGTGGCCGGACTGCTCGCCGCCGATCCAGTAGTTGTTCTTCATCATCTCTTCAAGAACATACTTATCGCCGACCGGAGTCTGGATGTAGTCGATGGAATTCTTGTCAAGTGCCTTATACAGGCCAAGATTGGCCATTACGGTGGTTACAACCATATTGTTGGCCAGATGTCCTTCAGACTGTAAATACTTGCCCAGAATATAGAGAATATAGTCTCCATTGATCAGTCGGCCATCGGAATCGACCGCAATCAGACGATCCGCATCGCCATCAAACGCCAGGCCGATATCGCACTGGTTTTCAACCACGAAGCGCTGCAGGCCTTCTGGATGGGTCGATCCGGCTTTGAAGTTGATGTTGACCCCATTTGGCGCTGCATTGATTGCGTCAACAGTTGCTCCCAGCGCATCCAGCGTTTCAACAGCGGTTGAGCAGGCGGAACCATTGGCCAGATCCACCGCAATATGCATGCCGGTTAAATCGACCGGGATCGTCTTTTTCAGCCAGGAGATGTATAGCTCCAGACCTGTATTCCAGTCGAAGTATTCACCGACTTTTTCACCAGTGGCCAGAGGCACTTCGGTTAAGCCGTCCATATAGTCTTCGATCTGAAGCAGAATTTCTTCTTCCATCTTGATGCCAAGATGGTTGAAGACTTTGATGCCGTTGTCATAGAACGGGTTGTGTGAAGCGGATACCATAATGCCGCAGTCAAAGTCTTCATTGCGCACCAGATAAGAGATCGCCGGTGTCGGGCAGACACCAAGCAGATATACATCCGCTCCAGTGCTGACAGCCCCTGCTGCCAGTCCCAGTTCAAACATGGAACCGGAAAGCCGGGTGTCGCGGCCGATCAGAATCTTGGCATGTGCTTTATTCTGAGAATAATACCAGCCCAGCCATTGACCGATTCTTACGGCCATATCCAGAGTCAGCTGCTCGTTTGCACGGCCTCTGACTCCATCCGTTCCAAAATATTTTCCCATTCTTTTTCCTCCTTCTCCATCAGCGAGCACTGATTTTGTGCTCTGGGATGCCGATAAGCATAGAAACCTCCCCAAAGAATGCTCTTAGGAGAGGTCTGGTTCTCTGAGTCGCAAATCTCCCGAAATTCAGCCTGATGATCTCATGATCTCATAGAGCTGAACAAGGATCTTTGTCGTTTTTGTTTACTGCCCCGTTGTCTCACTGTCCTGGCTGCCTGCTGCTTCCAGACTGGCTTCACTGGCCTTGCGTTCGGATTCTTTTTCGGACGCTTCCTGCGAAAGAGCCGAAGTGGTCGAAGAAGAACTGTTAACCAGCGTTACTGTAGCGGTCACTGTCGAAGGACTGATCGTGACATTGACCTGTTTGCCCTGGCTGTCATAGGCAACCAGTGGCACTTCAGCGACAAAGCCACCCTCATTTCCAGAGGTATCCACAATCGCGCGGATCGCCCGGATAGCATTCAGCTTGTCGCGGGTCGCACGAACCGTAACCGAACGGCTCGATAAAGTCGGTTTGTTATAGGCGTTAATCGACTGGCCGGTTCCGACAATCAGATCCGGTGTGATAAAGAACGTCTTGGTATACTTTTTAGCCAGCGTGACCTGAACAGTCGATGGATTGACTCTCACATTCAGTCCGGTTGGCAGTCCTGCGGCATCCAGGGAAACTGTATTGGTTCCCTCACCCAGCGAGCGCAGATCCGCAGTCACAGAAGCCGAGTTCTGCGTGCGGACTAACTGAATATCCGCCGCATCCCCTTCTACGGTAATATCGGCTGTAGTAGGAAGGCCGGAAACTTCATAGGTATTTTCATCCACCAGGACTTCAACCGGAATAGCCGCCAGATTCAGTGTGACGGCATCCTTGTTGAACAGGCGAAAGGACAGATCCTGATAGTTAATGGAAAGGCAGATCAGTAAAGCCATCACCAGCGAAGCAATCAAGGAAAGCTTGTCGTTATAGATAATCCGGTCGAACAGTTTGGAAATCCGGCTGGTAATGGTGCGAAGAAGCCTTGTCAGCCCCGAAAGAAACTTCTGAACGCGGCCGGGCTTTTTCTCTTTATTCTCCATGTTTCTGGCCTCCATTCAAATCGGTCTTGTCATCGGCCTGCGAACTTGCATCCTCTGCCTTTGCGGCCGGTTTTTGCGCCTGCTTTGCAGGACGTGCCTCACTTTTTGGCTGGTCTGGAAGCAGATTGACAACTTCTAAAGGTTTAACCCGGTCATCTACCTTTTCCGTTTTTTCTGCTCGATGCTGCTTTTTGCCAAACGAGCTGGAAAGGTTGCGGGTGGCATTGATGACGGGCTGGAACATGGATTGTCTGGTTTCATTTGACTTGCCAAGACGACTTGTCAGATACCGGTACAGACTTTCCGGGGTATATTGGGTCAGTGTTCCTTTCTGAGCGACAGAAATATTGCCAGTCTCCTCGGAGACGACCAGCGTAATTGAATCACTGACCTCGGAAATGCCCACCGCAGCACGATGTCTTGCACCATACTTGGAAGGCAGATCTTTGGCAGTACTTGGATAATAGGCGGCTGCGCATTCGATTTTGTCACCATCAATAATGACCGCGCCATCATGCATCGGGGTGCCATACTGGAATATGGTTTCCAGCAGTTCACTGGTGACATCCGAATCCATCTGAATGCCGGTTTTGGCATAGTCTTCCAGCGACTGACGCATCTGCAGGGTGATCAGCGCACCGGTTTTGGTTTTCGACATATCGGAAACGGCTTTGACCAGTTCATTGATCATGTGGTTAATCCGCTCGGCCGGCAGGTCCGGTGCATAGCTGTCATTGGTTTTTCCCATTTTTTCAAGCATCGAACGGATTTCTGGCTGCAGGACGATCAATACGATGATCATTCCCCAGCGCAGAACAAATTCCAGCAGATAGCTGATGGTTTTAAGCTGCAGCACATCCGCAAACAGTTTAAATAAGAGCAGTCCAAGAATGCCTTTGACAATCTGAATGGTTCGGCTGTTATTGCGTATGATCCGCATTCCGGCATAAATCAGCGCCCACAGAACGCAGACATCCAGAATGAGCCGCAGGATCAGTTCAATATCGGATAAAATCATCCGATCCCTTCTTTCTTATTGCTCGAGCGCAAATTCGATATAATCATGCACACTAGGGAAGCTGTGTGCGGCGACGACAGTCACTTCTTCAGGCGCCAGGGAATGCGCTGCAGAATTCTCATTGGATTCAAGCATTGGAATGTCGTTGTGTGAATCTCCCATCGAGTAGGTATCCGCGTCGTCAACATCGATGTACGCTTCAACGAAGTCAAGGCCGGTAGCCTTGGAGACACCTTTGGGTACAACATCCACAACGAAGTTGTTCGCAAATGCGGTTACGGCTGAACCAAAGTACTGGTTGATTTTATCCGCAAGACTCAGTGCTGCTTCCGGTGTTGTACAGGAGAAGACGATCTGAGCAAAACGGCCGGAATCCATGATTTCTTCTTCAGTCCATGTCGGCTGAATATGAGGATAGCGATGGTCCTCCAGGTTTGGATGGATCACAACTTTGTGACGGTTGATCCCGTCATTGACCATGTAGGAGACGATATCCGGGTCTTCGTGGCTGGCAAACATCAAGTCGATTGCGGTGATGTTGTCCAGACTTGTTTCGAGCAGCATGTTGTCCTGGGCATCAAAGACCATACCGCCGTTGTTGGTCACATAGTAGTCCACAGGGATCTGGAATTCGTCCAGTTCGCGAGTGATAGACTCTTTCGAACGTCCGGTAACAATCGCAAAAATGTTACCCAGTTCGCGCCAGTGTCGGATCGCTTCGATATCTTCCTCAAGGACTGAGTTTCCAAACTTCAAAGTCCCATCATAATCTGTAGCAAGTAGCTTCATAAAATGTTCCTCTTTCTCTTGATCAGTCTAAAACTGCATTCTTCTTAATCATATCATAGAATCGATTCATTCCCGCAGGCCCGTTTTCGAAGATCAAAGGCAGAATGTAAGCGGGATCAAAAAGAGGCGGAAAGCACGAAAAATCCGGCTTTATTGCGCTTCGAAGCCTTTCAAATCCTCTCTCTAACAGTAACAAAATCCGTCAGAAATTATGTGATTTTTACTCTCAAATGTACGAAATATTTTCTCTTTGCGCTCAGGGATCTTTCAAAAACCAGTCTGCACTTCTTTTCTGCCAGTCAAAGTCCGTTTGGATGAACAAAAACAGTCCTCTTCCTGACTTTTGAAAAGTCCCAGCGATAATCCAACCATAAAAGAAACAAAGAGCCAAGCAGAAATTCCTTAACCCCATACAACCGGTGCAATCCATAAGACTTATCTGGTTTTACAGTGTAATTTCTGTGGTTAAAATGAAGATTAAGTACAATGTCTGAAAAGAAAAGTTGAAACAGAGGAGAATTGAGATATGGAAAAAATCTTATTTGTCTGCCATGGAAACATCTGCCGCTCCGTTATGGCCCAGTGGATCTTTCAGGATCTGGTCCACCAGCACCACCTCGATGATCAGTTTGAAATTGACAGTGCCGCAGTCTCGAGCGAAGAAACCGGCAATCGGATGTATCCCCCTGCCCGCCGCAAACTGACCGAAAAAGGCATCCCCTTTGGAGAACACAGAGCAAGACGGATGACGCATGCTGACTATGACCACTTTGATCACATCTATATCATGGATGACTCGAACCGTCGCCTGATCAGACGCATTGTCCACAATGATCCGGATCATAAAATTGAACTGTTAAAGAAAGATGGTTCCAGCATTTCGGATCCCTGGTATACTGGTGATTTTGAACAGGCGTATCAGGACATTGTCCAGGGATGCAAAGAGCGTCTGGATGAGATTCTCAGCCAATAATCTTTTTGATTTTTTAAATCCAGGACAGTCATTTTGGCTTTCTGTGTGAAATTGCCCCGCTCTATTGGAGGCGGTATCGCCGCCTGATAGACTGACAAAAAGAACACTTCAGAAAAGAGAAAAGGAATCAAAATTTACGATGAAATTCAAAGATCTTAAAGACTATCACGCCTACTATGTAACAACCGTTTTATTTCTGGTTTCCTGCCTGATCTTCAAGGATATGGTTTTCTTCCCGCTGGCCTGCTGCTTTCTTTGTTTAGGCTTTGCCAAACAGGCCAAAGCAAACCAGAAACTTACTTCCTCAAATGCAGACGCACCAGAACAGCCACGTCTGGACAATCCTTCCAACCAGTAAATCCAGCAGCCGCCAGGCTGCTTTTTCTTTTGACAGCCAGATCTTCGCTGCCCTTTTCCCTTTTGGTGAGGATCCTGCCAGGATACCCCAGAAAACCAGAGTCCCTGTAAAAAAGAAGAAGGAAAAATGAAAAAAGACACCCGAAGGTGTCTTGCATCCAGCAAACTCAAAAAACTCTGGTTTCTGTTCTTCTTCATTCGTCTGATCAGCTTCGTTTATCCTGGTCACCAAGTCTGATTGGCTTCGTCTCTTGATTCGCTTATTCACCCAGGGCTTCTTCTTTGGCCGGTGTTTCCGGCTCGGAGGAATCCGAGCGCCGTACTTTCAGGCCCAGTTTCTTTTTCTGGGCTCTGGACAGGGGAACTTTCATGGAATGGTTCAGTTCCACTTCATCCTTATAAATTCCGGTCAGATACTTGCCATTGACCAGATAGGAAATGTGGGTGCGCAAAAAGCCGTACTTGGCAAAGATTTCATCGAGATCAGCCAGATTGAGCCGGCGGTGGAATTCGCCTTTGCGGGTATGGAAATGCACATTCTTGCCAATCTTTTCCAGGTAGTAAATATCTTCAATGGGAATATCGATTTTCACCCCCTGATAAACCAGCGAGTAGCATTCTTTCTGGCTGGCCTGGGCTTTGATCAGATCAGAGATATTGGTCAGATCCTGACGCAGGTTGGCCTTGGAAATATAGAGTACCCGTCTTCTGGTTTCGGCTGCCTGTTTGGGTGCCGGATCCTTGCAAAGATAAACAATCAGGGCGGCTGGATTGTCATGGACAAATACACTTTCCAGGCGCGGGGTCTGGAACATTTCATCAAAGAAGAAAATCTGGTAGTCTTCTTCTTTCATCGCTCTGGCCAGCATGCTGGCTTTATAAAAATGCCGGAACGTCCAGTCGATTCTGGAAAAGTATCCTCCCAGCAAAAAAACAATATCTTTGGTTTCCTTTTCATGCTCAAGGATGGCGACTTTGATCATATACATCCTTCCTTTCAGCTTATCCTTTCCTTCGTGGCTGTATGTCCTGGCGGAACATACCGGATAAGTCCAATCCTGATTGTAACCGAATACAAAGCCAAAATCCTGCTTTCCTGGTAAAGAGGACGTTAACTTTGAAAAAGGAAGCATTCCAGGCGATTTACTTGCATACATTGCAACGTCAACTTTATATGGGCGCGTTTCTGTTATCTGACTGGCTTAACCATCTTCTCCTGTTCTTTCAGCCGCTTCATGCCATCGGACCAAAAGATAAACAGGCAGAAAGACAAAGCGATAAGCAGGTAGAAAATCGAAATGAACACAAATTACAAAGCAATTAAAAAGACGGGAATCAGTCTTCTACAAATTCCCGTCGAATATCAGCACCTAAAGCACGCAGCTTGGAATCAAGCTTATCGTAACCGCGGTCGATATGTTTAATTTCATGAATTTCAGTTTCACCATCTGCCATCAGACCGGCAATGACCAGCGCTGCTCCGCACCGTAAATCAGTTGCGGTGACTTTTGCCCCATGCAGCGGAGTTGGACCGGTGATGTATGCGGATGGAATTTTCACCAGAATATCCGCACCCATTTTTTCCAGTTCCGGGCAGTGCTTGAAGCGTTCAACATAGATCTCTTCGGTAACCGAAGAAACACCATCCGAACGAGTCAGCAGTGTTGTAAATGGCTGCTGAACATCAGTGGCAAAGCCTGGATATGGTTTGGTGGTAATGTCGGTTGGACGTAATGGTTTCGAATGATCGTTGCCATAAATATGAACCGAGTCACCAGTGAAATCGTAGTTCACGCCAATTTCACGCAGCTTGGACAGAATCGCATCCAAATGCTGGGGAATGACGTTGCGAATCCACATATCATCGGCCATAGCCGCTCCGATCAGAATATACGTTGCCGCTTCAATCCGGTCTGGAATGATTTCGTGCATGCATCCTTTTAAGGATTCCACCCCATCAATGACCAGCGTACTGGTTCCCATGCCGTGAATGCGGGCACCCATTTTGTTGAGCAGTGTGGCAATGTCGATGATTTCCGGTTCACGGGCAGCGTTTTCGATTACTGTCCGGCCTTTGGCAAATACAGCCGCCATCATGATATTGATGGTTGCGCCAACCGAAGAAATATCCAGGAAGATCCGGGCTCCCTTCAATCCTTCAGGCGGTGCGACCAGCACAGTGCAGTCATCCGCATAGTCTACACTTGCGCCCAGTGCCTGGAAGCCTTTGAGGTGAAGATCGATCGGGCGCGGGCCAAGATGGCAGCCGCCCGGGTTTTTAATCTGGGCCCGGCCGTACTTACCAAGAAGCGCTCCCATGAAATAATAGGAGGCCCGCAGTTTCTGCACTGCCGGAGAAACCAGTGGTCTGTCCTCCATAGTAGATGGATCGATAATCAATGTCTCAGCATCCGGTCTGGTGACCTGAACGCCGAGTTCTTCTAAAAGTTCAACTAAAGCTTCAACATCAGAAATCTGCGGTACTCCGTAGATTGTCACTTTTTCTGAGCCAAGTGCGGCCGCGGGAATGAGAGCAACCGTTGAGTTTTTACTGCCGGAAATCGTAACTGTTCCATTGAGTCGTTTACCGCCTCTGATTTTAATGACTTCTTCCATATGCGATTGTCCCTTCCTCTCGTAACAAACCCTGCCTGCTTCTGTGACGTACTCGAATGCAGGAAAAACAAGTGTTTTCAGGTTGTATACCGATCAGATTATACAGTCTTTTTGAACAGAGTAAAGCTGCCAGAAATTACAGGAAGATCCTGACTTCTGGCAGCTGACTGAAAAATTCTTGATTTTGTCTATCAATTGCTCATTATCCGACCAATGCTGCCACTTCTCACGGGCCATGACTGGTTTTATGTGAAAAAGTGCGAGATTTCCGGTCGATTTCTGAAAGGGCTTTATGTAAGTGAAATTCAAAACAGATTTTCACAATTACTCATTGTGTGCAGCCGGTTTCTTTTTTGCGGGCTGACACAAGAATCCGGTTTAGAATCTGGTTTATTTGCGTTCAAGAACCGGGGTGCGGCCGGCACTGACCAGATCGCCATCGAGGACGCGCACTTCATCGGGCTTGCGCAGGTTGGTAATCACCATGCACACCGTCTGATCGACATTCAGACTGTCGAGATACTTGCGGTTGATGCGGATCAATGGGGTTCCAGCTCGCACCCGTGTGCCTTCAAGAGCGAGCGTTTCAAATCCGCGGTCACGATACATTCCAGCATTAAAGCCGACATGAATCAGAATCATATCTCCGTTTTCGGTTTCCAGACCGACGGATTGTTTTCCGTATGGAACCATGGCAACCGTCGCCGTGCACGGGGCCACAATCAGATCATCCTCAGGGACAATCGCTACGCCCTCTCCATACATTTTCGAGGCGAAGACCGGATCAGCGACCGCACTGAGCGGCATCAGTTTGCCATTGATACAGGCGGTCAGCCGCTTTTCCGGGCCGCGTTTTTCCTTTCTTTTAAAATTAGGCTTCATGTTTCGTTCCTTTTAAATGGGTATCCATCCAGTTGGTGATCTCTTCGAGACGACGCTCACGATGAACCGGCTTGCCAGAACGGGAGAGTTCATGGGTTTCCTTATGGAAGAGCACCATCTTGGTTTCTACTCCATTCTGGATCAGGCCATTTAACATCTGATAGCCCTGCTCAATCGGGCAGCGATAGTCTTCATCACTGTGAATGAATAATGTTGGGGTCTTGGCGGTTGAAATCGTCCGCATTGGAGAATGCCACCAGAGTTTTTCGGGATTTTCCAGACCACACGCCTGCTGGTCAACGACAAATTCCGGTCCGATATCACTGGTTCCCCAGAAAGACAGCCAGTTAGAAATCGAGCGCTGGCTGGCCGCTGCTTTAAAGCGATCGGTATGCGTGATGATCCAGTTGGTCATGAATCCGCCATAGCTTCCACCCGTTACGCCAACGCGTTCTGGATCGATCTGTGGAACCTGAGCCAGAACGGTATCCGTAAACTTCATCAGGTCATCATAGTCATCGGTTCCATATTTGCCGCGCAGATCTGCATAGTCATTGCCCTGGCCATCGGATCCGAACGGGTTGCAGAAGAAGACAAAGTAGCCATGCGATGCCCACAGCTGCATTTCATGGTAGAAGATGGTTCCATAAACCGTTTTCGGTCCGCCGTGGATATCAAGAATGGCTGGATATTTCTTGTCGGGATCAAAGTCTTTTGGATAGAGCACCCAGCCAAGCTGGCTGGAATCCTGGCTGCCAGTATAGAAAATCGGCTTGGCCTGGGCGATGTATTTGTCTTTGAGTTCGGGATGGAAATCAGAAATCTGGCTGACTTCACCATTTTCCATCTTGTATAACTCCTGCAGCTCTCCTGGTTTTGCCCCAATGAAATAGAGCACACCTTTGGCAAAGCCGAAGCTGTGAATGGTTCCCGGCCATTCCAGAATCTGGTGCAGTGCATCCCCATCGACATCAAAGAGGTTGTTGTGGTCGACAATGGTGCTTGTAAAGCAAAGGCGGTTTTTGTCCATGCAGGTTGCATTGCCGCCAAGCAGGGCACAATCGGTGCCAACCGTATTGCCCAGGCATTCATGCCAGTCGGCAATCAGATCGATCTTTTTGTCAGCCAGCGAACAGGCATACAGTTTTGGATTGGAGTTCAGACCAATCTGCCTGCCATCACTGGCAAAGAATAAGAGTCTGTTTTCATCCGCATCCAGATTGAACAGATCCATATGGGTATTGATCAGATGGGTGCGGGTTTTGGCGATCGGATCATATTCGTATAAGGACATGGAGAAGAATGACTGTCTGGCCCCTTTATCTTCATTGGCCGCAAAGTAAATCTTGCCATCTTTTACGGTAAAGACATCCGGTTTGAGGCCGTTGGTGATTGGATCCGACAGGGTTTTTGTCTTGCGGTCATACAGATAATAGTGGGTCCGTTTACCGGCAATAAAGCCCTGACCGTTCATGTAATAAGGAGATTCGGCCAGCACTTCATAATCTTCGGCATGCGGATGCTTATCTTCTGGGGTGTGTTCAATGGAAAGCAGCATCAGATCCGGATTGATGAAATCGAGAATCTGCACGCCTGGCTGATTAATGACTTCAGCCTGAATGGCTTCCCCGCCTTTTAAAGGCAGCCGCCAGAAGGCGGTTTTCTTTTCGTCATCCTTGAGCGGTAAAGTGAACCATAAGGTTTTCTTGTCTTCAAACGTATAGGAGGATACGTTTTTGCGATCGGTCAGCTGCGAGATTTTTCCATCTTTGCAGAGCATCAGATCGTACTCGTAATTGTTATTGGCTTCATTGGCCTGGGCTTTGACAAAGACAACATTTCGGCCTTTGGTCTTCAGCCCGCCATAAAAGGTAAAGGAATAGAGATCCTTAATTTCGGTTGGGTTCATCCAATATCTCTCCTTTTCAATGTGTGCAAAAGGTACCTGCAAAATAAGACCTTTTCTGCCTGGTCGCAAAGAAAGATTTGTATCTCTTCTTTCGCGCTCTGAATTTGAATCAATTTGTCCATGAAACCGATTTGTTCATTGAATGGATTCGTTCTTGAAATCAACTTGCTCTTTGAATCCGTATGTTCCTGAATTCGTCTTATCCATCCACGCCAGTTTCTGACAGAGCAGCCGCGCATTGTTTCGAAATAGATGCAGATTCCCTTTCAGCTGTGGCCTCAAGCCATTTGAAAGAATCTGATCCCCTGAAACTTCCTGTCTCGAATAAAAAAGGATGGGCAGGCAGAAAAGCAATATTCCCTCATAGTCTACAACAGTTTGTGATTAAATGGTTTTCGTTTTTCCAGACAGGCAAAGGCTTCGGCAAAAAAACGGCCATTCTGGATTTAAAATGTATCCTTGATCAGTCAGCATTGAACCAGACTGTACGTTCTGATGCCATTCCGGCTCTCTTTTTCAGGCAAAAACAAACCAGGCAGAAAACAGATCAGATAGAAAACAGATCAGATAGAAAACAGATCAGATAGAAAACAGATCAGATAGAAAACAGATCAGATAGAAAACAGATCAGACAACAGAAAAAGGAGAGCCGAAGCCCTCCTTATCAATTGTGATTTGAGTTGTCTGAATGATTCAGCGTGCGATCTTACGCTTTGTTAGCGGAACCAAGGAAGTTGGTTACATAGTCTTCAACCAGAGCCTGGATTGCATCAGTTCCTGGTTTGAGCAGTTTACGTGGATCCCATCCTTTGTTAGCGAGATCTTTGCCGTCTTCTACATATTTACGTGTAGCAGCAGCGAAAACGAGCTGGCATTCTGTGTTGATGTTTACTTTGGAAACACCAAGAACGATAGCTTCTTTTACCATTTCCTGTGGGATACCGGATCCGCCATGGAGAACGAGTGGTTTACCTTCTGTAACTTTCTGGATTTCGCCGAGAACTTCGAAGTTCAGGCCTTTCCAGTCTGCTGGATATTTACCGTGGATGTTACCGATACCAGCTGCTAAGAAATCAACACCGAGGTCAGCTACAGCTTTGCATTCTTTTGGATCAGCAACTTCGCCGGCAGAGATAACGCCGTCTTCTTCACCACCGATACCACCAACTTCGCATTCGATGGAGATACCTTTGGAGTGAGCAAGTTCGATCAGTTCTTTGGATTTTTCGATGTTTTCTTCGATTGGATAGTGAGATCCGTCGAACATAACAGATGTGAATCCAGCTTCGATGGCTTTTTTAGCGCCTTCGTAAGTTCCATGGTCAAGGTGGATTGCTACTGGTACTGTGATGTTATAGAAGTCCATGATGTTTTTAACCATGTCAACGGCATTCTTATAACCGCACATATATTTTGCTGCACCTTCGGAAACGCCGAGGATTACAGGGGACTGTTTAGCTTCACAGCCAAGCAGAATGGCTTTAATCCATTCCATGTTGTTGATGTTGAAGGCACCGATCGCATAGTGGCCTTCGTGAGCTTTGTTAATCATTTCTGTCGCAGATACTAACATGACTCGAAAATCCTCCTTTATTCAACGATACTAGTTTATCCCAACCCCGCCTGAAATTAAAGACAGATTCTTCTCGCCATTCGTTCATAAAACGTTTGATTTTATTCATTGTTCCATGTGTAAAAGATTATTCTATTCTTTTATTTGGTTGTCTTTGTTGTCTGATGATCAAATTATCTCTCCCTGTTGTTCTCAGACGAAATCAACCCTGTTTTTTCTGGAGGTGTTCCCCAAACTGGTTCACAATGATTCCCAAGACAATTTTCCCTTAATCTGCCGCACTTTCGAGTTTTCATCTTCCTGCCGATTTTCCGTTTTTCCTTTGTTCAGGCCATCCAGAAGCGCTCCGGATTCCAGAAAATTTCCATCTTCGCTTTTCCAGAAAGGCCAATATTTCCCTGTTCACTCACGGCGCAAATACTGCCAACAATTTCACAATCAATCGTTTCTGAAAGTCCTTTTCTCTGTAAAGAAAGCTCTGTCAAAACGGTTTCAATCTTACATTCCTGACTCCGACCCTCATATTTTTTAAAACAGAATTGTTAAATAACCAAACAGTGACCAAAGAGAGCCTTTTCAAGTAGGATGAAGACACCTTCGACAAACGGAATTCTTCTCCTCTGAAGATGAAAATGCCATCGATGACTCGACAACATTGAAAAAATAAGGGTCTCTGTAAAAAGTGGTGGGATTTGCTGATATAGCTGAATTTGAGATATCGAAAAAGAAAGATTGAAAATGAAAAGATCTCCCGTATGATGGAAGAGTCTTTCCCGAGACGAACTATCCATACA
>CAJTLE010000047.1 GCA_910577085.1 uncultured Allobaculum sp. | reverse complement strand
GACCTGACAGACCTTAATTTAAGTCGATTATTCAGCTGGTTCGAGCATTTTCTGGACCTGGCACTGGCCGTATTCAGTTTTTGTGAATCAAATCATGGTTTTATCCGCTTAACCGAATGGCATTGGAAATTTATTGGGTTATAAAATGGCGCTCACATATTTCCATCAATGTTATTTACCAATCAACTTTGATATCTATCGCATTTTTTAAGGAAACCATTTTATTTCGGGACAATTTCCCGCTCAAGCGTCTAAACACTTCACATAAACCGATCAAGTCCAAAACTTTAAAAAAATCTCAGTATGCGCTTTCTTTTTTCATTCATCGTGTTCATAAAACAAACCGCCAGCAAACAGAAATCTCTGCGAAGCTGGCGGTATTCATTTTCAATTGGAAATCTCTTGATCTGGATCCCTGAATATGGATCTCTTAATACTGCGTAATCGGGCGGCGTTCGGCTTTCAGGTTATGTTCTTTTTTGTGGCGTCTTGCCAGTTCCTGTTCTACATCCTCGAGCGTAACGCCTTTGGCAGCCATCAGGACCATGAGATGGTAAAGCAGATCAGAAATTTCGCCGACCAGTTCTTCTTTACTCTGGCTCAAAGAAGCAATGATAACTTCCGTGCATTCTTCGCCGACTTTTTTCAGAATCTTGCCTTCTCCTTTATTAAACAGATAGGAAGTATAGGATCCTTCTTCGGGATGAAGCTGACGTTCCAGCACAGTGTTGTACAACACTTTAAACATTTCCCGCTCATCCATATGATCCAGAACTTCTTTGAGCGCATCTTCTTTTTCTGCTGGAGCTGCGACTTCTGGGATCTTGGTATTTTTTGTCTCTTCACTCATGTCTATTCTTCCTCCAATGCTCGATAAAAGCAGGTCCGATTGCCGGTATGACAGGCCGGACCATCGCCTTTGACTTTCAGTAACAAAGTATCCTCGTCACAGTCGATCGCAATCGACTGGACATGCTGATAATTTCCCGAGGTTTCACCTTTGGTCCACAGCTCATTGCGGCTGCGGCTCCAGAATGTGGCAAGACCAGTGGCCAGGGTTTTCTTGAGGGCTTCCTCGTTCATATAGGCAAGCATTAACACGATTCCATCTTCGGCATCCTGAACAATCACCGGAACCAGGCCGCCGCCTTTTTCAAAATCAACCGCAATCATCTCACTTCGATTCCTTTCCGTTTTAAGTCTTCTTTGACATCCACCACGCTCAGTTCATCGTAATGGAAAAGTGAAGCGGCCAAAGCCGCATCGGCTGCATCTTCTTCGAAGACCTGAGCAAAATCTTCCAGCTTTCCACAGCCGCCCGAAGCGATGACGGGAACATGCACTTCCTTTTTAATGGCTTTACAAAGTTCCAGATCAAAGCCCTGCTTGGTGCCATCGGCATCCATACTCGTTAACAGAATTTCTCCTGCTCCAAGTCGGGTGCCCTCTTTGGCCCATTCAATGGCATCTTTGCCGGTGTCAATCCGGCCGCCGGCTTTAAAGCAGTGCCACGTGCCATCGGGCATCTTTTTGGCATCGATGGCCAGAACCACACAAGAGCTTCCGTAGGCTCTGGCTGCCTGTTCAATCAATTCTGGATGATCAAGAGCCGCTGAGTTGAGCGAAATTTTATCGGCGCCATTGCTGAGCAGATCCCGGATCTGTTCAATCGATGAAATGCCGCCACCCACCGTTAGCGGAATAAAAACTTGTTCAGCGACTTTGCGCACCACATCGACCATCGTCTTACGGCCCTGCCATGTGGCCGTGATATCGAGAAAAACCAGTTCATCCGCCCGCTGGTCATTGTATTTTTTGGCCAGTTCTACGGGATCGCCAACTTCCTGAATGCCGACAAAATGAACACCTTTGACGACCTTGCCATCACGGACATCCAGGCACGGAATAATTCGTTTGGTTAACATGCCTTGCCCTCCTTGTCGGTTTTCTGATCAGCCAACTCTGCAGTAATATCTGCAGTAATATCAGAATTTTCAACACCAGAATCTGAATCATGGGTGGCTTCGATTGCCTCTTTCAGGTCAATCGCGCCCGCATAAACGGCTTTTCCGGTAATCGCCCCGGCCACTGCCCCATCGGCTTTCAGTTTTTTCAGGTCCTCCAGGCAGGCAATCCCGCCCGAAGCGATCAGGTCACAGTCTGTTAAGGGGGCCAGTCGTTCATACAGGTCAAAGGCTGGTCCGGTTAACATGCCGTCTTTGGAAATATCGGTAATGATAATGGTCGAGATCCCCAGTTTTTCCATGCGGGCAATGGCTTCTTCGATTTCGACACCGCCATCTTCCAGCCAGCCGGCCACTTTCACCCGGTTGTCTTTGCAGTCAAGACCCGCCGCAATCCGGCCCGGATACGCCCTGCAAAGCGTTTCGACCAGCTGCGGATTGGCAAGGGCTGCGGTGGATAAAATAATGCGGTGGACACCGCCATCCAGGTAGCGTCTGGCCTGTTCTTCTGTGCGGATGCCGCCGCCAATTTCGACCGGAATTGAAACTGAATTTGCGGTTTCGAGAATCAGTTCATCATTGACCGGATGACCAGCTTTGGCTCCATCGAGATCAACCAGATGAATAAACTCAGCTCCATCCTGTTCAAAGCTGCGGGCTGTTTCTAAAACCGAAGCCGCTACCTGGCTTGCCTGGTTGTAGTCACCCTGACGTAAGCGGACAGGTTTGCCGCCAAGAATATCAATTGCGGGAAGCAGAATCATCGCATAAACTCCCTTCCAAACCATTCAAGGATTTTCAGACCGGTTGTCCCGGATTTTTCAGGATGGAACTGACAGCCCATCACATTGTTTCGGATCACGACGGCCGGCACCACATACGGTCCATATTGGGCATACGCCGCCAGATCAGCCGGATTCCATCTGGTCGCATAGTAAGAATGATCAAAGTACACGTACGGATCATCTTTAATTGCTTCATACAGAGGGAAATCCGTTGAAATATGAAGTCGGTTCCAGCCAATCTGAGGAACCGGCAGAGTCAGTTCTTCGTTCTGTTCATGGAACCGAACAGGTTCCATGGCCACGACCTGACCTTCCATAAATCCAAGGCCATCGTATTCACCAAACTCATAAGACTTTTCAAACAGTGCCTGCATACCCAGACAGATGCCTAAAAGCGGAGTTCCTTTTTCAGTGACCTGCCTGATGATCCATTTGTCCAGACCACTTTCGCGCAGAATTTTTTCCATATCTCCAAACGCACCTACGCCTGGCAGAATGAGTTTGTCACAGGTTTCCAGCTCATTTGGATCACAGGAAATCAAAGCCGGCAGTCCCAGATACGCACAAGCCGAAGCCACTGAATGCAGATTTCCCATTCCATAATCAATAATTCCGATCATTCCAGCACTCCTTTGGTCGAAGGCAGTCGGTCTGATTCGACAAACACAGCCTCTTTGACCGCTCTGGCCAGTCCTTTAAAAATGGCCTCGATCTGATGATGATCATTTTTACCGGTAAAGCGCACATGCAGGGTCATCCGGGAATTGAACGCGAACGCCCGCAGGAATTCTTCAACCATTTCGGTTGAGAAATCCTTAATTGCATCGCGGTGGAACTCCCCTTCAAAGACCAGATACGGTCTGCCGGAGAAATCCAGATCAATCTGGGCAAGACTTTCATCCATCGGCAGCCGACAGTTGCCATACCGGCAGATGCCGCGTTTATCCCCAAGCGCCTGAGCTACTAACGTTCCTAATAAAATTCCGGTATCTTCGACCAGATGATGGTCGTCAACATCTACATCCCCATCCGCTTCCAGAAACAGATCGATTCCGGAATGGAAGGAAAATAACTCCAACATATGATTGAAAAAGCCAATGGGCGTCTGAATGCGCGCCTGGCCGGTGCCATCAAGATTGAGCTCCATGGCAATCTGCGTTTCTTTGGTATTCCGCATTGCTTTGGCAGTACGCATACGGCTCTCCTTTCTTTATCTTCTTGTTCTTCAGATTTTGAACTCTAATGTTTAGATCCTGATCTTTGGACTTATACTCCTCTGATTTTCAGATTCATTTTTCATTTATTTAACAGTTGAGACTTTCCTTTTCTGTTCGCGGCAATGACTTTTCTATTCCTCCTCACCCATTGTTTCCCCGCTCTATTTCTGACCCTTTTCTGGTTAAATGGGCAGAAATTGGCGGCTGGACAGATGAGAAAACTGAGGATTTCGATCGATATCTCCCTGTTCTTTTCTTTCTATATATTATCAGGAAGATTTGAAAACCCAGATCAGCCTGACAGAAAAGGCCGCTCAGACAGTGAGCAGCGTCTGGTCTCAACGCACAGAATTGATTTCAATACAAAATCGATTCAGATAAGATTCAACAGATATTAGATAGTCTTCAAGATCTCCTTGCTGTCTTCTGGTCTGCCGCAAAACCTCAGGATCCAGAGGATTCAAGCTCTGGGATCACGGTTTCCAGAATCTCCAGCACCTGATCGTTATGTTCAGGAAGAGCAATGGTGATCCGAATGCGCGAGTGATCCGGCCAGGTGCGGACCGCAATATTTCTAGCCGCAAGAGCCTCTTCGATTTTCTGGTTCTGCTCTGGATCTCCGGTCGTCAGGGCATAGAAATTGGCATGCAATGGGCCGTGCTCCAGTCCTTCAATCTGAGTCAGCCGTTTTTCAATGCGCTTTGCCTCGTTACGAACCAGCTCGATATAGTCTTGATTGTTTTCAGGATGATTCAGCCCTGCCAGTGCGGCCAGCTGATCAAGAGTCGAAACGGAATAGACCACTTTCCACTCGGCCAGCTTGTTGGTAATCTTTGGATTGGTGATCAGAAATCCGACCCGGATGCCGGCCAGCCCCCAGGATTTGGACAGCGTGCGGGTCACGATCACATTGTCGAGATCCTGCACGACATCCAGAATGGACTGATCAGAGAAATCCATATAGGCTTCATCCACCGCAAGAACAATGGGATCAATGGCTTTGGCCAGTCTGAGAATTTCATCGCGGCTTAACATGTGGCCGGTGGGATTGTTTGGATTGGAGAACAGCACCAGACCGGTATTGGAGGTCTTGATGGTCTCAATGAAGGCATCCAGATCAAAATCTCCGTTCCAGGCGGTCGCAAACGGAAGGACCTCAGACTGCATGGCCGCGGTATAGAAGTGATACATTCCAAAGTCCGGATCCAAAGTCACCAGTTTTTTTCCATCCCGGCATAAGGTATTGATCATGATCTGTAAGGTCATGTCGGAACCATTGCCGACCAGAATTCCAGCCGGATCCAGATTGTACAGACTGGCATACCGCTCTTTTAACTGACTGGCACTGTCTTCAGGATATCGGTTGAGCGCCCCTTCTTTGACAGCCGCATAGAATTCTTCGAGAACCTCATCACGAGGTCCATTGGCGTTTTCATTGGCATTGAGCAACAGCCCCTGCTGGGTGTGAGCGGTATATAAACTCATTGGTCTTCCTCCCCGCCTGTTTGGCTTCCTGCATCAAGGCCGTCTTCCAGCCGCACGCGGATGGCGTTGGCATGACCTTCCAGGTCTTCTTCCTGAGCCATGCGGATAATCTTGTGGCCATGTTTAGTAAGGGCTTCTGGGGTGTAGTAAAGATAAGATGACTTTTTGATGAACGCATCCACAGACAGAGCGCTGGAAAACTTAGCGGTCTGACTTGTTGGCAGCACATGGTTGGTTCCGCCAAAGTAATCACCAATGCTTTCGCAGGTGGTATAGCCTAGGAAAACCGAACCGGCATTCGTAACCAGCGGCAGATATTGACGTGGATTTTCGATCTGCAGTTCAAGATGCTCCGGTGCGATTTCATTGGAAATTTCAATGGCTTCTTCCAGGGTATCCACCAGAACACTGGTTCCATACGCAGCCAGGGATTGTTCAATGATTTCTTTTTTCGGCAGGGCATCGGTCTGCTTGCGCAGTTCCTTGTTGACGGCCTCAATAAGCTTTGCACTGGTTGAAACCAGAATGGAGGAGGCCATCGGATCATGTTCAGCCTGGCTGAGCAGATCCGCTGCTACCTGTCTTGGATTGGCCGTAGCATCGGCAATGACGAGAATTTCACTCGGACCGGCAATCATATCGATATCGACTTTGCCAAAGACCATTTTCTTGGCTGCCGCTACAAAGACGTTGCCAGGACCGACAATTTTATCGACCGGCGCAATACTTTCGGTTCCATAAGCCAGAGCGGCAACGGCCTGAGCACCGCCGACGGTATAAATTTCATCGACCCCAATAACCTGGGCAGCGGCGGCCAGTTTAGGCGACAGTCCGCCTTCTTTGGCAGGCGGGGTAACCATGACGATGCGCTTGACCCCGGCAATCTTGGCCGGAATGGCATTCATCAAAACCGAAGAGGGATAGAGAGCCCGTCCACCAGGTACATAGATGCCTACCGCCGCTAAAGGAAGGACACGCTGGCCTAAGTAAATGCCATCCTCCTTCTGGAGTTCATATCCATGCTGAATCTGGGCTTCATGGAAGTAACGGATATTTTCAGCGGCTTCTTCTAACGCAGCCCGAAAGGCCGGATCGACTTTGGCTGCCTGGGCTTCAATTTCTTCAACGGGAACCCGCAGTGTTTCCAGTTTTACGCCATCGAATTTTTCTGTGTAGTCTTTGAGCGCTTCATCCTGACGCTTGCGGACATCTTCAACGATGTTCGATGCCGTCATCAATGTTTCTGGTGAAATCTCATAGGCACGACCAGCCAGGTAGCTGGCCAGTTCTTTCTGGTTTTCTTTGTGTAAGGATTTAAGCATTCTCATCCACCGCCTTTTTCAGATCCGAAAGGACCTGAGTAATTTCTTCTTTTTTCAGTTTCCAGCTGGCTTTATTGACAATCACGCGGGCTGAAATTTCAGCTACGGTATCGAGCACCTGTAAGCCATTGGCCCGCAGCGTGCTGCCCGTTTCCATGATGTCCACGATGCCATCCACCAGTCCGATCAGAGGCGAAAGTTCTACTGAACCATCGATCTTGATGATTTCAACGTCCATATTCCGGGACAGGAAGTACGCTTTGGCCACATGCGGGTATTTGGTTCCAATGCGGATGCGGCCTTTTTTGGAAAAGAGGTTAGCCTCTGGCAGAGCTGCGACAATAAAGCAGCACTTGCCCGTTTTCAGATCGAGCATTTCATAGTAATTGGAGGCTTCTTCATTTTCCATCAAGGTATCCTTGCCAACGACCCCGATATCTGCGGCTCCATGGTCAACGTAGGTGATGCAGTCATTGGATTTTACAAGGACATAATCCAGATCGTGCACGGTATCCGGCAAAACAAGGGCCCGTCCTTTGTTGCGCACTTTTTCAGTTCCATAGCCGGCCATTTCCAGCATGGTCAGCGTTTTATCTTCAAGTCTGCCCTTGGTTAAGGCAATCCGTAAACTCATGGTCGTTCCTCCTCTTCAAGAACCAGTTCGTCGATGGTCTCATCGCGAACCAGTCTGACTGAACCTTCCATTCTCTTGGCTCGTGCCAGTTCAAAGGCGCTGATGGCCAGCGAAGATGGATAGCGGATGATGGTCAGCGTCCGGTTGTCTTCCATCTCAAACAGGTCAGCAAGCGGATCAATTTTGAACGCAAAGCCAACGGCTGGCAGATCCCTTCCAAAGCAGGCCATCAGGTTGTCATAGCGGCCGCCAGAAAGCACCGAGCCGCTTGCGCCAGGAACATAGGCTTCAAAAATCAGGGAGGAATAATAATTGAGATGTGGGAGTTTTCCTAAATCAAAGCCGATATTGTCGCCATAGCCCAGCTCGATTAAAAACTCGCCAAGCACTTTCAGAGAATCCAGAACCTGTCGGGTTTCCTCATCAAAAGCCAGGGCTTTTGCTTTTTCCAGCACATTCAGCCCGCCATCTAACAATGGCAGCTGAATAAAGTATTCCCGGACATTTTGCGGCAGATCGAACTGGTCAAGAAACCGACCGAGTTCAACCATGGATTTGCGATCCGTCAAATCCGCCAGGGTGCGGATATCAGCTGGATCGGTAAAGACTTTGGCTGCGGCATTTTCCAACAGTCTGGCATCGGAAAATTCAAGCCGGTACGTCTGCAGTCCACAGGCTTTTAAAGCCTCAAGCGCACAGACAACGACTTCTGCATCCTGATCACTTCCGATCAGTTCAATTCCACAGTCTGTTGTCTGGGCACAGCGCCCGGTAAAGGCTTTGCGGAATTTCCAGACATCACTGAGATAGGAAAGCCGAAGCGGCAGCTGTGCGTTTTGAAGTGAAGTTGCGGCCAGACGGGCAATTGGAACCGTCATATCCATTCGCAGTGTAAGAATGTCCTGATTCTCATCAATCAACTTGAGCATGGTTCGATCCTGCAGATTGGCAAATGCCTGATTGTAGGTCTGATAGTATTCAAGGGCCGGGGTCTGCACTTCTTCAAAACCGAAGCGGTCGAAGACCTGTGAAATCCGGCTGGTCAGCTCTTTGCGCTTGCGCACATCGCCAGCCAGAATGTCCCGGTTGCCAAGGGGTGTCCTGAGTTCCATCGCGTTTCCTTTCCGAGTGTCCGATGCACTCTTGTCTGCCTGACTGATCAATGATCAGTCGGTGCGGATTTCTGTTTTTCCTGAGTTTGCTTCTTGTATCGTTCATTTCTCGCAAAGATCCAGGTCAGAGTTTTTCTGGATGGCCTGTCCTGACTTTCTTGACACGATTTTCGTGGCCCGATCCTCTTGTTATGGTCATCTTGTCATGGTCTTTTTGACTGGACTTTGCGATTGTTTTTTTCTGTTTTCAAAAGGATCCAGACCGGTCATACCGTTTAGATTCTGGTTTTGTCTGTTCAAAATCCTTTGATTTTCATACAGTTTCGAAGATTTACGGCTTCGATTTCGATGGGCAGAGAATAAAAAAACTTCCATCCAAAAGGACGAAAGTTCATTTCGTGTTCCCACCTTTATTCACAGTTTCCTCACGAAAACTGCCTCAGCGACTGAAAACAGTCCGTCCGATAACGAGGACAACCGGGATCCCATTTCCTGAATCCGGCTCCAGGATGTGTTTCAAATCGGTTTATGGCTTCTTTGCACCAACCAGAAGCTCTCTGAACACGCCCCGACTTTACTGTTCCCTTCTTTGCCGCTGAATTTACAAGAATTCTAGACAGTGCGGTATTTTCTGTCAAATCTTTTGAAACTCTTTTCAGAAAATTAGTCCTGTTCGTTTTCTTTTGTGTTCTTTTCCGGTTCAAATAGGCCAAGCCAGGCAAACGCATTGTACAGACCATCCTGATCCAGACTGGTCGTTACATAATCTGCTTTTTCTTTCGTGGCCGGGGTTCCATTGCCCATACAGATCGCATAGTCAGCTGCCTCTAACATGGGAATATCATTTTCCGAATCGCCGATCGCCGCGATGTCATACTGACCGGCCACACCCATGGCTTCAAGCATTTCTTTCATGGCTTTTGCTTTATTGTGGTGAGCATCGGTCAGCTCTCCACGGAAAAACGATCCCACACCGCCTGAAGGGTTGAAACGGTTTTTGTATTGCAGGATATCGAAGCCAAGTTCTTTGGCCACGGGTTCAAGATCATACGGTTTATCGGAGTCAAAAATAATTTTGACGAGTTCATCGTAGTTTTCCGGCTCAATATGAGAGAGCGGATACCGGATGGATGGATCTTTGCGGTCTTCCTTGGCAAAGAAGATCATGCGGCGGAAAGCATATTTTGGATCGTCAAATCCCCAGTCATTGCCTTCCAGGCCATAGCCCGAATCCTGGCTTTTCAGATACGCGATCATTTTTTTTACTTTTCCGGGATCGATATAGCTCTGACAAAGCAATTCTTTGCCTTTAAACATCTGCATACCGGTGGCCAGACAATATCCATCAAAATTGACATCCCATAAAAATTTTGGGATATCGACATGCCGGCGACCTGTGTTGACAAAGATCAGATGGCCATTGGCTCTGGCTTTTTCAATCGCCTTCCAGGCGGAAGCCGGCACCACTTCCCTATCCCATAAAGTTCCATCCAGGTCGATGAACACCGCTTTTTTGCGGGTTGAATCTGCTTTTGGATTCAGCATGTTTTTTCCTTGAGAGTCCATCGTTTCCAGATGGTGTGTTTCATTTTGGGGCATAGTTCCTCTTTTCTGTTTCTCTTCTGTTCTGTTTGTTCAGGTTTCTTTGTTTGTGATTTCTCTAACGTATACTCTGACCTTATCGGTTTTTTGCAGAATGGAAAGGCATTTTTGGACCTTGCCAGATCTTTTTGCCATGAAGCGCATACATCTCACTCACGCCTTGATATAAAGCCAAAATGGCAAATACGAATAAGAACCAGACGCCAATATGCTTCAATAACGCAACGCTTAAAATATCGGCAATTCCCATGCAGATAAAACCGGTGCATACACAGGCATGTTCACAGAAAACATAGGCTGGAGCCTCTTTTAAAAGCGGCAGAAAGCAAAGCATATACAGACCACCGACAAGCAGAATGGTCGATAACATCCACGAGTGGAACGTTGTTTCCAGGCCATTCATCATGACGTAGGCTTTGGCAATCTGTGTCAGACCGCCCGCAAAGCCTAAGATGACCGACAGAATCAGGTTGATATTGCCATGGGGATCCTGGCGGCGCAGATTCATGCGGCTGCCCGTAAAGGCCGCAATGCCCAAGGAAAGCTGTAAAAAGCCGGTTACAAACATCGCATCCGGCTGCAGGGGAACAATGGTTCCCAGCCAGGTCATCAGCGCAAACATCGCAAAGACAAACTGCAAAGCAGGGTCTGGAGAAACGCAATAGCTGTCTCCGATCCGGGCGGGGGCAAACATTTCCATCTTCTGCTCCTGCATCACGCTGGGACTTGTGCTCATATCCGATGGGCTGGATTTCATCTTTTCTTGATTCATAAAGCACCTCTTTCTTTGTAACTTCCTGTTGAAGTTTGATGGGCTGACCCTGATTGATGTTCAGAGTCTGGATTGTCTTCATTGTAAAAGTCCACCTGCCCGCTTTTCGAAAGAGTGACCGGCTAAAAACCCCCGGTCCAGCATGGAACCTTGCATCGAACAGCAAGACGCAAAAACAGGAAAGCGACTTCCCGCAAGAAGCAGCTTTCCTGTTTGGTTTCCAATCGGTTTTCGGTTTGTAGATTGTATGTCTACTCTGTATTTCTGATCTGTGTCTGTAGGTCAGGATTGTAGATCTGGTTTTCGACACTAATCCTGCATCGAGCGGATGTAGTTGAGCGTTCCACCTGCCTTGAGCACTGGAATGTCCTGGGCACCAAACTGTGGTGTGAGGGCATAATCAAGACTTTTGGTCTTGTTATGAACGATCAATGGCTGATCAGCCGACAGTTCATCGAGGTGATCAAAGACAAGTTCGTCCATTTCATCAATCGTGTCATAGTCAGCCGGGTTGGCAAAGACAAGCGGCAGAATTCCAAAGTTAATCAGGTTGGCCAGGTGAATACGCGCAAAGGATTTTGCGATGACGGCCTTGATACCCAGATACATTGGGGCTAAAGCGGCATGTTCCCGGCTGCTTCCCTGTCCATAGTTTTCACCGGCAACGATGATGCCGCCGTTATTTTCCTTGCAGACTTTATCGAAGCCTTCTTTGTTATTGCGGAAGACGAATGTCGACAGCTTTTCAATGTTCGAACGGTATGGAAGAACTTCCGCACCGGCTGGCGCAATGTGGTCAGTGGTGATGTTGTCGCCCAGTTTGATGACAACTTTTTTGTCAAACGAATCTGGCAGTTTGTCATTGAGCGGCAGTGGCTTGATGTTTGGTCCACGGATAATTTCGACTTCTTCCGGATTTTCGAACGGATACAGAATCATCGAATCGTCGACATAATCGATCTGTTCGAAGTCGGAATCCTGATAGTCCAACTCTCTTGGATCCGCAAAGACGCCCGCAATGGCACTGGCGGCGGCGACTTCTGGAGAAACCAGATACACACCAGCTGAATTGGTGCCGGAGCGGCCGTAGAAGTTCCGGTTGAACGTTCTCAAAGAAACGCCTTCGCTCTTTGGTGACTGACCCATGCCAATGCATGGACCACAGGTGCATTCCAGAATTCTGGCACCTGCTTTAACAAAGGTCTGCAGAGCTCCGTTTTCCATCAGTTTGATCAGCACCTGACGGCTTCCTGGCGATACCACCAGGGAGACATTTGGTGCGATGGTTTTACCTTTGAGAATCGCAGCGGCTTTCATCATGTCTTCAAAACCGGAGTTGGTGCAGGAGCCGATGGCTACCTGATCGACTTTCTGACCTTTGAGTTCATCAATTGGTTTGACTGCATCTGGTGAATTCGGGCAGGCTGCAGCTGGTGTGAGCGTGGAAAGGTCGATGACTTCCAGTTCATCATAGGCGGCATCTGGATCGGCTTTGAGCTCTTTCCAGTCCTGGGCACGGTTCTGCTTGGTTAAGAATTCAAGTGTTCTTTCATCCGAAGGGAAAATCGAAGTGGTTGCGCCCAGTTCAGCGCCCATGTTGGTAATGGTTGCCCGCTGGTAAACACTTAAATCTTTCAGTCCTTCACCGGTATATTCAAAAATCTTGCCGACACCGCCTTTTACGGAACGGCGTTTTAACAGTTCAAGAATAATGTCCTTGCTGGAAACACCATGCGGCAGTTTCCCTTCCAGACGAACTTCAACAACTTTTGGATACGGAATGGTGTATGGCAGACCGGCCATTGCTTTGGCCACATCCAGGCCTCCCGCACCCATGGCAATGGAGGCCAGAGCTCCAGCTGTTGGGGTATGGGAATCGGAACCGATCAGTGTCTTTCCGGGTTTTGCGAAACGTTCAAGATGAACCTGATGGCAGATGCCGTTGCCAGGCCTTGAAAACAGCACCCCATGTTTGGCGGCAACCGACTGCAGGTAAGCATGGTCATCCGCGTTCATAAAACCGGACTGCAGGGTGTTGTGGTCAACGTAGGATACGGAAAGTTCCGTTTTGACCTGATCAACGCCCATGGCTTCAAGCTGAATGTAGGCCATGGTTCCTGTCGCGTCCTGGGTCAGCGTCTGGTCAATTTTCACATCAACCGGGCTGGATGGAATTTTATCTCCACTCTGGATATGAGCATCCAGAATTTTCTGTGTCAGATTTTTTGGCATAGAGTTTCCTTTCTAGTTTTTTCCCATGATAGCGCAAATTGTTCGAAAACAGATGCAAAAACTTTCAGAAAACGATCCGACACGTTTTTCACCATCCATTTTCCGCTTTGTCTGTGCTATATTGTCAAAAATCTGACAAAAGGAGTCTTTTGAATGAGTGGAAGATTGAAAGAAACATATCTGGCCAATGAACCAGATAACGCAATCGCACCAGAGCTGTATTCGAAGTACCATGTCAAGCAAGGTCTTCGTAACGAAAACGGTACTGGTGTCAAAGTGGGACTGACCAGAATCTGCGATGTTATCGGATATGAAATGGTCAACAACCACAAACGACCGATCGATGGCGAGCTGATTTACCGCGGTTACAGCCTCAACGATCTGGTGAAACTGGAAAAATCCACCAATAAAATTCAGGGCTATGAGACAGCTGCCTTTCTGCTGATTTTTGGAAATCTGCCTACCCCGTCCGAACTGGCTGAATTCCAGTTCGTTCTCAAACATAACTTTTCCAATTCGCTGGTTTTTGAAAATTACCGGACGAAAAATCTGCTCAATGCCATGCAGATTGAAGTGCTTAAACTGTTTGGCCAGGACCAGAATCCGGAAACTGACAGTCTGGAAGATCGAATGATGAAAGGTCTTTGCATCCTGTCTTCTCTGCCCTTGTTTGTCTTCTCGGTGTATTCCAAAAAGAAAATCTCTTCGTACCCGCTGCCGCATGCTGGTTTTGCGGAAAATGTTCTGTGGATGGCCAGAGACCATCAGCCTTATTCCAAACAGGAAGCGCGGGTACTTGATGTTTTGATGATGGTTCATGCGGATCATGGCGGCGGGAACAACTCGACATTTGCGGACGTCGTGATTTCGTCAACCGGAACGGATATTTATTCCTGCATTTCCGCAGCGATCGGTTCTTTAAAAGGACCCAAACATGGCGGGGCTGCCGGAAAGGTCGGCAGCCAGACCCAGATGCTGCTCAAAACGCTCAATTCCGAATCAACTGATGAAGAAATGAATGAACTGTGCGAGAAGATTCTGCGCAAAGAAGCCGGTGATGGATCCGGCCTGATCTATGGCATCGGCCATGCGATCTATACCCGCAGTGACCCGCGCTGTCAGCTGATCAAGGAAGAAGTCCGGATTCTGGCCAAAGAAAAAGGCGAAGAAGCCACTTTCGACCTGATGGAACGCTTCGAAAAAGCCGCCTGCCGCACGATGAAAAAGGTCAAAGGCAATACCGTCTGCGCCAACGTCGACTACTATTCCGGTTTTGCCTATCACCTGTTAGGCATTGACCAGGCTCTCTATACTCCGTTGTTTGCGATCAGCCGTTGTGCTGGATGGATTGCCCATCACCTTGAAAACAGACAATCCAACCGCAAGCTGATCCGCCCCGCCAATATCTATGTTGGCAAACGCCGCACCATTGATTTTGATGCGGTGAAAAAAGCCCAGGAACAGGCTCTCCAGCCCTCTGACTGGCGGGTAGTCCTGTAGAAAACCAATTTGTCTGGATCAGACTTTAAATATCTGTTCATCCAGTCAGATTCCAGTCCAACGCCCTTCAAATTCCGTCTTCAATGAGACGGATTTTTTATTATTCATTCAGAACGCATTCGAAAGAAATCGAAATTTGCCTTATAGTTAAACCAGGAATGCCACTTTGGATAGGCACTGCTGTATCCATTATTGCGTTGATCAGGAGGAAATATATGGCTTATCACCTGCGAAAAACGAAACGCTCAAAAGGAATTTATCTTCAGATTTATGAATCCTATCGAGATCCCGAAAGGAAACAGGCCCGCTCCCGCCACATCAAGACTTTAGGCTATGTCGATTCTCTGCGTTCGCTCGGCATTGACGATCCCATCTCCTTTTATGAAGAAGCGGTGAAGACGATGAATGATAAGCGCAACAACGAACGAAAGTCCAGAGGTGACAAAATGATCCGGGCGCAATCGCCAGTCAAATGGATCGGATTCTTCGTGGTTGCTGCACTGTTTGAAAAGCTGAAGCTCAGACGCGACCTTGACCTTTTTCGCTATAGCTATCCCTGCAGCTTTTCCCTTGCGGATTGTCTGAAGGCGATGCTGGAAGCAAGATTTGTTGACCCTGAAACCGATCCTGCCAGTCTTGGCCAGACGTTTTCTCAGATGTGGAACCATCCCGATTTTTCCAGTGAGCAGATTCAGTTCTGTCTGGAATTTCTTGGAAAGGAGTACAGAAAAATCTTTGAAATCTTTGCTTGTCACCTGCAGATTTCCGGCTTTTCAGATTCGATCCAAAACGATCTGGAAAAACTGACTTCCCGCTTTGAAGTAAAATTTCAGCCATACATCCTTGATTCGCCCCAGTCTGATTGGGAACCAGACGATTGGCAGCCTTCCTTACAGGAATATGATTCGAAGAATTTCCTGAATCCGGATCTTGTCCGCGGCTGGGAAGTCGTTGATTTGCTCTGTCAGTTTTTTGAGCAGGTTTTCCAGACGATAATCCTGAACAATAAATTCAGCCGTCAAGAAATTCGAAAGTTTGTCCAGACGCTCAAAGTCGTTAAAGCTGGTCCATTACGCTTTGTAAATTTCAGCGTCAAATGTGCGATCAATGATTTTCTGTCGACAAGATATTTTCTGCCCATCAACTTGTATGAGCTCAGTCAGAAGCAGATCCACTCGTTGATGCAGGTTTCCTGGTTAAAAATCTGAGGTTGTTTCATCCTTTTGAACTGCTATACTTAACCTGATTGAAAGCAGGTTTATTTCATGATTGAAAATTTCAACACCTCTGCAAAAGTGAATTCTATTTTCAACCGGAACGATTTGCTTCCCACGTTGATTGTTTACTCGACTTTCCCGACCAGCGCCATGGTTTTAGGCGGCGTGGGCACGGCGATGACCCAGGATGTCGATCAGGCCTACGGCGGCTATCTGGTCCTGGTTGATCAGGATGCCTTACACCTCAAACCTTTAAAAAAGGGACGCCAGAACGCATTACGGACAGCAAGCCGTTCTGAGTGCTCACCCGCAGACCCCATTCGAATTGACCGCGACCAGATCCAGTCTGTCAGGATCCGTCCCGCCAATGGCCTCTCGATGTTTTCCAGCACGGTCACCCTTACGCTGAATTCCGGCCGCAAATATGTCTGGCAGATCAACCATAAAGAAAAAGCCCTCCCCTATCATGAGGAAGGATTCAACGCTTTAAAGGAATTTGCGAAAACGATTCACTGATGCTACTTTCCCTTTTTCGGGCGCAGCGATCGGCAGCGATACCCGTTTCCGGTTGTCTTCTGACTGGATTCTTCCGGCTTCAGCCTGTCTTCCATCCGTTCTTGTTACGGATGGATTTTTTTGTATTGTTGGCAGTTATTTATTACATTTGCAGTATTTTTCCATAATTCATTGACAATTTGGTATTATCAGCCGCATCGTAAGCACAGAGTGAGAAAAGAAAGGAGTTCCATTTTGAAAATCAAATTCTCTAAAAATCAAATGGGCATCATATTGATCCTTCTGGCGATTGCCTCGGTTGTGACTGGCTGGTATCTGGCCAATCATCCAGAATTGCTGGCATCTACCAACAGCTATCTCAACGAAAAACAGATGCAGGTGCTGACACTCAGCGGGCTTTGCGCCGGCGGAGCCAATGCGATCAGTCTGCTTCCGGGTGACACCGGAACCCCGATCGCGGACATGCTCATGAAGATGAGCGGATATCTGCTTGTTGTGATGGTCGGGATTCTGATGGAGAAATTCCTTCTATCCGGCAGCGTCTATCTTTCGTTTTATTTTCTGCTTCCAACCGCGTGTCTGATTTTCGCCTGGCATACCTGGAGACCAGAGAGCAGTCTTTTGTGGAAAAGAATCGCCACAAAAGCTGCAATCATTGGGCTTGTCGTTCTGGCCGTGGTTCCTGGCAGCGTGGAGATGTCCAAATGGATGGAGAAGACCATTATTCAAGATCCGGTCGCCCAGACCATTGAACAGGGCGAAGCCGTCAGCAAACTGGCCGAAGATACGCTGGAAGAACAGGAAAAAGACAAGAATCTCTGGGAGAAACTGGTCGATGGTACGAAATCCTGGATTGGCGGAATTACATCTGGCATTGCCAATGTCATTGAAGAGGCAAAAAGTCTCATCAGCAATCTGATCAACAGCATTGCGCTTTTGCTGATCACTTCCATCGTCATCCCGATTCTGGTCTATGTGCTGCTTTACATGGTTCTCAAACAGATTCTGGGCGCACAGATGATGAATACCATGCAGACGCAAGCCAAAGCCATTCACAACAAAGTCCGCTCCCATCAGCCTGACGAAGAAGAGGTTTCGATTTCTGAAGCCTGATTCTCGATTGAATCTGACTCTCGATTGGACCTGATTTTTATCTCGGCTGATCCTGACTGGAACAGATCCATTTCCTGTTCCAATCCTTCAAATGCTTAACACAAAAAAGTCTTCTGCCGATCTGGACTGGATTTGAATCCAGATCCAAAAAGCAGAAGACTTTTTAATCGCAAAACTAACGTTGAAAAGAATCAGGCGTTCTGTTTGGCATCCAGGCGCTTGGCGATGGCTTTCAAAAAGCCAGTGGAGTTGAGTTTGACAGCTGGAATGTCTTCTCTTGTCCAGAGACCGACTAAATCACCTGTCATTTCGCCGGCTTCGATGGTTTCGAGCGTGGCTTCTTCCAGATGATTGGCAAAAGCCACTAAATCAGGAAGATCATCGAGCCCACCGCGCTTGCGCAGAGCACCGCTCCAGGCAAAGATTGTAGCAACAGGGTTGGTGGAGGTTTCTTCACCTTTGAGATATTTGTAGTAATGACGGGTTACGGTTCCATGAGCTGCCTCATATTCGTAGTTTCCATCTGGAGAAACCAGAACCGAAGTCATCATGGCTAAAGAACCAAATGCGGTGGAAACCATATCCGACATGACATCTCCATCATAGTTTTTCAAAGCCCAGATAAAGCCGCCTTTTGAACGGATCACACGGGCAACCGCATCATCGATCAGCGTATAGAAGTATTCCAGATTTCTGGCCTCGAATTTTTCTTTGTATTCATTGTCATAGATTTCCTGGAAGATATCTTTGAAACGGTGGTCGTACTTTTTGGAAATTGTATCCTTTGTGGAGAACCATAAGTCTTCATTTTTGGACAGTGCATATTCAAAACAGCTGCGCGCAAACGACTCAATAGACTTATCTTTATTGAACTGGCCCTGTAAAACACCAGGACCTTCAAATGTGGCGATTTCTTCACTGACAACCTGGCCATCTTCGCCTTCAAAAACCAGCTTGGCCACACCAGCATCAGGCACACGGATTTCGCTTGCCTTATAGACATCCCCAAACGCATGACGGGCAATCGTAATTGGCTTTTGCCATGTGCGGACTGCCGGAACAATTCCGTTGACCATAATCGGTGTTCTGAATACTGTTCCATCCAGAATCGCACGAATGGTTCCATTTGGCGATTTCCACATCTGAGACAGATTGTATTCTTCTACGCGCTGGGCATTTGGAGTAATGGTCGCACATTTAACGGCTACCCCATATTTTTTATTGGCATTGGCGGCATCAATTGTCACCTGGTCTTTTGTCTCTTCCCGGATTGGTAAGGACAGATCATAGTATTCTGTGTAGAGATCTACATAAGGTTCCAGAAGGATTTCCTTGATCTGCTGCCACAGAACACGAGTCATTTCATCCCCATCCATTTCAACCAATGGGGTCTTCATTTGAATTTTCATACGATAGGCAAGGATACCCCATCCAAATCGCTATGCAGTTTGAGTGGGGAGGAATTGCCGAACCTCCGTTTCTTTGATGTATCCATCTGCTCTTTCCAGAAGAGTCAGTTTCCTCATTGATGCAGATTTATGGATTGTTTCTCCAAAAATGGTTTTCAAAACAAAATATCCAGTGGCTCTGCGTCCAGTAATAAAACATTTCTGTCCTTTGTACAGGACTTGATCAAAAAGACAGA
>CAJTLE010000046.1 GCA_910577085.1 uncultured Allobaculum sp. | reverse complement strand
TAACATGACTAATAGGAAAAGGCGTCTGCATTTTTATAGCAACTATCTTAGGATAGGAATTCAATCTTGTTTATATCATGGCAAATCGAGGCCAATTAATATAAAAGTCAATGAAACGAAACACTAGAACCCGCTTTGGAAAGTTCAGAATCTGGCTGATTATCGGCACACTCGTTAACGCAATCGTATTTGTATTACTGTTCCACAGTTTCAATCTGCAGGGTACTTCCCTCTATATCTATGTTTCAGTTATGTACATTCTTTACGGAATGACGTATACGATCATGGACGTTCCGTATTGGAGCTGGCTGCCAAACCTTACTAACGACCCCCATGAAAGAGAAAAAGTCTCTGTCATCCCGCGTTTCTTTGCTTCCCTGGCAGGATTCAGCGTAGCTACATTCGGTTTATTTGTAATCAACTGGTTCAACAGCCAGGCACATCTTGACAATGCTTTTGCGGAACATGGCTATACCATGTTTGCCATCATGATCGCAGTCATCTTTATCGTTACAATCGGCATCACAGTACTGAACGTTAAAGAAGAATCCACGCTAAATTCAAAAGCTGAAAAAACCAGCTTTAAACAGGCATTGAAAATCATCGCTAAAAACGATCAGCTTCTGGCTTTCATCGGACTGCTGCTCACATTCAATCTCGCTACACAGATTGCAAAAGGATTTGCAGTTTACTACTTTAAAGCCGTCTGCGGCAATGAGTACTTATATTCTGTCTTCGGGATGGCAATTCTGGCTGAAATGGCCGGCCTGGTCTGCTTCCCAAACATCGCCAAAAAGATTTCACGTGAAAAAGTATACAGTGTGGCTTGCATTTTAGTTGCTGCCGGTCTGATTGCTCTTGGAGCCTGTGGTTTCTTTATTCCTCAGTCTATAGCTTCCGTTATTGTCTGCTGCGGGCTGATGTTCTTTGGTTCCGGCCTTTCTCTGGGCGTTACAACTTGCTGCATGGCTGATGTTATCGACTATGGAGAAGTGAAATTTGGCGTAAGAAATGAATCAGTTCTCTGCTCTGCACAGACTTTCTTAATGAAAGCTGCTATGGCTGCTGCTGGCGCCTTAACAGGAATTGGACTGGATATTGCCGGATATGATCCAAAACTCACCGTACAATCTTCCGGAACAATCTTTGGAATCCGTATTCTGATGATTGTAATTCCTGTCCTGCTTGCAGCGCTCTCGCTGGCAATTTACAAAAGATCTTACAAACTCAAAGCCGCTGAAATGGCTGAGATCGAACAGAAGTTATACCAGAAACACAATGGTCTCCAGGAATACGAAAGACCAGTCGATTCATCTTCAATTGGTGGAAACTTAGATTCTGAAACTGATGATGAATTAGGACTCAGCAGTCTATAAGGTTTCATTCACCCGCCAGTACGAGCTGCTGTCCAACTGAAATACTCACAGCATAAAAATAAAGAAGGGAAAAGCATAAAAAATGAGTTTAAACGTATACATTTCCAATGACAATAAAGTCTTTCATATGACCAACGGAACAATCAGCTATATTATGGGAGTTTTGCCAAACGGGCATCTTGGACAGTTATACTACGGAACAGGCATTCAGAATCCACAGGATTTCCAGGAGACAGTTGAAATCCTGCCTCGCCCAATGACAAGCTGTCCAATCGAAAATGAATGGTTTTCACTTGAGCATGTACATCAGGAATATCCTGTTTATGGAAATTCAGACTTCCGTCAGCCAGCGCTCGCCATCCGCCATCCGGATGGCAGCACTGTCTCGGATTTTAAAGTATGTGGCTTTGATCTCTTTGATGGCAAGCCACACCTTGAAGGACTGCCTGCAGTCTATACAGAATCTGGCGATGAAGCGAAAACACTTACCATCCATCTGGCTGATGAAAAAAAACAGCTTGAGCTCGATCTTTTCTATTCGATGTTCAAAGAAGGCGGAATTCTTACCCGCTCCGCTTCACTGACCAACCGAGGAGAAAAACCTGTAGCCATAGAAACAATGATGTCGCTCTCTGTCGATCTGCCAGATTCTGATTATCAGTGGCTTCAGTTTTCTGGAGCATGGGGAAGAGAAAGAGAGCTAAAAATCAGGTCTCTTGAACAGGGAATCACTTCTATTGGCAGCCGCCGCGGGCATTCCAGTCATAACCATAACCCATTTGTGATTATCAAAAGACCGTATACAAACGAAGACGATGGTGAGGCGATCGGATTCTCTCTTGTGTATTCCGGTAACTTTCTGATTCAGGCTGAAACGGATACATACAATAACCTTCGTATAGTGGCAGGAATTCATCCCGATGGGTTTGAATGGAAACTCAATCCTGGACAGACCTTTCAGACGCCTGAATGCGTAAGTGTTTATACGCAGAAAGGCCTTAACTCCTTATCTCAGACTTATCATAAGCTGTATCAGAAACGCCTGACCAGAGGATACTGGCGAGATCGTCCCCGTCCAATTCTGAACAACAACTGGGAAGCAACCGCCTTTGATTTTAATGAAGACAGACTGATCGAAATCGCCAAAACCGCTCAGAACTGCGGCTGTGAGCTCTTTGTTCTGGATGATGGCTGGTTTGGTGCCAGAAGAAATGACAAAGCTGGTCTGGGGGACTGGAAAGCGAATCGTGACCTGCTGCCAAATGGGATTGAAGGACTCTGCCGGCGGATGAACGAAATGGGAATGGAATTTGGCTTATGGTTCGAACCAGAGATGGTCAATAAAGATTCAGATTTCTACCGTTCCCATCCGGACTGGATTCTTGAAGTACCAGACCGCCCTGGCTGTCATGGCAGAAACCAGTATGTCCTTGACTTTACAAGAAAAGAGGTTATTGATGCTATTTACGACCAGATGACTGAAATTCTGGACAAAGCACCTTTGGCTTATATCAAATGGGATATGAATCGTTCGATTACCGAAGCCTATTCCAGAGCGCTGCCTGCTGATCAGCAGGGCGAAGTCTTCCATCGCTATATTCTGGGCGTCTATAGCCTGTATGAAAGACTGATTCAGCGATATCCAAAAATTCTGTTTGAATCATGTGCAAGCGGCGGTGGAAGATTTGATCCGGGAATGCTTTACTATGCTCCCCAAGCCTGGTGTTCGGATGATTCAGACGGGGCTGAAAGAATCCGAATTCAGTATGGCACTTCATACGGATATCCTATCTCGTCAATTGGTGCTCACGTCTCTGAAATCCCCAACCAGCAAGTTTACAGAAATGTTCCTTTGCATACCCGGGCGAATGTCGCCTGTTTTGGAACTTTTGGATATGAGCTTGATCTTGGAAATCTGAGCGCACAAGAACTGGACCAGGTCAAAAGTCAGGTTCAGTTTATGAAGGAGTACCGAAATCTTCTTCAGTTTGGTACCTTTTATCGGCTGAAATCTCCATTTGAAAATAACATTTCAGCCTGGATGGTTGTTTCTGATGATCGCACACAGGCAATTGTGGGATGGTACAGAACACTCAGCCATGTCAATCAGCCATTTGAGCATCTCAAGTTGAAAGGACTTGACCCTAAAATGAGATACACGATTGAAACTGTCGGAAAGCATAAATATACTAACAGACATCCTTATGGGGATGAGCTGATGCACTTTGGTCTGATTACCAGTGATGGATTAAGTGGACAAGTCATGGAAAACGATAAATACTACGGAGATTTTGATTCACGTTTATTTATCATCAATGCCGAATCTGTCCAGTAAAGCCTTTTGATCTTTGATCTTTGGTTCTTGATCCTCGTTATCCATAAACTTAGAAAAAGGGGGGCAATAATTCGCTGGTTTTAAATCTGCGGGTTAAAGCCCCTTTTTTTGCTCATCACCGGAGCGGTCGGTCCTGATCGTATCCTGTCGTAAATTTCGTATAATAGATCCAGAAAAATAAAAACAACTGGATCTGCAAGGCCAAACGGATTGATCAATCTGGCAGTGCCATCAAGGAACAGATCCATCAATACGGAAAGGATGTCTATGAATCTGGTAATTGCTTCCATTGTGGCTTATCTTGTGGGCATGGTTTCGCTGGCTGTGTGGTCATCGCTCCATGCAACACTGAAAGAACTTCAGATGGACTTATATATTGGACTATTTGGCCAGTGGCTGGGCTCGGTTCTTCTTGCCTTTGGCCTGGCAGAATTGATTGAGATGCCTATCGGTTTGCTGGCGCTAATTGGAATCATTTTTGCGGCCAGTCTTCTGGTCGGCTGGCTGGTTCTTCATTTTTTCAAATACCATCCGCTGTCGAAGCGATTCTGTGATGGGTTTGAAAACTGCTTCCGGTTTCTGTTTACCTGGTGGCTGGTTGAGCCTGCTGCCAACGAACAGGATGAAATCGATCTGCTGCTTGATCCAGCGGCTAAGCAGGACTATGAAGACCAGCGTGAGGTGCTTGAAAACGCGCTCGATTTAGGTGAAACCACACTGGATGAGATCTGTACCCACCGCTCAGAAATGGTCAGTCTTTCCATGAAAGATGACCCGGCCAAATGGAAACAGGTCATTCAGGCCAACCGCCACACTTTCTATCCCATCACCAATGAAAGCGGAGATGACATTATCGGTGTGCTCGATACCCGCGACTACTTCCGTCTTCATGGTTTTGGCCAGAAGAATATTATGGAGCACTGTGTGGATAAGCCCTTGTTTGCGGCGGAAAATACCACTGCCGATGAACTGCTCCACATCATGAAAAACCGCCGGACCTACATTGCGATCGTTCTGGACGAGTACGGTGGTGTAGTCGGTCTGGTGACGCTTCACGATATTATTGAAGAGCTCTTTGGCGAACTGTCGGAAGAAGAAGAAAAACGACAGGCCGAAATTGTCAAACTGCCCAAAGGGGTCTGGCGGATTGCGGGCGAAGCCAACCTGAAGGATGTCTCCAAGGCGCTTGGCATTTCTCTTGAACTGGATGATTTTGAAACCTTCTCTGGGTATGTTCTTGGCAGCATTGGCTATATTCCCGAAGATGGAAGCCAGTTGGAAGTGCGGATTGGACCGCTGATTGTCCAGATCAAACGCATTGCCGGTCATCGAATCCGCCAGGCGCTGGTCAAAATGGAGTCTGCCGCTTCTGCTCCTTCCTCAGCCCCTGCAAAAAAAGTCTGACTCAAAAGATAAAAATGAACCACTCCCCTTGCCTGGCAAGGGGAATTTTTTTTATGGATGATTATGGATGAATAGCCAGCAGCTCAAAGAAAACTGATCATGAAAAAACCTCCAATCGCAGGATCAGAGGCTTTCGTTGATGTTGTTTTCATTGATATTAGCAGGAGATTGATTCAGATCTGGCTGGGATCTGGACTAGAATCCAAATACAACAGCATCATTTGCGGTGTATGGGAAACTGGTGAAATTATAGGCGTATCCGGATCCATTCACAGGTTCGTAGTGAACCAGACGGTTTGTCGTATCGGTAATGCAAGTCTGGAATACGATACCGTTGTTAGCACGGGCGCGGGCGATTTCTTCTGTTGAAACGCTGTCACCGGAAACCCAGGTATCGGTCATGGTATAAACCTGACCATCTACTTCGACGTACTGTGGTAAAGAAGCGATTGTATCGCCATTGATCATACCGGAGTGAGCGATGAACCATCCATCAGCCCAGATGCCGATCGATCCATCTGCTGGAGCAGATCCTGCACCCCATGCTGGAACATAAGAAATGTGCCAGATGCCATCGTCGCCGATTAAGGAGTTGTTCTGGACTGGTTCTACAACTTCAACTGGCTGAGCTGCTGGTTCTTCAACAGTGACTGGGGCTGGTGTCATTTCCACAGGAGCGGGTGCTGGTTCGACTGGAGCAGCGGCAGGAGCTGGTGTGGAAACAGGTTCAACTTCTTCAAAAGCGGTGAAATTTTCTTCTACAGCTGCTGGTGCTGGATTGGAAACGGCTGGCTGTTCTGGAGCTGGTGTCTGAACTGGAGCTGGTGTCTGAACTGGAGCTGGTGTCTGTTCTGGTGCAGCTTCTGGAGCTGGAGCTTGGGCTGGAGCAGGCTGTTCTTCAACCTGTGCAGGTGCTGTCTGAACTGGAGTCTGTTCAGAAGCAGGTGTTTCTTCCTGGCTGGGCTGGGATTCGATTGTTGTTTCAACTGGTTTTTCTGGCATTTCGATTTCGGATTTTGAAACTTTCTTGCCAGAAGCAACGGCTGCAACTTTGTTTTCATGATTGTAAGCATAACCGGCAACGGCTGGTTCATTGGACTGCATCACTGCAATTCCGATAATGGCAGCAACGGAGCAGCTGGCGGCAAGTGCGGCGAGTCTGAATGCTTTCATTCCTTTATTTGTTTTTAATGTTGTATTTTCTGTTGTGCGTTTCATGATCTATTCCCCTTGATGCTGCGCGGCATCTGTATTCTCTTATCGTCTGCGAAGAAGAAATAAAGCCGTTCTTTATGTCTTGACTGGTTTTCTTTATTTCTCCTTAACTCTGTCTTTATTCTATCCTTATGCTTATGTTTTGTCCATAAAATTTCCAGTATTTTTGTGTATTTTTTAAATACTTCATTTTTGAAACTTCTCTCACTGTTTAGAGAGAGTTTTACAACTCAATACCGATTATAAATAGAATGTTTCACTCTTTTTCTTTCTTAATTTCAATATTACCAATAGAATCAGGATAGAGAATCCATCTTAAATAAAGTCTATTATCGATTTGCAACTTTAAAGGTGTAAAGTTTTCTCGCTTTTTTCTTCATTTCAACATTAGAAGATCATTAACAGATAAAGAAAAGTAAAGACAGATATTTAATTCTATTTTTATACCGCAGGGTAGCCTGAGCCAAGCTCTTTTACGGTATTTATTCATTGCCATTTATGATCATTCGAAAGCAAAGGTTTCTCTTTGACCCAAAAGCAAAGCACCAGACCTTTATAAGTCTTTATAAAGAGCATTTATAGTCAGTCCCTCTTATGACGAACGCCTTTCAACAAGAAGAGATCCGCCCTTTGGCCCTTCACTCTTTGATTCTTCACTCTTTGATTCTTTGCCCTTTGATCCTTTATGGCCTTGTTCAGAAAAGGACAAAAAAAGCCGCCTGTATCTTTCGATACAGACGGGATTAAAATACAAATCCATTTTTAAGGAGCAGATCCCTGAGCATTTTGCTTTCGTACAACCTGACCGGGTTAATCAGTCACTGCTTCTTTTTCAATTTCCTGACTTAAGATGGGATTTGCCGCCATGCGGTCCATCTGCCTGAAGGCTGCCACAACCATCACAATCGAGACAACCACGGAAATAAAATCGGCAATCGGCTGGGAATACAAAATCCCCTCCACTCCCCAGAATACAGGGAAAATGAAAGCAAGCGGCAGATAGAATACAATCGAGCGGCTTAAAGACAGGAAGATGCCTTTTGCCGGCTGACCAATGGCCGCAAAGAAGTTGGAGGATAAAGCCTGAATGCCCTGGATACAGATCATGGCCATATAAATGCGAAGCACTTTGCTTCCAAACTGCAGATACAGCGCATCGCCATGACCAAACAGTTCGATTAACTGGACCGGGAAAAACTGGAAAACCAGTTCCACGGTTGTGCCTAAAACCAGGATGGTGCCCATCGCCAGAAGCAGGCACTTCTTGACGCGCTCAAACTGCTGGGCTCCATAGTTGAAACCAATAATTGGCTGCGCCCCCTGGGCAAGACCTACCGCAACGGAAATATAGATTCCATTCAGTTTAAAAGCTACCCCTGAAGCGGCAATTGGAATGTTGGCTCCATAGACAGAAAGACCGCCATAGTGTTTGAGCAGGTTGTTGAGGACAATCTGAACCACCAGAATGGCCGCCTGGTTGAGGCTTGCCGAGGCTCCGAGCTGGCAGATCCGTCCCAGATACTTCCGGTGGATTCTAAAGTCTGCTTTGCTTAAGTGAATCTGCTTAAAGCGCGGCAGATAGAACAGGGCGACAATAAAGGTAATGATCTGGCCTAGAATCGTCGCAAAAGCCGCTCCAAACATCCCCCAGCCAAATTCAAAAATAAACAGGGGGTCTAAGATGCAGTTGATTACGGCCCCGACGACCATGCACATCATTGAATACTTGGGGGAACCATCGGCCCGGCATAACTGTGAAATTCCGTTGGAAGCAATCAAAAATGGCATGCCAATCAGAATTACCCGGGAATACTCCAGCGAATACGCATAGTTTTCAGGCGTCGCGCCAAAAGCTGGCAGCAGCTGATTGATCAGCAGCTCGCCAAGAACCATATAAATCACGCCGACAACGGACATGATCGTCAGACCCGTTCCCGCAGTCCGGGCGGCATCCTCTACTCTGCCCTGGCCTAAATACAGGGAATAGCAGCTGGCCGAGCCGACGCCAAACAACAAGGCCAGTGCCAGGCCGATGGTGGTAAACGGAAAGGCTACCGTCGTGGCCCCATTGCCAAGATATCCCATTCCCTGGCCGATAAAGATCTGGTCGACAATGTTGTACAGAGAGCTGACCAGCATCGCCACAATGGAGGGCAGCGCAAACTGAAACAGCAGCGATCCAATTTTTCCAGTCCCTAATGGATTGGTCTTTTGTGTCATGATTGTTTCTCCTCTCTTCTTCTCATCTTCTTCAATTGTATTTTTCTTTCAGAGCCTGCGTAAGCGAAAGATTTTCCTAAAGTGACTCAGAAAGAGTGACGCTGTTATTCTTGCTGATTCAATTTTTTATGTCCAGTCTTTCCGGCAAGTTTTCAAAAGCCGCCAGGGGTGATCTGATTCCTGGCTTCGAATCTTTCCACAACCGAAAAAAACTGGAACCGACAAAACCGATTCCAGTTTCCATCTCTTCAAAAATTTGTTTGGGATCCTGTATGAATCAAAAAACCTGTAGAGACTAGTTGTTGACGTTTTCGCCTGAGTTACCACCCAGGAAGTTAATAATGTCTTCTTCTTCGAGCATGGAACTGTTTGGTCTTTGTTCATCGACATCCACCAGAATGGCCAGTTCCCCATCGTCATCATAAACATGACAAGGGAACGGATGCTCATCAATGGAGTCAAAATCAAAACCGGCATTGCTTGGGGTGCACTGGGAGAGCATGAGGGGTTCGTCACCAATGTTGATCAGCCGGCGGGCAATGCCAGCAGGCACTTTATGGAGACTGCCTTCTTCAAGTTCTTCGCACCAGCATTCACCATCTTTGGAAAGATACATGATCAGACCATCCCCCTGCATGCAGAGCAGATATTCTTCTGCTTCAGGATTGGTATGAAAATGACCTTTGGTGCAGAAATACTGGTCTTTGACCTGGCCGGGATACAGGGTAATATGACCCCAGTTCAGGCGGCCTTCTTTTGGATCGGATTCTTTGACGATGTGTTCATAAATTACGGTTTCAGGATCCAGATCCGGATCGCTGCGATTGAAGTAGTCAGCGTCCTTGTACTTCATGACCATCTCGACAAGATTACTGCCTTTCAGGCGTTCCTGCCAGTGATGGGTCAGTTCTGACTTCAGAACTGGGATTGGATTTTTAGATTGTTCTTTCATAGCGCTTATACCTGCTGAACAGCACGGGGGAGATGTCGTTTTTCAATACATAACAAACTCGGACTGTTCTGTTTAAAAGGGTGAGAAATGTAGGTTGTCTCAAGTCCATTCTGGGACTTCAGCCATTGAAAAATCATTTCCTGTTCCTGCACGCCTTCAGGATGAGGATAAAAAACGAGCGCCAGGCGCCCTTTGATTCGAAGCAGTTCAACGGCTGACTGAACAGCCTTCAGAGAACTGGAAGGGTGGGTGACAATGCCCTCCAAGGTATGAGGGTCAAAGCCAAAGTTAAAAACGACCGCATCCACTTTGCCTTTTAATGACTTCAGATCATGGCCCATCTGATCATGGCTCCATCCTCTGGCGGCTAGGCGGGGATCTTCAATCTGCTTGGTGGTATTTTCTAAAAGATCCGGCTGGATTTCGTAAGCGAAGACCTGCCGGACGCCCTGGTCAAGAAAAAAGCGGGTGTCTCGTCCGTATCCAAGCGTGCCATCAATACAGATGGCCTGCCCATGAAGGACGGGTTTTAAAAAGTCGTGGGAGAGCTCACTCATCGGTTTCAATTGAAACGCACTCTCCTTTCAATATAGCGTTCAACACCTGTCTTGTTGACAGGATCATTAATAATATTAACGCGAGTGATGAACAATTCCATGTATAGTGAACGAAAATTAGACCCATCTTCAAAGAAAAAAGGCGAAATCAGCACAGATTGAAATAAAATTTCAATTCGCTTGTATTCGCCTTTATCTATCGTATATATAATCTTTTCTTATTTAAAAAACTGATCTGCATTCAGCTCATAGGTATCCGGATTGGACAATTCATCCAGACTGTTGAGCAGCCGGCGGCTCTGGCGGGTGAGTTCAGCCGCCTGTTTTTCCAGAGTCTGTTCGGTGCGGGAAAGTTTTTCACAGGCACTGAGCATGCTTTGCGCCTGCATTTCCAGACTCTCCAGACGGACTTCCAGATTTTCCAGCGACTTGGCCCGGTAGAAATTCCGGGTCGAAGCCAACAGGGTAAACACGACGCCAGAAAGGGTGGTCGGAGAAACGAGCATGACATGACGCGAAAGCGCATAGTCCATCAAATCAGAGCCTTCTGAACAAAGCCACGCAAAGACACCTTCATTGGGAATGAACAGAATCGCTTCATCCAGTGTTTCTTCATTGATGTATTTATCCGCGACATCTCCGATATGTTTTTTGATGTTCCGACGCAGTTCTTTTTCATACACATCGGCTGATTCTGGCTCGGCGGTCATTTTGACGTAGTTTTCCATCGGAAATTTCGAGTCGATACAGAGCACCTGATCCGTTCCCGGTAAGTGGAAGGCACCATCACTGATCTTTCCATTTTTGAGGTGGTATTGGCTGGAGTAGATAAACGGACTGTCGCCAAGACAGGTGCGCACCAGATGGTCGAGCTGGTATTCCCCCCATGTTCCGCGACGCTTGGCATTGGTCATGACCTGCGTAATCGAAGAAACCTGGCTGGCCATGGACTGAGTTGTATTCAGACTGGTCAAAGACTGGTTGTTGACGGCATCCATTTTGGCCGCAATTATCCGCGTCAGCTCCAGAGAGCGATGGGTCAGTTCTCTTTCCTGCTGGGCTCTTTTTTCCATCCGCTCCTGACGGTTGAGCAGATACCACAGACCCATACAGATGACCGCAAGCAGCAGGATGGTTAAAACAAGTAAAACAATCAATAAAATATTCACAACGGCTTAAATTCCCTTCTTATCTGTTTTTCTTATCTGGTTTTGTTCTGTTTTCTTAGTCTTTTCGCTCTGGTTTTCATTTCAGGCTTTTGTCTGCATTTTCTGATTGGCTTCTTCCCGGATCAATCTGGCTGCTGTCTGATTGAGCAGTTTTAACTGAGCATCGCGGCTATCGAGTTCAGGGTGTAAAATCACTTCTTTTAAAACCGTCTCCAGTGCTTTCGAAATCTGCGGTCCCTGCAGCTTCGTTGTTTCCAGCACGTCCCGGCCATTGATTTTGAGCTGGTTGAAAGCCAATGGATGCCTGTTCTTTTCGGCTTCATAAAAAGTTTTGAAGGCATCCAGACTTTTCAGACGATCATGCGTGGCATGGGCCATGATATCGCCATATTGCACACCAAAAAGCTTTTCGACCAGTTCATCCGGCCAGCCTTTTAAAACCCGCAGTTTATAAAGATTTTTCAAGTTTGGTGCATAGAAGGTATCGTGATAGCGGACGAGCGGGATAATCTCTTCACTCATCTTGCGCGGCAGTTTTAAAGCCTTCACCACACGGCGGGCAATCTTTTCAGATTCCACTTCATGGCGTTTGAAATGATCATGGCCATCATAAAATTCATGGGTGGCCGGCTTGCCGGTATCATGCAAAAGCAGCGCCCAGGCACTGGCCGGATCTTTGGTCGGCAGATGCTTCAGGGCATCAATCGTATGATGCAGAACATCAGTATAGTGATACACCGAATTCTGTTCGGTATGCAGCATGACATCCAGTTCTGGAATCCAGGGTTTGAGTAAGGCCGTCATCTGATCGAGGATATCCGGGGAGTTGAGCAGAATTTCTTCTACTTCCGGGACAATCCGCTCGACAGCAACGTTGGAAATGGTCGGGGCAAGTTTATCGATGGCTTCTTTGGTCTTTGGATCCATCTCAAAGCCATAGCGGCCCGCAAACCGGAAGGCGCGCAGCATCCGCAGGGCGTCTTCTTCAAACCGCCGCATCGGATCGCCAACCGCCCGAATGGTGCCCCGTTCAAGATCTTTCTGGCCGCCAAACGGATCGACTAGACCCGTTTTGGGATTCCAGGCCATGGCGTTGATGGTAAAGTCACGCCGGGCCAGGTCTTCTTCAAGATCCGTGACAAAATCGACGGAATCCGGATGGCGGTGGTCACGATACTGACCTTCTTTGCGAAAAGTCGTCACTTCGACCGGACCGTCTTTGGTCATGACGGTAATGGTGCCGTGCGCAATGCCGGTTGGGATCGTTTTTTCAAAGAGTGCCTGGACTTCTTCAGGTCTGGCACTGGTGGTCAGATCATAATCATGCGGTTTCTTGCCAAGTTTGGCATCGCGTACGCAGCCGCCCACCAGATAGGCCTGATCGCCATGGTCTTCCAGTGTTTCCATCACCTGCCTGATCCCCTTTGGCAGATCGGGAAACAGGTTGGAAGAGTCCAGTGTTGTTTTTTCTTTGTTCTCTTCTTTTTCGTTCTTGTCTTCGTTCCCTTTATTCTCTTCGTTTTCTTCTTTCTCTTTTTTCTTTTCATCCCGTTCTGAAACTGAACTGAACATTGCGTTTGTTTCTGGATTCAGTTCATTGTGGGTCTTTTGATTCGTCATGAATCCCACTCCTTTTTATCGGTACGCTGTCTGGCTGCAAAGTTTCGGTCTTTGAGTTGACAGCGGTTTGTTCGTTGAATCTTTCTGGATTTTCGATTCTGATCCTTCGATTCTGGTGTTTCGATTCTGAAGCCGCGAATTTTCCAGTTCTCCAGAATTTCTTCCTTTATAGATGTAAATCGTTTTTTGCGATGTGATCTTTGATTTGCATCGGATCTTTCAAAAAAAGTCTCCACTCCCCTACAGGAGCAGAGACTGAATGTTCAATCGTTTTGATGGTTCAGAGCGATTTGATCTTAGTGGAACATCTTGGTGTAGATTGGCTGAGAAGTCTTTTTGATGTCACGGCCCAGTTTGGTGTCCGCAAACATGAATTCGATATCTTTTCCGCCAGCGGCTGGTTTGATCAGTTCGCTTAAGCGGGTAAAGATGCCGGTATCTTTTTCAGCTGCATCCACCAGGATAAACCAGTGCACTTTGGCATCTTCTGGTTTTTCGACAGGTTTATCTGTTTCCAGACGTTCTTTGAGATAGATTGCTTCGATGGCTGGATCGTGGAATCCACCGGAAATCAGGGCTGCTTCCATATCCTGCAGATCGCCTTCCGGATTTCTCAGGTACAGATTCTGACCGCTGTTGATTTCCTGCTGACGCAGTGGGGAACGGTAAGCTTTTAAGAAATTCTGAATGAATTCAGTTGGGAATGGCACATCCGCACCAGCTGGGTCAACGACAACACCGGTGATGTCTTTTTTCGCTTTTAAAAGCATTGGCATGTACTGATCCATGCTCATCACAACGCAGTTGGTACCTTTTTCGCCATACAGTTTTTTCACTTCTTCAACAGAAGTAAAGAATGGGAACAGACGAACGCCGTTTTCGTTGGTGACAACCATTGGGGCGACTTTTGTATCCGGGCTGAAGTGCATTTTGCCCTCTTCATCTGTTGTTGGTTCTTTGTCCCATTTGGCCGGGATCATAATTTTTGTATCGACAAGCGCCTGAGCGGCCTTGACGAGGTTTTCATCACTGCTGTCGGCGCGGAAGTTTTCCAATGCCTTACGCAGAATATCGTTATCAAACGCAAATTCCATGTTTATTCATTTCCTCCAATTGAAACTTCTTTAAAGAGAATGGCTGGGGCGCAGACATTGCGGGTTTCCCATTTCAGATTGTTGCCAACAGCGACGACATTGTTCATCAGTTCGATGAAGTTTCCGGCAACTGTAATCAGGGTCAGCGGACGAACCTTCTTGCCGTTTTCAACCAGGTAGCCCTGAGCCTGTAAGGAGAAGTTGGTGCTGACAAAATCGACACCGGCGTGCATGCCGCCAAGATCGGTGATGATGACTCCATTGCCCATCTGTTCAATGAGCTGGTCCATACTTTCATCGCCTGGCTGGATGTACAGGTTCATTGGAGAAACGTCGGTTGCACCGGCGCCGCTCTTGAAGCCGTTTCCGGTCGATTCGGTGTTCATTTTTAAAGCGGATTTGGTGTTGTGCAGAATGGTTTCAAACACACCATGATCCACAACAGTTTTTGTGTACGTTGGATGACCTTCATCATCATAGTTCTGTAAGAACAGTGCATCCTGATTGCGAGGATCATCGATGATTGTAATTTTATCGGAGAAGATTTTCTCGTGCAGTTTGTCTGTCAGTGGAGAGATGCCTTTGGCGATCAGCGAGCCGCTGAACATGCCGGAAAAACAGCTGAATAAAGTGGACATCGTCTCATTGTTGAAGATGACCGGACAAAGCACGCTGCCCATCGAACGGGCATGCAGATGGGAAGAAACTTTTTCAATCAATTCTTCGACAAATGCATCCTGATCAAAGTCGTCGAGATTTTCGATCAGCTTGACCAGATAGCCATCACGCAGATCTTCGCCATCCACCATGGTGATCAGCGCTGCAATGGCCTGCATGCCGGACTGATCCTGTACATTGACGCCTAAGGAGTTTGTCAGTTCACTGGACGTACTGGAACTTTCAAAAGCGACCTGGTTGACCATGCGTACGCGCTCGTCTGCAGCTTTCAGCTTCTTTTCGACCGAAGAGAGCACTTCAAGAATCTGGGCCGAATCTGGTTCGATCCAGTGTTTGGTCGATTTCACTTCTTCGGTTTCCATTGGGCCGACGAAGATATCTTTTTCCGATTCAGAGACTTCTTTAGCCGCTGTAATCAGCTGATTGAGGACTTCATCCATTTTTTCGTCTTCCACTTTTTCAAGAGAAGTCGAAACGATCTTGCCGCCGATCAGAGCGCGCAGCGAAGTGGACAGAACTCGGGAAGTGACAAAAGAGTCGAGCTGGCCTTCAAACCAGTTCATTTCGCGCGAACGGGATTTGACCTGGGTAATTTCCAGACCTTCAATTCCTAATTCTCTGGCGCGATCGATCCATTGCTGCTTATTCATGATCAGTGCCTCCTACGGTGATGGATTTAACCCGGATTGCCGGCTGGCCGACGTTGGTTGGAACGGAACCGGAAGCGGATCCGCACATACCCTGAGCCAGTTCCAGGTTATCGGAAACCATATCGATATTTTTCAGAATTTCAGCTCCGCTGCCAATTAACATGGCGCCGATGACTGGATCTGTGACTTTGCCATCTTCAATCAGATAGCCTTCGTTGACACCAAAGTTGAATTCACCGGTATTTGGATTGACGGATCCACCGCCCATCGACTTGCAGTAAAGACCAAACTTGATGTCTTTGAACATATCTTCTTTTTTATCCGTGCCTGGGGCAATGAAGGTATTGCTCATACGGCTGGTTGGTTCATATTTATAGGATTCACGACGACCCGATCCGGAAGATGGAGTGTTCATGCGCCGGCCGTTGAGACGGTCAACCATGTACTGCGTTAAGACACCATCCTTGATCAGGACTCGTTTCTGCTGTGGATTGCCCTCGTCATCCATATTCTGAGAGCCCCACTCGCCTGGCATTGTGCCATCGTCGTAGGCCGTTACTTTTTCAGAAGCGATCATTTCGCCTTTCTTATTGGCAAAGACCGACATATTTTTGGCAACAGCGGTTGCTTCCAGAGAGTGACCGCAGGATTCGTGGAAAATAACACCGCCAAAACCATTGTCGATAATGACTGGCATTACACCGCTTGGCGCTTTCTTGGCCCGTAAGAGCACCTGAGCCACGCGGGCCGCTTCCTGACCCGCTTTGTATGGCGCATGTTCGCCGACAAAGTATTCAAGACCCTGGCTGGCGCCTGGTGCTGAACCAGAAGACTGGACATTGGTTCCTTCTTTGGCAAATGCAGAGACGCGTAAACGGGAACGTTTGCGTACGTCACCTTTGAACAGGCCTTCTGTGTTGGCAATCTGGACTTCCTGATGGATACTGGAAAGGCCGGCGGTTGCCTTGAAGATCTTTTCGCCTGCATCACGGGCACCTTTGATGGCTTCACTGATCATGCCGATCTTGACTTCATCTTCACTTTCGAAAGGGTCAATTTCGACTGGAGAGATGTTTTCAGCCATTGTTTTTTCATTGAGAACAATGACTGGTCCATCTTCTTCTTTACCAATCGCATCGCGCAGATCGTTGATGATCTCTTCGAGTGACTGTTCATCCATTTCATTGGTGTAGCCGTAAACAGATGAGTTGCCTTTATAAAGACGAATACCCGCTCCGGCTCTGACAGTGCGGTTAATATCTTCTACATCGTCATTCACCATGGAGATGGATTCGCTTTTCGTTTCTTCTTCAAAAATCTCTGCGAAGTCAGCCTTGGATTTCATGGCCAGCGTCAGCAAAGATTCGAGTTGTTTTTTACTGAGCATTTTTTCACCTCATTCTAATCTCTAAGTATAGCAAATCCTTCATATAATCCATAGCAGGCCGCGATAACGATATCATTCCCTTTTCTGAGTAGTTAAACATAGCCACAGAAAAAAATTAAATTTTTGAAGAGTTTCGCTTTCCTTTTGGGCGGCAGATGTGGTATAAATTCCGTGTTGCTTGAGACGGACGTCAGTTCGGATCAGACAACTGCATTCATCTTCGTTTTCTTCAAAATTCAAGCCATAAATTTTCTTAAGTTTCTGCTTGCATTTCCAAATGGAAACGAGTAAGATGGAAAAACAATTGAAGCATGCGCCATTAGCTCAATTGGATAGAGCGTCTGACTACGGATCAGAAGGTTGTGGGTTCGACTCCTGCATGGCGCGCCATTTTATAAGTCGGGACGTAGCACAGCTTGGTAGTGCACCTGGTTTGGGACCAGGGGGTCGCAGGTTCGAATCCTGTCGTCCCGACCATTTTTTATTTCTGGCTGGATAGCTTAGTTGGCTAGAGCATCCGGTTCATACCCGGAAGGTCGTGAGTTCGAGTCTCACTCCCGCCACCATGGACCCTTAGCGCAGTTGGTAAGAGCTGCCGGCTCATAACCGGTTGGTCGCGGGTTCGAATCCTGCAGGGTCCACCAACTGAAACCAAAAATTAATCCCAATTACTGGGATTTTTTTTGTGGGCCGATGAGAGAAATGATTTATGGGATCATCTCTCTTCCTGGCAACAAGTCTTGGCTTGTTGTTCGGGGCATTTCTAATTTTTGGTTTAATCAGGATGATTCTGATCGCTGATTGTAGCTCGTCAGCTTTCAGAGTCTTCCCGATTGAAACCAAAAAAGCGGAAGTTTCCATTTTATGGATGCTTCCGCTTTTTTATCTGTCCGAACGTTTACTGGATTTCAGAGAGATCCATCCCTCTGTTGCCAAATCGATCCGATCTGCCCAACTGAATCGGTCCCCCCTGAATTGAACAAGTCTGGCCCCCTGAATGAAAGAAGCCAAGAGACTGAATTGAAGAAACCGGTCTGCTTTATCGGCCTGTCGATCTGTATATCAGGAATCGAAGGGATTTGAACATTCGAGTTTCAGGCAGCGTCAGTCAGAAAAAAATTTCTCAATAACTTCCGCTGCAGCCTCTTCGTCATTGGCTGGTGGGTGACAGAATCACGAAGTGATTTCATGTTTTCAACAATGTTCTAAGCAGCTTCCAGCATCAGATCTATTTTCATTTCCTGATAAGGAAGCCAGCATTCCAGACAGAGTTTCAATCCATCCTGTTCTTCCGGGCTTTTCATCCCATTGTGCTGCCGGAATATCGAACAAAAACTTTTTTCGAAAAAATTTTGCATTCGGGCTTCCCTTTTCGAAGAGTTCTGTTATTATATCTAAGCGCCAAGTCGCTGGCCGATTCCAAAGCCTTCTGATCCAGACATCAGAAAGCTGATTCAAATCAATCAGAAAAAAATAAAAATTTCTGCTTGCATTTTGAATCTGAATCAGTTAATATGATTAAGCACATCGCGGGATAGAGCAGTCTGGTAGCTCGTCGGGCTCATAACCCGGAGGTCGTTGGTTCAAATCCTTCTCCCGCAACCATGTGGTCTCTTAGCTCAGTAGGTAGAGCAAAGGACTGAAAATCCTTGTGTCGTTGGTTCGATTCCGACAGAGACCACCATTTTGAAAGTTCAGCACAGTGAAAGCTGTGCTTTTTTTATTTCCAGCTCTTTCTCATTTCCATTCCCAATTCTTTTGCATTCCTGCTGTTTGATCCACCCATCCAAATCGATCCCCAAAAATACAAATGAAAATCAAACATCCAGAAATCAAAAAAAGCCGCGCTTGGCGGCTGTTTGTTCAGAAAGCAGAAAAGATAAATCAGAAAAGGTATTGATTCGAATCTAAAAAAGATCTATTTGGCTTTTCCCTGGTTGGCGACAGCTTCCATCTTGGCTTTGATGGCATCTGCATCACCAAGATAGTAATGACGCAGAACATTCATATCGTCATCGAATTCATAAACCAGCGGAACTCCCGTTGGAATATTAAGGTTCAGGACATCCTCATTGCTCATGCCATCCAGATACTTCACCAGAGCACGCAAAGAGTTGCCATGGGCTGCAATGATAACCCGCTCACCGTTTTCGATATCTGGTTTGATGTGTTCTTCATAATAGGGAATGACACGTTCGATGGTTGTCTTTAAGGATTCAGTTAATGGCAGTTCATCCGGATCGATTTTGGCATAGTGTTCCTGATTGTGCGGGGCGCGTGGATCATCCGGGCTTAATGCAGGCGGCAGAACATCGAAAGAGCGGCGCCAGATTTTAACCTGTTCGTCTCCATATTTCTTTGCGGTATCAGCCTTATTGAGTCCCTGCAGGGCACCATAATGGCGTTCGTTGAGTTTCCAGGTTTTTTCGACGGATTTTAACAGTTGGTTATATTGGGTTTTTAAGGAAAAAAACAGTCTATAATGAATATAGATGTGTTATTATAAATACATGAGAATGAAGACATCACAAGCCTGCAAATACCTCGGGGTTGCCAGGCACACCTTGTACAAAATGATTGAAGATGGAATGCCTGCCCATCGCTCTATTGGCGGACACTACATGTTTGACCAGGAAGAAATGGATCAATACA
>CAJTLE010000045.1:17096-19717 GCA_910577085.1 uncultured Allobaculum sp. | reverse complement strand
AATCCTTTCTTTTTTGGTTGCGTAGCTAATATTGTATAGGAATGATGAACGATTTACACTCACCTGTTTGGTGAAAAGCAAAATGGCCGGAAACACGTTCTTTAAAGGTGTTTCCGGCCATTTGTCGTTTTTGATGAATTGTTCAGGTTTTCACATTTATCTACATTACCTTTCCATAAATGTCATTACTGTAGACCAACAATAGCAAGCAATTTCCTCTATCCGTACAAACAGTAACGACCAAATCGAAAAGCAAACCTGGTTCTGCAGTAAAAAAGCCTGCTGCGCAAAACGCACAACAGACCTCATTCCTTATATTATATGTGGCCAGTTAGATCCCTCTCAACAAAACCAGGGGGCCATTCCTTATATTTTTAGGTATTATTGGTCTCTTACAGATCCATCAAAAGTTAAGTCCCCGCCACTCAATCTGCTGGTTGTATATAAGGAACAATATGAACAAAAAGATTTTTGCCGCTCTTGCTTCCGCAACAATGGCTCTGAGCGCAACAGGATCTCTTGCTGTGTTCGCAGAAGACTTCGATGCAACCGAAGAATGGGGTAATATTCCTGGTGAAGTTAAACCTGTTGTGAATGTAAAATTTAATGAAACTAACTTCCCAGATGCAGGCTTTAGAGACGGACTTAAGGCTCAGTTTAGTTTTGAATATGGTCAAACACTTACAAAAGCTGATATTGCAAAGGTAGTTAAGTTCACTATTCCTAGTAACGTTGAAGATTTAAAAGGTATCGAAAACTTCACTGGACTGGTAACATTACAAACACCAGAAGATGATCCGATCTCAAATCTCCTTACTGCAGACCTGAGTGCAAATACATCGTTGGAAACATTGATTTTGAAAAATGTTTGCCAGCTTCAGTCATTAACTTTACCAGAATCTTCAAATTTGAATTGGATTCAGATCATGGGATTCGATGGTTATGGCTTTGAGGGTAAAGCACCTATCTCTGTTCTTGATTTATCAGGAAATAAAGAATTAACTGGAGTTGTTATCAATGATACCAACATTGCGAATATTGATTTATCAAACAATCCTGAATTAAAGCATGTTGACTTAAATAACAACGCAATTAACACTTTAGATGTAACTGGAAGCCCATATATTGAGCATCTTGATGTTACAAACAATAACTTATATGGTCTTGATTTAGCTAACCATGGTTATCTTAAAGAATGCTCCCTGTCTGGTAACTTGTTACAGACATTAGACATTTCTTCCTTAAGACTGGTTGAAACTTTAGATGTTTCTAATAATGCAATTTCTGAACTTGATTTGTCTAGAAATATTAAGCTCAAAACATTAGTTGCTAATGATAACCATATCGGTGCATTAGATTTATCCAAAAACACAAAGTTAAAATCAGCAAAAATTAGCAACCAGATTTTATACATTGATGCTGATGTTAACTCTGTTGACTTAAATACAGCTGTTAAAGGGTTAGTTCCAGAAAATATCTCAACAAAATATGGTGTTACTAATGGTGCTGAGTTAGTTTTAGATAAGGGTAATGATGCTACAGGCGTTATTAATGAGATTGTAAATGCTGGTACTGCATATCAATATGAAACTGGTAATAGAGTTGCTGGAAATATGACAGTAGCAATTTTGAAAGCTGATCTCATGAATCGTCTTTATAACCCTAACTCGGGTGAGCACTTCTATACAAAAGATACGAATGAAAAAGATGTACTTGTTGGTTTAGGCTGGCAGTATGAAGGTATCGGATGGAATGCTCCTAAATCGCATAAAGTAGCTTCTAATCCAGTTTATCGTCTGTATAATCCTAATGCGGGCGATCATCATTATACTCGTAATCCAGAAGAAAAAGATACTCTGGTTAATATTGGTTGGAAATATGAAGGAATCGGTTGGGAAGATTATACATCAGCTGGGAATTCCTTCAATGTAGGTTCTAATATCACTCCAACTCCTATCACTCCAACTCCTGTAAAAGTTCTTCGCCAATATAATCCAAATGCTAAAGCAGCAGGTGCTCATAACTATACAATCAACGAAGCTGAAAACGATTTCTTAGTTTCTGTAGGTTGGCTTGACGAAGGCCTTGCTTGGTATGCAATGAAATAACTTACACTCAATAGTGATAATTATTAACTATTATAAGATGATTTGAAACCTTAGGCTCTAAACAATAAGGTATTCTAAATTTGTAAGTGGTTTTTAAATCACCGGCTCTAAACCATTGTGTGGATTTTCCATTTCACAATTGGTTTAGAGCTTTTTTATGCGGCTTTCTTAGGCTCTCCAACTCTCTCGGGAGCAGCCAGGCTACTTGGTAGTGAGATTTTAATATTGGACGTTCTAGAACATCCTCTCGGAACCGGATATGATCTGGTTGTATCGACGGGAGGTTTTTAGATGCACAATTCAAAACTTGCTTCTTCAGTGAAGTCGGATGCCATCGACTGGAGATCTCATTTCGAGGCCTATAAGAGCCAGAACATTTCCAGAAATGGTCCTATGTCAAGATTTAGTACAACTAAAATAGAGGTTTCTTATCAGTAGAAGCCCTAATTACTTTTTTTCAGCGGCTTTCCTTTAGCCTTATTTGTTCGTTTTCCGTTTCGCCTATCGGCGACC
>CAJTLE010000045.1:0-17087 GCA_910577085.1 uncultured Allobaculum sp. | reverse complement strand
ATGGTCCTATGTCAAGATTTAGTACAACTAAAATAGAGGTTTCTTATCAGTAGAAGCCCTAATTACTTTTTTTCAGCGGCTTTCCTTTAGCCTTATTTGTTCGTTTTCCGTTTCGCCTATCGGCGACCAGCCTCTGCGGCTGGACCGCACCAGCGTGGCACGCTGGACCGCAGCTCGCTCCGGTGAGGTGTGGGACTTTCACTCGCCGCTTGCTCGATGACCATCGTCGCACATTCGGTCTGCGCACTCAGGTCTTCCATCGAGCGAAACGACGGTGAAAGTCTTTCAAGCTATCTATGATGTCGTTATGCCATATGATTGGCCACGTTCTCGAGCGGCTGCGCCTTACGAGAACTGGATCCTGGCAACGCGGCTGTCATCCTCCACTATCCGTTTTTTCTGCGGATGCAGTTTTCTGTTTTTCAGTTGTAAGAGGCTGTGCATTAGAACTTGCCTTCATCTGCTCAAAGGTGTTTGGAGACATGTAATTACAGTGGCTATGAATTCGTACCGGGTTATAGAAACTCTCGATATACTGATCGCATAAGCGATAGACTTGCCAGTAGTTTTCCAGATCAAATCGATTAAGCCACTCTCTTTTGATTAGAGAATGGAAGGATTCAATGCAAGCGTTATCGTAAGGGTACCCTTTTTTGGAGTAGCTGCGAATCATATCAGAAGTCAGCTTCTGATAGTGGCTGCAGGTAAAATGGACGCCCTGGTCTGTGTGCGATACAATTGGCCGATCGGATTTTCGCCTGATTTTAGCCGTTTCCAGCGCTTCCAGAACATCTTCAGCCTCCATGGTTCTGGATAATTTCCAGGCAATAATCTTTCTTGAAAAGAGATCCATGATGCAGGTTAAATAGACAAACCCTTCCTGCTTGGTATGAATATAGGTAATATCAGTACACCAGACTGCGTTGGGCCGATCAGGATTGAACTTTTGCTTCGGAATGTTTCTAAGCTTTTGATCCGTTCCAGGGGCAATTGAAGGCCGTTGAGGCTTTTTTATCCATTGCGCTCGGATGCCCATCTCTTTCATATAGATACCGACAGTTCGATCTGTAATCGTGTGGCCTTGCCTGCGTAGAAGAACTTCAATCTTCGGAGCGCCGTAATTTTGGTTCTTACGCAAATGTAGTTTTTAACACTGATAATCCTGACGAATAAATAAGCTGGAATCATTCATGCCAGTGATTAAGTAACATTATCTAATCTGATATGAGTTTATCTATCGCATTTTGTATTATTGTCCTTAGTAACAATCACTAACGTCGATAATAGTCGTGATAGTTAAACACACCATTTGCGTAAGAACCGTAATTTTGGTGACTTTGATCATATATTTTTTGTATTTGTTTTTTCACATCTTCTTTACGTAACGCCTGATTACTGGGTTTTCGATTCAGGTAGGCATAATAACCAGATCTGGAGAGGCCGAGTAGTTTGAGCACTCTGGCCACGGAGAAGTCTTCTCCTTTTTCGCTTTCTTCGTGTACCAGACTATAGAGCGTGGCGTTTAATTTCCCAGAATGCTTATAGCTTTTTTTAGGATTTTTAGCGCCTCAAGAGCATCTTTGAGTTCTCTTTGGAGACGGGCATTTTCCTTTTCAACTGGATTGGTATAATGACCAGATCCAATAAATTCCGGTTCACCATCCTCTGAGCGTTTGGCCTGTGTCTTGAATCGGCTCAAGGTACTCAGTCCGATTCCAAGGTTGTCTGCGCATTCTTTCATAGTCAGATCGGGATGATCTTTAACATATTGAAGAGCGTCTCTTCGCTGCTCTTCAGTAATTTGTTTCCGTTTGTTTGCCATAGAATACTCTCCTGTTCGTTTCGAATTGTAACTCTATGACATAGAACCGGTTAGGAATAAACTCTATTCGGTTTGTCCACTAATTATTCTAACTCCAGTTCATATCGAGAAGCATTATTCACCAGCTCCTTCCTCTGTGATGACCAGCCGAAGGAACTGATGAGCGCCCTTAACCGGCTTCGAGCGTTTCATCTTGTTCTGCTTGCTTTCGAAGTTGCGCCAGACATTGTAATTGAAGCCATAGATCCGGCTGAACTCCCTTTTTGATAAACCAGAGACCGCATACTCTTCATCGATCCTGGTCCAAAATTCCTTTTTAGATTTCATTAAAAACACCTCCTGAGGGCTTATATATCCGCTGAGAATATTGTCCTCAAGAGGCGTTTTTAATGCCATTATGGCCCTCGGGCTTCATTTGACGCTTACCGACCACATACGACTACACTTCCCACACAACCGTAAAGCGCTAGTAAATTTAGAATGCAAAAAAAAGCTCTAAACCAATTGTGTGATGAAAAATCACACAAAGGTTTAGAGCCATTAATTAAAACAACTTACTACTTACTAATAGAGAGAATACCTCGCACTATAAATTTGATAGTAAACTCCAATACATGTGGTTAAAATTACTTGGAATCTAATCCACTATTACTTCATGGCGTTCCAAGCCATTCCTTCTTGTAACCAACCTACGGATACTAAGAAATCATTTTCGACACCGCTCAATGTATAGTTATGTGCACCTGCAGCTTTAGCATTAGGGTTATATTCACGATAAAGAGGTGTTGCGATCAAATTAAAGTCAAGGCTGTTAATGCTTTCGTTTTTTGAACCACCAGTTGGATTGAACGAATACCATCCGATTCCTTCATCTTTCCAGCCAATGCTTACTAAGATATTCTTCTCAGTCTCATTCATTGTGTAATGATGGTCGCCAGCATTTGGATTATAAAGTCTGTAAACAGGCTTATTACCAGTTTCACCTTTCAGAGGTGCTACCCATCCAATACCTTCGTTCTGCCAGCCTAATTCAACAAGCGCATCATTTTCATTTTGATCTGCAGTATAGAAATGTTCACCAGAATTTGGGTTATACAATCTATGCATTGGGTTGGCTTTTACAATTGCTACTGTCATATCACTTATATAGTCCTGTTTTCCATTGGTAGGTGTATATACATAGAAAGCAGAATTATTTAAGGTAAGGATACCAGTATCTTCATCAAAAGTTGAACCCTTATTATCTACTTTGTTTACTTGTTTTGGATCCAAGCCTTCAATATTTTCAACAAGATTAACTGTGGCAACATCTTTGGCGACAAAGAACACCTGTGGAGCTAATGTAACGTCATTATTACCGGTTATTCTAATTCCTTTGACATCAAGAGCACCAATATGGTTATTTGAGATATCAAGTTTTACAGGTGTAGAGGTTGGCACCTTGCTAGCAAAATTCTTAAGGTCAATCGCATTAAGGGCATTATTACTTAAATCCAGCGTTGTTAAGTTAACAATGAAATTTCCTAAATCAACAGCTTCCAACTTATTATTGGAAAGTGTAATGGATGTTAACTCAGATTTTTTGGAAGTTGGTAATTCGATATTTACCAATTCAGTATTAGTGACACTTAAAGTTTCAAGATCATTATTACTTGAAACATTAAGCGAGTTCAGCAGTCCACCAGCAATTGTTACAATAGTTAAAGAAGGCTGTGTAGTTAAATCTAAATTAGTGAGGATAGTATCAGTTAACTCTAAGGTAGTAAGAGAATATACATCTTCTTCTAAGTCCTCATCATAATAAGATTCAGGAAGAGTAAGTTCAGCTAAACTAGAGTCTTTGACTTTTAATGTCTTCAAATTTGTGTTATTAGAAAAATCTAAAGACGTATTAGTAATTCCGTTAGAAGCATCAAATGATGTTAAACCAGTAAAATACTGTAATCCCTTTACATTCTCAACATCAGCAGTTGTAGTGATAGCTGTGATTTTTTCCAAATCTTCTACAGAAACATCCTCACCCTCTGTAAGGGTAATAGTAGGAGATGCTTCAATTCCACCACCCGTATCAGTTGTTAAATTTACTAAATCACCAAAATTATCTTCGTTCCAAGTGATTTCAGTAACATCACTTGGCTGGCCTGGAAGAACTGAAGATTCATCTTCGAAGTCAGCGGCGAACACAGCCAGAGATCCTGTTGCGCTCAGAGCCATTGTTGCGGAAGCAAGAGCGGCAAAAATCTTTTTGTTCATATTGTTCCTTCTTTCCTTGTCTCTTCATGATTGAAGAGCGAGGTCTTCACGAGTAGAAGCTCATTAGAATTTCTGCCCGGTGAAGACCTTATGCGCTAATTCTATCTAAGATAGAATGCGAATTTCAAGCAGAAATTAAACATTTCCAGAAAAAATATTAAAGTTTCCTTATCGATCTGTCAACGGTTTCATGATTACTTTTCCCTTACAATTTCAGCCGGGCTTTGGAGTGAACCCGTTCGATGAATATTTGGCAAGTAATACGTTTCAGTATGTTGTAATAAATTTGATTCGCACAACCGCAAATATTATGTCCAGGAAATCAGGTTCTGAAAATTGCTTGCTTGTTCGAAAAACAATTTTCATGATCTGAAACCTACATTATTTGAGAGAAGCAGAAGCCATTGTAGATCTGACTTAGAATGGGTTAACAACAGTTATGGGCAGCTGTTAACGAAGCCTTTCTTTAATATCCCGATACCGCCGCTGGCTCAAAAGATTGACTCAATCGAATCAGCTTTGCCGCCTGATGTGGGCCCCAGAATGATCAGTCGGTGTCTGGTTGCTCGGTATCAGCATGGTCAGTTTACGATACCCATTGTCAAAATGCAATAAGAACACCGTCGTTCTTTCGTTCTTTTTAAGAATTTATTGGGAGATTCGCATGTCTTTCAAGAAGATTGACCGAAATCTTAACGAATGACTCTTTCGGATTTCCTCTTTATCTTTAGTCGATTTTGGATTTATCTCTATTTTAGTAAAATGATTTTTTAACATTATTTCTGAAGATACCGATTGTGTAAGAATCCGCTTTCGATATGGTGTCCATCCCTTGAAATGTATAAAAGCCTTTTCATTTCTGGCTATTTTTCATATCTTTTTCTTAATATTTTCTTAAGGTCAATTTATTTTCTTTATATTTCCCGTGAATCGGGTCGCTTTTTCACTGCTGTACAGAAAGGTATGTGTTTCTTTACAGCATTTGTGGCAAAATACGTGAACTTTTATGGCTCTATAAGAAATAACGTTTGCTCAGATCTTTTGAAATCGGTCGTTTTAATCATGAAATCCATACATTTTTCTCAATTTCGGATCGGAAATCATCATGAAGGCTGTTCACAGTCTTTCTTTTTTCGGATTCAATGCTACATGTTCACTTTAATGAATTGCACATAATCGGTTTGAATATTGATCGAGCCAGGCAATCTTCAATGAGTCTGTATTACACCTGCCCTGGTTTCTTTTGTGTTTACGAGTAGAGGCTGCTCGATCCGACCTGATCTTTCCATGATCTAGCAGGAGATTGTTGATTAGATTAACTAATTTTCGTTTGTCAAGATCACCTGTCTGTCCTCAATCCGCCACGAATAGGACCGATGCTGGTTTTTGAGGTTTCAGAAAGCAGTATCTGTTCCGAGCAGCGAACTTCCTTTTTGTAGTTTTATCTCTGGATTTCGCCTGCTTATTCCTTCTGATCCAACTTGTTTCTTCTGTTGCTTCTCTCACAGCCAGTCTCTTCGGTTTCTTCTCTTCCTGCCTATTGTTTATGACCTTTTTCGCATTATGAGCCTTCTAACTTCTTCTGACTCTGCTTATTGATGCCTATTTCCGTTTTTCGATATGGTCTTTGTCTTTAAAGATCATGCCTTCGCCAATGACGTGACGGACACAGGAAAGCGGGTAGATGGTTGTTCCTTTGCCAATGACGGTTCCTGGGTTGAGAACAGAGTTGCAGCCAACTTCAACGTGGTCACCAAGCATGGCTCCCATTTTCTTCAGGCCGGTTTCGATCTGTTCGTCTTTGTCTTTGACAACAACTAAGGTCTTGTCGCTTTTCACGTTGGAGGTGATGGATCCGGCTCCCATGTGGGAGTAGTAGCCAAGAATGCTGTCGCCAACATAGTTGTAATGAGGAACCTGAACGTGATCAAAGAGAATGACGTTCTTTAATTCAGTGGAGTTGCCCACTACGCAGTCTGCTCCAACCAGGGCATTGCCGCGGATGAATGCGCACTGTCTGACTTCGGTGTTTGGTCCGATGATGCATGGAGCACCAAGGTAGGCACTTGGGAAGACTGTGGCGGTTTTATGAACGAAGACGCCTGGTGTGACTTCGTTGTAGTCTGGTCCAAGATCTCTCGAGAGCTGTTTGATCAAGTCTCCGATTCCTTTTAAAGCCTGCCATGGGTATTCATACTGTTTCAGGTATTCTCCAGCCAGGGAGTGTTCAAAGGAATATAAGTCTTTTGTCTTTAACATTAAGGGTTCCTCTTTTCTTGTTGTTTTTCCTTATTTCAATTCAATTTTCTTGTTTCGTTTTGGAGTGGAAACATAGTTGTCTGGTTTTGAAATGGTTTCATTTCAAAGTTATTTTCGGGCTGTGAAGGTTTGGCTGCTGGTTTCTCGATTTCATTGACCGCAGTCTCCATCGACTGCCTTGTCGAATGGCATGCCTGCTCTTTTGTCAGAGCTTCCAGCTCGATCAGAAAGTGGATGCGATAAGTGGATTCGATATGGAAGCTCTGACATTGATGTCCAATTCATTCTCAATCCATTCAGATTCAGAGTCTCTTGATCACAGATCCTCTATATCGTCTGTCTAATGGATTGAGAAGAATATTGATGTCGTTCTATCCACAGATCAGCTTTCCGGTTTCAATCTACAACTTTTCCCTATAAACGCCAACAAGCCAGGACTCACATCCTGACTTGTTTTATTTTTAATGCTGGTTTATCAGTTTAAATTGATTGTTTCAATTTTCTGTCCCTGAGTTTGGCCCAGGACGAGTTCTTAGAGAGGTTTGGATAGATCTTACTGGAGAATACTCCTGCTTTGTTTCGATCTGTCCCCTTGTTTTCTCTATTCCCTTCCGTCTATCTGTACCCTGTTCTTCTTTCTACTCGTACAGATCAGAATCATCTACACCATATGGATCGATGGCTGGATCGTCGATTTCACCGGGATCTGCATATGGATCCGAATAAGGATCTTCAACATCCTGATCCTGGCCGGCATAGAGATCAACCGCTGGTGCTGTGTTGTCTTCAACAGCTGGCGTCGTTGCTGGAGTGTTGGCTGCATCAGTATTTGCAGAATCACTCTGACTTGCTGAAGAAGCCTCAGATTCAGATTCTGGCTGTGGTGCCACGGATGGTGTTTCGGATGGGTTGATGAAGTTAAAGGGCTGAACGGTTCCGGCTGGTAAGGCTGGAATGCCGGTCAGTTCCTGTCTGGTTGGAAAGCCGCTGGCCACCGGGGTTCCGCCATTGATCACATCCTGAATGGCTCTGCGGGCGTTTTGCAGGACATCCGGATCAGGCTGGGTCATGTAGGTAGCTTCTGTCAGGGTTGGTGAATACAGAATCGAGCTTGTACCGGTGACGAGCTGCCAGGATTCATCCATATGTTCAGGGAACAGGAAGAACATCTTGGCTAACTGGCAAAGCTGATCGTAATCAAAGCTTGTCCAGACAGATTCATTGAGAACCTTCATCGTTTCCTCAAAGGTTGAGGAGTCAAACAGGTTTGTAGATCTGCATAAGGTGTAAAGCACATGGAGCTGGTTGAGTTCCTGGTTGAGGTCTTCATCCGAAAGATCGTTGAGAACACCAAGGAACTGTTTGATCTGTGGTCCGGTCATGACGTTGCCATCACTCAGGTTGAGATCTGTGTATTCTCCATACGGGTTAAAGCGGATCGTCTGGCCGATATCAAACAGCTGCAGGATCTTATCGGTGTTTAACCGGACGACAAAGTCGACTGGTGATTCAATCAGATGTTCGACGGTCTCGCGTAAGGCTTCGGTTGAGTGGTAGCTGACAAACGACAGACGGTCTGGCACGTCAGCCGGCTGGCAGGCCAGGGCTTCCTGACAATCGTTATAGATGAACAGGCTTCGTGGCAGCACAGTGGTCAGAACCTGATGGGTTGTCGGGTTGATGGTAACCAGGACGTTCAGGTTGGAACGATATGAGGATTCATGAATCGAATCGCTCGATCCACTGACAAGGATCGTAAATGGATCCTGTTCCAGGTTCTTGGTGGAGATTGGTGTAGAAACACCCGTATCGACTGGCATGGAGTACACCAGAGAAAGCTGGTTGGAGGTCTGATCGCCGGCCATGGTCTGAATCAGGCGCAGATCGCCCTGGTCAAGAATAACCGCACGGACAGCCTGTCCGCGAACAGCTTTATAGAGCTGCTGAAGGTTGTTATAGAACTTCAGTTTGACATAGATGCCTTTATCGGCCAGTGAAACGAGTAAGGTATTCACACCTGTCTCGTCACGGTCTTTCATGATGCCAAAGGTTTCGCCATTCAAGGAGTTGAGATCGGATACCGGAATGACGGATGGCACATAGAGGCCAATATTCTGGACATACGTATCCGCAGGCTCACTCATCTCACGCAGTGAATCTGAGATCGCCTGAACCCGGTTGTCCACCGAGATCGATCCGGCGACAATCGCTGCACACAGTAAGAAGGCCGGTAAATGCCAGAGTTTGTGACGGGTTAAAAAGAACCAGAAGGCGGCCAGTAACAGTCCGGCAGCACCAAGGCCGACAAACAGTCCAACCATGGAAAGTTTGAGCAGGCTTAGCTGCGACATTCTGATCAGTGTATAGATGATCGCTCCAGCCGCAATAATCAGGCCATAGGTGCCTGGTCGTTTGAAGGCATTTTTCCAGAACAGCTTAAAGCGTTCTTTAAAAGGCAGAGCTTTGAGCTCTTCTTTTTTCTTCTGGGCTTCTTCAATCGATTCTTCTTCAAAGATCTTGCGGCCAAGGTTTCCAAACTTCGCCTGGAAGTCTTTGAGCTGATTCTGATTTTCAGCAGACTCATCCCCGTCCGGCTGATTTGAAGCAGATGAATCAGATCCAGCATTGATCACTGGAACACCAGAGTTCTTGCCCGCATTCTGATCCTGGTCTGAGTTGGATGTGGATCCAGACTCTGTCTGCTTGATCGGAGCCGCCTCATTGGAAGCAGTCTTGTCATTGGTTTGAGTGGATGCTGCAGGGTTATGGCCGGATTGATTCTTACCGCCTTTGCCTTTTCGATTTTTACGGCGCTTCTTGTTTGCGCGCTTACTGTTTCCCGATTGGGCAGAATTGGCAGAAGAAGCCGCAGTGGTGTTTTCCGTTCTCTCCGCTGCATTTCTATTGGCTGCATCATTCTGATCAGAGGCAGCGTGAGTCTGCTCTCCATTTTGGGCAGCCGCATTTTCGGCCTGCACCATAGCATCTAGATCGGCCAGGTTGATTTCTCTTCCTTCCAGCTGATCAGCTTCGTTTGACGGCTTATCACCTTCGCGCTGTTTGCGAAAGTGTCTGCGCGCACTGATCCCATTGGTTTGCAGATCAGAATTGTTGTCTGGTTGCTCTGCCCCATTCAATCCATTGGAAGCAGAGTCTGAAAGTGCAGAATTCTGATTTTGCGCAGAGTCCCCTTCCTTTGGATTTCCAATGGCTTCATTGTTGCCATTACTTCCATCCACAAACAGATCCATCGAGGCTTCTGGCTCGAGATCTTTGGCTTTGACTTTAACAAAGTGCCGGCGTGAGGCCGTTGTTGAAGCAGTCAATGAATTTGGTCCATTTTCGGCCTGTGAAGGCTGATTTTCAGGTGTGGATGGGTTGAAGTCAATTGATGGTAATTTTCCCATTTGATCGTCTGAAACGGCCGGATTTGCGGGATTCTGGTTTATCGATTGTTTCTTTTTCCGGTTGCGGCTTTTCCTTCTCCGGTCTTTGTGGCCCGTCTTATGAGCTGCAGAAGATCCAAAGAACTGGCTGGCTTTTTCTCTGGCCAGGCGTTCCTGTTTTTCTTCTTCGGTTTCAAGCAGAATCTCATTCAGGACGACATCCTGTGAAAAACCTGCCGGTGGTTCAGGCAGATCGGACGGTGTTTTTTCGTTGAGCCGGGCACCAGGCGGGGCCTGGTCGACCATGACGGATTCATAAAACTGCTGGTCTTCTTTGGAAAGATACGAAATGTCGCCGCCAATGGCTTTGGACTTCGAATTTTCAGAATCAAAAGATCCGGCTTCAGACTGGATTGTCCGAATAGAGTCTGCTTCACGAGAAGAAGAGCTGGACTCAGATGGATTAGAGTCTGGACGATGATGGCCAGCCTGACTAGTTTTTGGATCCAGTTTTGAATGATGGCAGGTAGCAGGATTTGCCGATTCAGTCTTTGCCTCAATAGTGGTTGATGAATTTTCGCCGTGAGTATTATGGTGGCGGCCTGCAGGCTGGTTCATCTTTCCTGGTTCAGGCTGTCCCGCTTTGGGCATGACTGGTGGTGTTGTTTGTTTTTTACGGCCAGGATGAGGTGCGGCTTTGCGGATGTTTCCTTTTCTAGAGCCGGCCTGATTGTTGAATTGTGTTCCTGGCTGTTTTTGCGTTCCTGCATTTTTTCGGGGAGGGTCGGATTCAATTTTTTCAAACAGGGTAATCAGATCGCTTGCCGAGGCTTCGATCTCCACACCTGTTTCACTGATATCATCCATACTGCGAAGCAGTTCGATGTCCGTAATGATGTTTTCCCCTTGATTGTCCTGTTCCGTCTCGGACGTTCCCCTTTGATTGTCCAAGTCGGATGACTTCTGATCAGTGTCCGCTGGATCGGGACGGACCTCTGAAAGATTTACGGCTGGTTCCTTTTCTTCGCTCATCGTGATCCCCTCTTACATATATAAACAGGTATCCATATCTGATTCCGATCTGAATTCTTGCGATATGGCTCCTTATTGTATTCTTACTTAAATACTCAGATTCGTATTGTAAAACAATACTTCTTCTGATTTCAAAAATAATTCTTTTCTCAATTCTAAGTGCTTTCATCTCTTCTTGAGAAAACGTTCGGCCTGGTTCGGATTTCCTTCTTTCATACGGCGGTTAAAAATCGGTTGGTCAATAGTTTGCATGAAAGCTGGATTTCGCTTTTGGGGCCCGTTTTCCTTGCTGATTCTTCCCTTTTTGAATCAAAGAGTTTCGAGCAAATTGAGTTTTTCTCATTAAATATTTTGCCGGCAGCGTTGACGCTGTTCTTTCGGGCTGCTATTTCGATCGTTTTGCGGTCCCGGAAAGTTCAGATCGTCCTGGCTGTTCTGGCTGATGTTGGTGACTGTCGTTTTCTGATTCATTCAAATCAAAATGCATCGAACTGAGATCGAAATCAGATCCTTGGACTATTCATTCTGCCTTCAAAGCCCCTTACCTCTTTTCCGGCAGAAGTCTGACTGTTGGTGGATGGCTGACTATCTTAGTGATCAGCGGGCCCCTATATTCCATCTCTTCTTTCCCCTTGAAAGAAGAAGTGCAATTCCCGCTCATCGCTTTTCCATTGGTCATCTTTGAGTCAGGTCGTTTTTTCTTGATCTGTTTTCATTGATTTCTTTCTGGTGCATTCTTTCCAGTAAAAGTCGATGGAATCTTCGATCCCATACCCTTGTCCTTTTGCTGGTCAGAAACGAGCAGTCGATTTAATCAATCTGTTGTTATGAATTGGTTTGTTCCTGCTTTTAAACGAAAAGGTCAGATTCCCCAATCTTTCCTTTCCGGTAATGCTTGTAATGCTTGTAAAACTTTCCCCTTGGATATCAACTGATCTTTTGGATCCATCCTGGGTCATCCAACGATTCGGTCTTCATGCCTGCATTCAGGCAATGCATACCAGGAAAATCGTGAGTCTGGCATGACAAGGTTTCATGCCGTGAATAAAGAATTCCATAAAAGAGAAGAATTGTCTCTTTCAATGTCCTTTCAGATGCCTCACATTGCCATGGATTGTGGGCGAAATGCCCTGAAAGAGCAGTCGATACCACAATGATTTTAGCCTGTTTTTCGCGGATTCCCGCCTGAAAAGAACAAAACAGCCGTTTCCGGCTGTTTTTGTTTGATTTCTGTAACATTTTGGGAATTTATTGGGTGGATAGCACAGATCGGGGAGAACCGCTGTTCAAAAATGGACATCATTTCTGTTCACAGCGATCCTGTCCTATGACTTCGCCAGCATTTTCATATCTTACGCAAACTGTGGTCTTTGCGGCTTCCTTCTTCTCCTCCTCTGCCTTGATCCTTCGGCTTGCAGATTTGCGGTCTCTGAGGTCAGATCCACATCGGGTCGTTTCCCCTGTCAATGAAGAATCTCCCCTGTCCATCCATCCAAAAAGGCACAACCTGTTCTGGTCATGCCTTTAGCTTTTATATTTGTGCTGATTTTTACTTATTTCACATGATTCCATTGATCAGCCTGTACTCAGTTGAGCCAGCCAGTTTTCTGATCAGCGGGTCGGTCGAGTTTTTTCAGGCGGACGCGGGTGGAGAGGGTTCTTCTGGTATTGAGTTTGTCGAACTGAACAACAATCGCCTGTTTTTCGGGATCGATTTCCAGAATCGTTCCCTGACCAAAGACCGGATGTTCAACCAAGTCCCCGGCTTCCAGCGCATCGGATTGTTTGTTCTGGGGTAAGAGGTTCTTTTTGAGGTTGATCATGCGTTTGGCAGCCTGCTGAAGGTCTTTTGGAATGGGTGGATCCCATTTTGCGTTGTCCAGGCCGATGTCAAAGACAAAGCGGCTGGGATAACGATTGCTGCCAGAATGAAGGACGCCCTGCGCTTCAGATAGATAGAGTTCTTTCTTGGCACGTGTGAGGGCGACAAAACAAAGGCGGCGTTCTTCTTCCATGCCTTCCAGGTTTCGAGTCTGGCGTGAGGGGAACATCCCTTCGTTGAGGCCGATTAAAAAGACGCAGTCAAATTCAAGACCTTTGGCTGTATGAATGGTCATCATCCGCACCTTATCGGTTTCGGTCTGAGCATCGGCATTGGAAAAGAGGGCTGCATGGTTGAGCCAGCCTTCAAGATTGACATCTTCCCCCCAGCTCATTTCATATTCACCGGCGGCCTGTTTGAGTTCAGCCAGGTTATCAAGTCTTTCCTGTCCGCCTTCCAGTCTCAGCATTTTTTCATACCCGGAAAAATCAAGGATGTCATCGAGAATGCGGGTGATGGATCGTTCCTGCCATGGGTAGTCTTCAATGAGCTGAACATATTGTTCGGCTTCTGTCTTTTTGAACAGGTCGGTTTCCAGGTTGGCTTTCAAGGCCTGATAGAGCGACATCTGGTGAGTCTGGGCGTAGTCCTTTAAAAACGCGATGCGGCTTTTGCCGATATTGCGTCTTGGGCGGTTGATCGTGCGCAGAAAGTCGATGTCATCCTGATACACAAGCATGCGACACCATGACAGGGCGTCTTTGATCTCCGCTCTTGAAAAGAATGGCACGCCGCTGTAAATCGCATACGGAATCCCGGCTTCCAGAAAGGCATCTTCCACAGGGCGGCTCATATAGTGGGCCCGATACAGAATGGCCATATCTTTGTAGGCATAGCCTTTCTTTTTGAGATGCTCGATCTGGGCGGCAATATTGGCGGCTTCCAGGTGCGGATCTTCATAGTGGCCGGCATGCACCTGAGCGCCATCCATCAGGGTTGGCACCAGGTCTTTTTTCATGCGGTTATGGTTCTGACTGATTAAGGAATTGGCCGCATTCAGAATCTGCGGGGTGGAGCGGTAGTTTTCATTGAACAGAATCGTCTGACAGGGCGGAAAGTGTTCATCGAAGTGAAGCAGGAAGTTCACATTGGCTCCGCGCCATGTGTAAATCGTCTGGTCTGGATCCCCGACCACAAACAGGTTCTTATGTCCCTGGGCGAGCGTTTCCATCAGTTCATACTGCAAAGGGTCAATGTCCTGAAACTCATCGACCATGATGTATTCAAAGCGTTGCTGCCACTTATTGCGGATTTCCGGGTTTTCACGAAAGATCTTTAAAGTCAGCAGGATGAGGTCGTTGTAATCGAGCGCAAAGTTTTTACGCTGCTGAACCATGTAGCCAAAGAAAATGATGTCATCGACTTCTTTGGCCTGCTCATATTTGCGATTAAGCTCCTGTGAGGTCATATGGATCAGATCTTCAGTGTATTGTGGATACTCTTTGATCTTTTTGATTTCAATCATGTCTCTGGCCTTGGCAAAGGTCATATCGCGCAAAGTCAGGTTTCGTTCTTCATAGACGACTTTCAACATGTCGTCGATATCAGTGTTATCAAGAACCATAAACGATTTCGGGTAGTTGATCGCATGGCTTTCTTCCAACAGAATGGTGTTACAAAGACCATGGAACGTACAGATCGTTCCTGAGTCTTCATCTCCGATCAGATGAGTAATGCGGGTTCGCATTTCGGCCGCGGCTTTGTTGGTGAAGGTCATGCACAAGATATTGGAAGGCAGAATCCCGATGGCTTCCACCAGCCAGGCAAAGCGCATCGCCAGCGCTCTGGTTTTGCCCGATCCGGCGCCCGCAATGGCTCTGACATACCCTTCGGTCGTTTCAACGGCTTTTTGCTGGGAGTCATTGAGCAGAAAATCATCCTGGATCATTTCAGTGTTTCCTTTCTGCCCAGATGGAATTCAATCCGGGGCATGCTTTTCTTTTCGAGGCCAGTCAGCCTGGCTTCCAGAGCTTCTGGCTCTCTATGGTCAATTTCATTCTCCGGCTGGACTGCACCACTTTCCGGCTTATTCTCTGCTTCCATCCGCTCTGGCGCTATTTTCTCTGGCGCTATTTTCTCTGACCCTATTTGCTCCGTGTCCGCTTCTTCTCGCATCTTTTCCAGAGTTGCTTCTTCTCTCACCCGATCCAGGTTTGCTTCTTCTCTCACCCGATCCAGGTTTGCTTCTTCCCCAAATTTCTCCAGCTTTTCCTCATTGGCTGAATCCGAAGAAGAAGCCGTTGTCGGGATGTGGTAGATCAAACTGTCCTCCACTGCCATGATATAGGCGCCAGTTTCGGTTTTGACCGGATGGTATTCATCGGGATCTTTCCAGAAACTGCGCAGGGCCTTATGTTCTTTGGGTTCTTCCGCCAAGTATTTTGAGCCGGATGTGCTTCCCTCTGGACCCACGTGGCGAACCAGACTTGATCCTTCGGACTGAATGTAGTTCTGGGACAAAGCCATCTTCAGGGCCTTGGGCACTGCTCTTGCCATGACATGATCGTGCTTGCCGCCAAATTCGCCATCCAACGTCCATGCAGCCTGTTTACATTCAAAATCAAACCAGGGCGACTGGACTTGGATGAATAATGGATTGGAGAAATCCGAGCGGGTAATGCCCGCAATGATCGCATTGAGTTCAATCAGGTTCATTGGCCGGCGGATAAACAATCCTTCAAGCAATCCATCATGCCAGTTGAACAGATCTTTGGTAAAAACATCCGTTCCGGCGACATATCTAGAGTTGGAGACCATGCCATACAGAAAGTCGCCTTCACATTCATTGTCCTGCCATGAGATTTTCATCGTTTCGCAGTTATTTTCCCAGTGCGCAAAGTCTACGGTATTGAGGGCTTCAAGAATATAGGCCGTCGGACCGAGGATTTTCTTTTTTTCCTGCGGCGTTTTATAGGAAACACTCGTTCCCACGCCAAATGCAGCGACATAGCTGAAATATTCGTCATTGAACTGCCCCACATCCAGATACGTCCAGCTGTCTCCGGCTGCAACTTTTGCGGCAGACAGAATTTCTCTTGGAATGTCATGCGTATTGGCAAAGTCATTAACGGTACCGGAGGGCACATAGCCTAAGATTGGCAGATCATGACCATGAATCCAGCCATTGATCGCTTCATGCATCATGCCATCCCCACCGCAGACGACAATCCGATCATAGAGATGTCCATGTTTTTCAATCATAGACTCGGCATCCCCGGCCGACTGGGTTGGATAAACAGTCACCAGATATCCATCTTTGGTGAGTTCATCCACCAGTTCGGATAATGATCCCTGAATTCGACCATCCCCAGAGCAGGGATTGTAGAGCATGAGCATTTTTTGCATCGCCAACGCCTCCCATTTCTATGTACAGCTTCTTTTCTTTTTTCCCTTTACTTGTTTCTGATTCCTTGGCTTGTTGTTCTTGGAATTCTGTTTTCTCAGATTCCAGTTTCTGGACTTCCAGTTTCTTGGGTTTGAATCCCCCGGTTTCCAGTTTCCCGGCTTCTTATCTTATTCTCTGATTCAGTTTATGGCCAATTTCTAAGACTCTGCCAATCTTATTCCAACTCTACAGCCGGCCAGGATCTCTATGGAGTCCAAAGATCATCCCGTTTCCGGCATCCAGATCCGCCTTTTCCCTTCAAAATCCCAAAATGCCATCCTTATATCTTATAAGGGGTTCAATTCGCATCTTGAATAAGCTGTTGAACTGGCATTCTCATGAGCAATCGAATCGGGTTCTTTCCATACGCTGATCAGGGATCGAATACGTTCAGCCTGCCTGATCGATTCAGTCCGCTGTTTGCCAGGATGGCAGGCAGAGATGATTTTGCATACGGACATTTGCGGGGCGATATTCTCCGGCAGGCGGCCCGCCAAGATAACGTCACTTCAGAAGATCATTGTAATCAGTTCGAACAGCTTGGAAAACACCATTTTTCGCATTTCTGTTTCACTTTTACATCCATCTGAAGAAATGAAAAGAAGTCTATGGAAATGAAACGCTGTTCTGTTTTAAAAGTTTTTTCTTCATTTGCTTTCGATTTGCTTTCGATCCGAATCCAGATCCCTTTTCTGGATTCATCAAGCCATCGCCTTGAAGAACTGATTTTACTTGATTTTTAAAAATCAGATACTGGAATCATCCTGATCCGATTGTAACGGGTGGGGCTGGATTTCTTTGGTGGTGCGCTTATGATTTGATCACCGAGCTGTATATGGGTATTCAGAAGGGTCTGTCCAGAAGCCATCTGGTCAGGGCGTTCAGTTTTTTGAAATATGAAAGCGGATGGCTTGCCAAAAACTTTGCATGAACTGCCATCACAACCAAAATTCCCATAGATCGGGCTCTGCCACTCCCCATGTAACTGGGGGTGCTGAGAATTATTATTTTTCCGTCGGACATTCTATATACTGAATTTAGCGGAAGAGATCGACTCCTTTTTGAGAC
>CAJTLE010000044.1 GCA_910577085.1 uncultured Allobaculum sp. | reverse complement strand
ACTTCTTGAAACGGTCAATACCAGTGCTGATCTCTACGAAAAGAATCTTAAAGAAGAAGCAGTATTTGACCATTTTACTGGAGAAGTCTTAGTAACGGATCCCCCTACCATCAAGAAAGCTAAAACTACAAAGAAAGCTAAAACTGCAAAGAGTCTTCACATTTCCGAAAAGAATGTCAAATCAGGGAGCAGTGAACTAATCAAATACGACATAATACCCGCTAGTTAATTGAAACTAACGGGGGAAAGGGGGTACTATACCTTTTTAAAAATTTAAAGAATTAATCATAAATCAATGTGTAGCAAGACCAGCCCCTCAGGCCCCCCTGCACATATGTGATTTCGACTTTAGGGTACTGGCAAGGGGGCCTGAGGGGCTGAATTTTCAAAGTAGGATAAACGTTAAAAGATGTCCCTATCCAAATCTCTGTCCAGAAGGGTGAATTTAATTTTCATAACTATAGAAAGATTGTTTTATTTTCTATTCAGTGATACGGCAAAAAAGCGCTTCCTATGCGGCAGAAAAAGAGATAGTCATGGGACGATAAATCTGTTAAATTGAAAAAAACAGGCAATTGAGTTGCCAAGGAGGATCAAGTATGAGCTTTCCAAAAGACTTTTTATGGGGTGGTGCCGTTGCTGCAAACCAGTGCGAAGGTGCCTTCCTGGAAGATGGTAAACAGCTTTCCGTACCTGACATGCTGCTGGGCGGCGATGTAAACACACCACGTACCTTCCTGCCTCAGATCGACGACACAGCTTTCTATCCATCACATGAAGCCATCGACTTCTATCATCATTACAAAGAAGACATCGCATTATTCGCCGAAATGGGCTTCAACGTTTTCCGTCTGTCCATCAACTGGGGACGCATTTTCCCAAATGGTGATGACGAAGAACCAAACGAAGCAGGTCTGGCTTTCTATGACGCTGTTTTCGATGAATGCGCTAAATATGGCATCACCCCGCTCGTTACCCTTTGCCACTACGAAATTCCATGGAATATCGTGACCAAATACGGCGGTTTCTCCAATCGCAAAACCATCGATCTGTTCGTCAAATACGCCAGAACTGTCTTTGAACGCTATAAAGACAAAGTGAAATACTGGCTGACTTTCAACGAAATCAACATTGCCTGCATGGCTGGCCACAGTGCCCTGGGCGCTTTATATGGGCTTGGTGTCATGGAAGAAGAAGACATCAATTCGACCGACCGCATTCCTTTATCCGACCTGAAAGGCAACAAACAGAGAATTTTTGAAGCCCTGCACAACGAATTCGTTGCTTCCGCCCTGACCGTGAAGATGGGTCATGAAATCAACCCTGACTTTGTCATCGGCAACATGATTGCCCACTCCACGCTTTATCCGCTGACCCCAAATCCAGATGACATCATGGCCTGCCTCAAACAGGATCAGATCGCCAATGACTTCTGCGGTGACGTTCAGGTTCGTGGTGAATATCCAAGCTACATCTTCCGTTACTTCAAAGAAAATGGCATCGATCCATCCTTCATCACGGAAGAAGACAAAGTCATCCTCAAAGAAGGAACTGTAGATCTGTATACCTTCTCCTACTACCAGACCAACTGCGTAACCGTAGATCCAGAAGCTGAAAAAACAGCCGGCAACATGTCTGCTGGCGTGAAGAACCCTTATCTGAAAGCTTCTGACTGGGGCTGGCAGATTGACCCTGAAGGTCTGCGTTATACGCTGAACGTTTTACATGACCGTTATCCACATACGCCATTAATGATTGTTGAAAACGGCTTTGGTGCATTTGATACCGTCGAAGAAGATGGATCCATCCATGACCAGTACCGTATCGATTACTTCCGTCCACATATCAAAGCCATGAACGAAGCAATCGAAGATGGCGTACCATTAATCGGTTATACAACATGGGGCCCAATTGACCTGGTATCCGCAGGAACTGGTCAGTATGCAAAACGCTATGGCTTCATCTATGTTGACCGTCACGATGATGGAACCGGTGATTTCTCCCGCAGCAAGAAAGATTCTTTCTACTGGTACAAGAAAGTCATCGAATCCAACGGCGAAGATCTCGACTAACCGACTTCTTTCCCCTGGCTTTCAAAGACTGCCTGGAAAACCGCTTTTGAAAAACACTCTGGAATCTCTTGAGCAGCTTCCAGCACTCATCAAAAAACAGACAAGGCCTCAGAACCACTTGGTTCTGGGGCCTTTTTATCGGTACTTTTTCGATTTTGATCGGCTCTTTTCGGTCCTGATCAACTCTGATCCATTCTTCGATGAATGGATTGATGAGACTGACTCTTCAACGAATGCGGGATCAGTCTTTCTTTTCGGATGCTTTCAGATCTTCCACAGCAGCTTTTAAGACTTTGCCGATGGAGTCATGAATGACCAGATCCGCCTGACTGTCATATGGAGTGGAGTCACGGTTGATCAAAACCAGATATTTGCCATGGAAATACTGGAGCAGACCGGCTGCTGGATAAACAACCAGGCTTGTTCCGCCAACGATCATGCAGTCAGCCTGTTCAATCTGCTGGATGGCCTGATAGAGGACATTCTGATTCAGACCTTCTTCATACAGGACAACATCTGGTTTAATGATGCTGCCATCATCCGGATCGACTGGGATGCCATCCTTGTTGCGGTTGGCAATGGTTTCTTCCAGAGTGAAGAACTTGTGACAGCGGGTGCAATAGTTGCGAAGAACGGAACCATGAAGTTCGAGAACGTTAACCGAGCCGGCTTTCTGATGCAGACCGTCAATATTCTGGGTAATGACGGCTGTCAGCTTGCCCATTTTCTCCAGTTCAGCCAGGGCTTTGTGTGCATCGTTTGGTACCGTATCTTCATAGATCATTTCATTGAAGTAGAAATTGAAGAACTCTTTCGGATGGGATACGTAGAACGAGTGCGACAGCATAGTTTCAGCCGGGTATGGATATTTGCGTTCTTTCTTTTCTCCATACAGGCCATCAGCGGAACGAAAATCCGGGATATTGCTTTCGGTTGAGACGCCGGCGCCGCCAAAGAAAACGACGCGTTTTGAATCTTTTAAAATCTCTGCAAGTGTCATGTGTTCACCTTCCAAAAAAAGTCAGGGAGATTTCCCTGACTTCTTGTTTAATTCAGTATTACTCTTCTTTTTTGCGAATATCAACGTGGAAGTGACCGTCTTTAATATCTACATCAATGTAGGCATTGGACATGACGCCTTCCTCGATCATACGACGGGCAATGTCGGTCTCGAGATAACGCTGGATGTAACGGCGCATTGGACGGGCACCGAAGACAGGGTCAACACCATTTTCAGCAATCTTGTCATAAGCAGCGTCGCTGACATGGAGTGTGATGTCTTTTTCAGCCAGACGATTGGCAAGTTCGCCAACGAATTTGCGGGCGATCTTCGTGAAGGCCTCTTCAGACAGAGCGTTGAAGACAACGATGTCGTCAATTCGGTTGATAAATTCTGGACGGAAGTGCTTCTTGACTTCTTCCATGTATTTTTCGTGCAGGATTTCAGGTTCTTTTGCATATTCAAAAGCGTACTGAGCACCCAGGTTGGAAGTCAGAATGATGATCGTGTTCTTGAAATCAACGGTAACACCTTTGGAGTCTGTAATACGGCCATCATCAAGAATCTGAAGCAGAACGTTGAATACATCTGGATGAGCTTTTTCCACTTCATCGAACAGAACGATGGAGTATGGGTTACGTCTTACGGCTTCGGTTAACTGTCCGCCTTCATCGTAACCAACATATCCAGGAGGCGCTCCGATTAAACGGCTCACTGCGTGTTTCTCCATGTATTCAGACATATCGATACGTACGATGTGACGTTCATCATCAAAGAGTTCTTTGGCCAGTGTCTTAGCCACTTCAGTTTTACCAACACCGGTAGGACCTAAGAATAAGAAGGATCCAATTGGGCGGTTTTCATCCTGAATCTGCGCTTTCGAACGCAGGATTGCATCGACAACCAGATCAATGGCATGATCCTGGCCGACAACGCGTTTTTCCATTTCGGATTTGAGGTTGAGCAGTTTTTTGCGTTCGGATTCAACCAGACGGCTGACTTCAACACCAGTCCAGCGGGAGATGATCTTGGCGATCATTTCTTCGTTGACCGTTTCCTGAATCAGCGCATCTTCGCCGGCTTCATCAGCCTGGCGTTCAGCAATGCGGCGTTCGAGTTCAGGAATGGTTCCGTAACGCAGTTTTGCGGCATCTTCATAACGGGCTTCGTTCTGAGCCGTTTCAAGGTCAAGTTTTGCTTTTTCAAGCGCCTGCTTGTCTTCTTTAGCCAGTTCGATCAGACGTTTTTCGTCTTCCCACTTGGTGTACAGTTCGTCGCGTTTGCTCTGCAGACGACCCATTTCTTCTTCGATTTCTTTACGGCGTTCAATGGTCTTCTTATCGTCTTCATCCATTAAGGATGTCTTCTCGATTTGCAGAAGCATAATCTTACGCTGGAGTTCATCGAGTTCCTGCGGCATGGATTCCATTTCAACTTTTAAAGTTGCGCAGGCTTCATCGACCAGGTCGATGGCCTTATCTGGTAAGAAACGATCGGTAATGTAACGATCAGACAGGCTGGCTGCTGCAACCAGGGAATCATCGTTGATATGGACACCATGATAGGATTCAAAACGGTCTTTCAGGCCGCGAAGAATCGAGATCGTGTCTTCAACGTTTGGTTCTTTAACCTGTACCTGCTGGAAACGACGTTCCAGAGCGGCATCTTTTTCAATGTATTTGCGGTATTCGTTAAAGGTTGTGGCACCAATCATGTGCAGTTCACCACGCGCAAGCATTGGCTTGAGCAGGTTTGCGGCATCCATGGAGCCTTCTGTTTTTCCTGCGCCAACCAGGTTGTGAATTTCATCAATGAACAGAATGATCTGTCCCTGAGAATTCTTGACTTCATCAAGGATTGCTTTTAAACGTTCCTCAAATTCGCCACGGTATTTGGCACCGGCGATCAGAGAACCCATATCGAGTTCGATCAGTTTTTTGTCTTTTAATGATTCAGGGACATCGTCCTTGAAAATCCGCCATGCAAGACCTTCAACAACAGCGGTTTTACCAACACCAGGTTCACCAATTAAAACTGGGTTGTTTTTGGTTTTTCTGGACAGAATCTGCATCATGCGGCGAATTTCGTCGTCACGACCGATGATTGGGTCAATTTTGCCTTCGCGGACTTCTTCGACCAGATCACGTCCATATTTCTTCAAAGCTTCAAGGTTGTCTTCTGCGTTTGGTGAATCCATTTTGCGTCCTCCGCGGCGTTCGAGTTCAGCATCGTAGCACTGCTTCTCATTCAGATTGAAAACCTGAACAAGTTTTCTGGAGATGTAGGACTTGTTGAACATGAGGGCAATCCAGAGTGTAGCCACACTGAGGTAAGTTTCTTCATGTTCGGCTGCCCACTTCGCTGCTTTTTCAATCGACTTCTGAACTTCGTTGCTTAAGTTAACGTTGGCAGAGCTGGATTTAACGATATTCTTCTCTTCTTCGTGAATGATCTCTAATGCCTTCTTTTTGTCGACATTTAAGCGGTCAAACAGTCCGTTCAGAACATCGCTTTTGAAAATCGCTTCAAGAACATCAATGGTATCAACGCTGGCATGCTGTTTTGCTTTGGCATCATTCATGGCCTGCATCAAAATCTTTTGAAGATTCTCTGACATCTTTTCAAATTCCATATTCTCCCTCCTTTGCCTTTCTAACATTCAAATTATAGCCGTTTCCCTGAACAGGTCTTTCCATGATGCCTAAAACAGTGCAGCCTGACTGTGTCCAGGGGTCAAAAACAATCACTTCAAGATAAAAAAGCTCTCTTTTCCTGATGAAGCGAAAAGAGAGCTCGATTGACTTGAATTTGTTAAAGCAGTATAGACCAGCCAGAAATCCGTTGAGCGAAGCAGATTTGAAGCATTGTCAAGGTTTGAGGATTCAGTTCTTTCAAAATGCAGGCGTCCTTGTCTCTTCAAAGTCTCTTTGTTCCTTGCCGGGTGATCCTTTCTTAGAGACCGGCCTGGTGAACAGATCCGTTCTCCAGAACTGCCTTCCTGCTCTTTGCCCTGCTCCCCTGCTCTATGCTCTATGCTCTATTCCACGACATCATGTCTAGCGTAGGTCAGCAGCCATTCTTCTCTGGCAATACTCAGATCAGACTGTACAGCACTGCCATACATCATCTGGGCATAGACTCTGAAGTTGGCACAGATGGCTTTAGCCTGGGCACGCATGGCCGCGCGCACCTGTTCGAGACTGGAGCAGACGGCAACCACGTTTTCTTTTTTGTCTTCATCGACCAGTGCCAGGATGTCTTTGAGCACCTGCATGCTGTCAGCATACCGGCCGATCTTTTCCAGATTGACAAACAATAATGGAGCCTGATCCTGTAAGGCGATAGCTGCATGTTCACTCTGGAAAATTGCGCCAACCGCAACCGGAACATTCATCCGTTTGGAGGCTTTGACGGCCATGAAGCCCTGTTCATTGGCCGGAACAATCAGGCGGGCCTGGCTGCATACACTCTGCAGACGCTTAGCCTCTTCTAACAGATGCCGGAAGGTATCATTGAGACCGAACAGGTAAATCAGCTGATCTTCACTCATCACTTCCTGAAGCGATGCAAGGGTTGCATTCACATCCAGTTCCTCCTGGGTAAAGTCGATGGGCTCAGTGTAAATACCGCTGAGGGTTACACACTGGTTAACCTGCATGAATTCATCAGGTTTTAACGTCTGCAGATAAAATTTCATATTTAGAAGGCCTTCTTTCCTTTGGTATAGGTCATGACTACATCGTAGTTATCGGCCAGCACAACCAGATCGGCATCCTTGCCAGCCTGAATGCTTCCCTTGCGATCATTGACACCAAGCAGAGTTGCCGGGTTGATCGTGCAGGAGTTGATGGCGCTTAACCATGGAACACCTGCTTCTTCGAGAACTTTCAGACCCTGATTGACCTTGAGGGTGCTGCCAGCCAGACTCTTGAGCACAACCAGATGCGCGGATCCATCCGGCATCAGTTCAATTTCGTTGCCGCCAAACAGAACGCGGGTTCCGACTGGCAGAGACTTAACCATCAATGAATCCGTAACCATGATGGCAAAGTTCGGGCCTTTAGCCTGGTAGAAGTCATAAATGGCTTCGCGGGTTGAATGGTTGCCATCGCAGATCAGTTCACCGTATACGTCACGGAAACGGAAAGCGGCACCGACAAGTCCGGGTTCACGATGATGGAATTTGGTCATTCCATTATAAACATGAGTCATCGACATTGCACCATTGGCTACTCCCATGCGGGCCTGCTCATACGTTGCACCAGAATGTCCCTGACTGACTACAATGCCATGCTCGACACAGAAATGAGTCAGTTCATAGTTTTCGTCATGCTCAGTTGCCATAGTAATCAGTTTAATCAGATGATCGGAAGCTTCCCAATAGCGTTTGAACTGCTCCAGATCTGGTTTGACACAATACTGTTCAGGCTGTGCGCCTTTATAAACCTGATCAAGGTACGGGCCTTCAAAATGGATACCAAGGATTTCAGCGCCTTCATAGCCTTCCCGGACAACTTTGGCAACATTGCTGACAGCCTTAGTCAGAACTTCTTCAGACTGAGTAATGGTTGTTGGCAGAATGCCGGTAACGCCTTCTTTTACGATGTTTTTCATCCAGTGGCGCAGACCCTCTTCAGTGGCATCGTTGGTATCCCAGCCATAGGCACCATGTGTATGCTGGTCAATAAAGCCAGGAACGATCCGCAGAGTTCCATAGTCTTCATCGACTGGTCTGCTTCCATATGGCCATACTGCTTTGATCTTTTCGCCATCGGTTTCGATCTGAGCTGGCATCCAGGTATCGACTACCCATACGCGCTGACTTTGAATAATCATGATTGTTGATCTCCTTTTATTTCAAGCTCACCCTATCCTTTCTGTATCGGACCAGTTTTGTATCAGACCAGATCTGTATCAAGCCAGATCATCTGTCTGGTTTTCTTTCTGGCAAAAAGCCCTTTCTCTCCCCTCTGATCAAAAGACAGACAGCGCTTTCATCAACTGAAAAAAGAAAAAGGAATAAACGTACAGAATGGGTGAGGTCTTCTCTCATTGTAAAACGGCCTTCGCCAGATAGGCGAAGGCCGTTGTCTTTTTTATCGAATTTTCAAAACTACTTGTTAATTTGTTATGGGAAAGATTCTTATCTGGAAGCAGGATTCTGCCTTCAAAGAATCGAAATGGCCGTGAAATGATCAGGGCAGCTACTCCATCAGACGGCGTTCGTAGTTACCAAGAACGGCCTTACCTTCACAAAGAATGAAGAAGGCTTTCGGATCGTAAGTCCGGACGATCTTCTTAACGGATTTTACTTCGTAACGGTTCATGACGCAAAGCAGGATTTCTTTATGATCACCAGTAAAGGCACCAAATCCGTTCCATGCGGTAACGCCACGATGCAGATCGGTTAACAGATGTTCTTTGACATCTGGAACATTGGTAATGATCAGACCATACATGCAGATGTTCTGGAGGTGAACTTTATCGGAGATGAAATAGGCCAGAACCAGGAACATGGTTGAATACAGAGCGTTTGGAATACCAAAGATGAAGGCTGCTGCCAGTTCAACAAAAGCATTGACCGCATAGGAAAGTTTACCAACGGAGAAACCAGGTTTTGTTACTGAGAAATACATACCCAGAATATCCAGGCCGCCAGCAGATCCAGCAGACTGCAGGCAAAGACCAATACCGACACCGCCTAAAATGGCGCCAAAGATTACGTTCGATAATACATCCGGCAGAATTGGTTCAGAAGGAACCGGCAGAACGGATAACAGTGTTGACTGAATGACCAGGGATAAAAGTGTCTTGTAAACAAAGTTTTTGGAGAGCTTTCTCCAGGCCAGAATGAACAGTGGAATATTCATCAGAAAGTTGAATACACCAGATAAAGCAGTACCCTGAATCAGGGTGTAAGACAGGATCTGGGCGATACCAATCAGACCACCGGTATTTAAAGACCAGGGGACGATAAAACAGGTAACCCCGATTGGGAATAATAAACTTCCGATAATCAGCAATGTATATTGATACAGCTGATGCTTGAGTTTCGCATTTTTATCTGCGGATGATGCTGGTACATTTTGCGACATAGATTACACCTCTAAAATTTTTGAACCCGGATTGAGCCTCAGGCCCTTGGGTAGTTTATTTGTGATTCTTGATTGCGAGCTTTTGCCAAATCCATAAGGGATTCCCCGGTAACATAAAGCCCGGTATCCCTTTGGTGCGTTGATCTCAAGCTGATGGCCATGATAAAAACTGTCCATCTGTTCGAGTGTTGTTTCCGTCTTGGTCAGGCCATCATGGGCATAAGAGCTCGACAGATAAAACGCATGCGCCGGCTCAAAACGGTTTTTGAGCATTTCTCCGATCTGCACCCCCTGACGAAGTACTTTTCCTTTTTTCAGACTGAAGAAAGGATAGTTCATTCCATAGACTTCCACACCGTCTTGATTACGGATCAGATGATAATACTGATAGCCTTCTGGCATCTGTTCTTTGAGAAACGCTGCCGCTTCTTTTGGCAGTTCTTCGGCTTTGGCCGCTTTAGCTTTTTTGGCAGGTTTTTTCTGAACGGAATCACTTTCCTGCTCTTTCTTTTCAAAGCGGGCTACGAAATGACCTTCTCCGCCATCCATCGGAAAAATCCGGCGGACTTTGGAAGCGTCCATTCCTTCGGTTTCAAACCCCGGTCTGCCCCATTCCACATTGACATCAAGCTGAACGGCATCCTCAAAGGTATCTAAAACCCAGGCTACATTGTCTTCGTTTTCTTCTTTGGCATAGGTGCACGTCGAATAAACAAGCTGACCGCCCGGTTTGAGCGTTTTCCACGCCTCCTTGAGAATATCCTTCTGTCTGGCTGCACAGAGCAGAACATTGGGGTACGACCATTGGTCTGAAGCGGCTTCATGTTTTTTCATCATGCCTTCCCCAGAACAGGGCGCATCAACCAGAACCTTATCAAACGTCGAGGGCATCTGGCTGCACAGCGTCTTGCTGTCCATGTTCGTCACCATGAAGTTTTCAGCCCCCATCCGTTCCATATTGGAAAGCAGAACCTGAGCGCGCTTGGGATCAATCTCGTTGGAGAGCAGAAAGCCGCCATCCAGACGATCGAGAATCTGCGTACTCTTTGATCCAGGAGCCGCACAAAGATCGAGAACCACATCATTGGGTTTAGGGTTGAGAACTTCGACCGCTGAACCGGCCGATGGTTCCTGCAGATAAAACAGACCCTGTAAATGGTCTGGATGCAGCCCGTACTGACCATGGATATACCAAGTGTTTTTGGCAAACCGCGAAGGAGACTCTAAAAAAGGCAGCTGATTTCTGGTGATTTCCAGATCCTGCTTGCGGGGGGAAATTCGCAGACCCTGATACAAAGGCTGTTCCAGGCTCTGGACGTAAGCATCCATCTCATCACCCAGCATTGCTGCCATGCGTTTTTCAAATAAAGAATCCATATTTTCACTTTCCTGATCCGGAAAAAACGACTGACTTTTTCCGCTTTGAAAATCACTCCATGACTCTTTGAACTGCTTTGGTTAAGTCAGAAATGGCATCTCTTTATGGACCCATTATAGAGCCTCAAAAACTGCCTCCCTATCTGAATGACCATTTTCGTCTCTTGAAGATGGTCCCACAATCCGGCTGTTAGTATAAAAAATCCGGAATTGTTGCAGAGCAATCATGGAAAAAGAAACAGAAACTATGTTTAAGCTGTCTTTAAAACATCTTCGAAACGTCTTCAAGATTTTTTTGAGAAGCTTTTGAGAAGTCTCTTGGGAAGTCTTTTGACTGAAGCTAATTGGTTTTCGTTCCTGTTTCCTGCTTCAGACATTCTAAGCCAAAGTACCTATTCTGTTAAAATGAAGTGTCCTCGTCATTTCCCTTCTTTTGGTCATAACGGTTTCTTTTTGAAAAGAGATGCCCTTGAGCAAAAAATCCCAGATTTAAGCCGCATTTAAAGATCTTCCGGGCTGTTGTCTGGGATTCTTTTTCTCTTTTGAGTTTATTCTCGTTTTACGCTTGTTCTTTTTTCAGTTGGGCTCGTTTTGGGTTTGTTCTCGTTTTGGATTTGAGCCCATTTTCAGTCTGCTTCTGATTCGATCCTTTCTGCTTTTCAACGGCCGAAATAAAGTTCCGGCCGGACCCGGCAGGCAATCCATGAGCACGTAGCCGGAGTGTCCCAGCCTGTTCCGAAGGAAAAATCAGCACCCTGCTGGAAAGCATGAATGGCATCGGCCAGAGAGACTTTCAGATCAAACAGTTCAATATGCGTATGCGGTCCGGTCGAGTTGCCCGTATTGCCGCTGTAGGCAATCAGATCGCCCTGATGAACCTGCTGGCCAGAGCGGACCTGAATCCGGCTAGATAGATGACAGAAGGTAATACCATACAGTCTGTCATTGGACTGACCGATCATGGCAATGGTATTCCCGCCGCCAAACGGCCACCCACACCAGTTGCCAAGATACCCTCCTCCATCTCCAACTGGGGCTGCCGCATACAAAATAATGCCATCAGCCGGGGCATATACCGGGGTATACATCGATAAAGCCAGATCCATTCCCAGATGCAGACCACCCCCCGGATACGCCCAGGTTCCCGCCGATATCACACCCGCGGCTGGCATTTTCAGCCCGCTGGATCCACCAAAACTGTCAGGAAGCTGTGTACCCTCCAATCCATCCATGCCTCCCATCAGATTCTGCAGATCCTGTTCTTCAAAAGCCGGACAGGCTCTTTCAAATCCGGGTCCATAGCCAGGGGCTCCATGCGGCAGATCCGGTGTGCCGGCCAAAACGGACTTCCAGACTTCTTCAGGAACGTTAGCAGGATCTGGTTTTGGCGGGGCGTTTCTTTCCTGAATCTTCTGTAAAACCGTTAATGCCTGATCCAGACTTTTGATGGATTGCGCGAGCTGCCTGGCTTTATTGGCATAAAAAGCTGATTTTTCCTGCCAGTGTGCCTCCCGCTGGTTGATCAGGGCGTTATAGGTGCGATGGGTATTGGTTTCTCCTTCCTGCAGCCTCCGTTTTGTTTTTTCGATCTGCTGGCGAAAGCCATCCAGATCCGAAGAGACAATCACATCCAGTTTTACTTCCTGATCAAACCAGTAATCCAAGGTGTCAGGATTTTGCATCGGGCACAGGGCCAGAATCAGAATCCAGAAATTAAGAAGTATGTTCATATCTGCATATACGCAAGAAACCAGAAATATGGCCCGGAATTGAAAATTTTCCTATAGAAGCGAAAATCACGAGAAATAGAAGCGGAAAAATAAAAAAAATCCCATATCTGCAATCGATATGGGAGACTTTTCGAAGTGGTGCCGACGATAGGACTTGAACCTACGACCTACGCGTTACGAGTGCGTTGCACTACCAACTGTGCTACGTCGGCGCTCAAGTATTGTACCACACGAAAAGGAATTGTTGTAAAGCGATTTAAGATTATTGATTTAACTGGGCCTGAATCTGTGCGATATCCGCATCATACTGAGCCAGAATATCATCATTTTCCAGACCTTCTTCCGCTAAAAACTGAGCGTACTGGGCTCGGTCGGCATTGAGCTGGGCCAGCTGGGATTCAAGCTCCGCGCGGTTTGCAGCAGAGGGGGTCTGGCCGGCAGCATTCGACTGATTTTGGACGGCCTGATCACTTGCGGCTTTGAATTCGTTATAAACCGTTGTGAAGTCTTTTCCGGTAATCGGAACGAAAACCGCATTGATTTCGTTTTTCGCACTTTCATCGAGCGAATTGAAGGCATCAATCCGGTTGACGATGTCTGCGCGGGTCGCTTCATCGGCCGTACCCCAGTTGCGGGCATAGTCCATCAAAGCCTGGAAGGTTGGGTTCTGGTCATTGGCAACACTCTGTTTTGTCGAATTCAACAGATCCACGAAAGTCATTCCGACATGTTTTGGATTGGCAAAGTACTCGTTGATTTCATCTTTCTTGGCTTCAGGCAGCTGGTTGTAGTCTGCTTCCAGATTGAGTACATCCCGCTTTTGGGCATCCGACTTCATTGGATATTCATCCGCAAAGTTGATCAGCTTGTTATAGGCATAATTCTGCTCAACGTCGGTGGCGTGCATGGGATCATATACCGTGACTTTCCAGGCATACGCTCCAAAGATTGCAGCAACGATGGCCACGATGGCCACAATGCCCCAGAAGCGCGGCTTCTGATAAAAGCGGGTTCCATGGGCAGGTCTGGTTTCAGGTTTGACAAAATGGTCTTCCCGGTTTTTGGTTTCATAGCGATTGGGTTCAATTTCCTCATAGACTGGCTTCGAAGCCGCTTTTGAAGCATGCGAATCCTCAGCAGAAGCTTTCGATTTTGTTTTGTTTGTCGCCTTGGGCGGGTTGTTGCGGGCGTATTCACGTTCCTCTTCTTCAATGGTCTGCTGACCGCGTTCTTTACGGAACTGATCAAGTGCTTTCAGCATCGACGCTTCGGCATTACGACGCTGCGCCTCATTCATCGTGTTGACCAGCGAAGAAGAAGTAAAGTCCTCATCGTCCGGAAATAAAGCCAGCTCGGCTTTTTTATCCAGCAGTTTCTGCGTGAAATCATCAATTTCATTGGTGGATGGATCATTTTCTGGCACTTCAGGATTCAAGTCCTTGGAATTGTGATCGTTCATCAGCTTGGCGCAAGGATTTTTCCTGTCTGTTCAACAAGAAAGGAATTGCGCGTGCCTCCTTTCCGACTATTTAAAATCCAGACTCCCGGCTTGAAGCGAAAGTCTTTCCTTATATATTGCATATTGATATGGCTTGTTAATATTGCGTGGTTCGATATTGCCAGGGACTGGCAGTTCAATCTTGCTGCAGGGCTGTTTGATTCCAGCAAGGCTGTTTCAATCTTTCGATTTCAGGGTTCATATTTCCAAATTCAAGTTTGGCAGGCAGAATTTCTCTTACAGAGTTCAAAGAATTGTTTCCAATCCACCTGTCCTGCTTTTTTTGCCATCAAGAGGGATGGGGCTGCCCTGCTGCTTCCAGCCCGCTTTCAATCTATAGGATAAGAAATAAATATGGTATGGCAATCGAACAGGTCTTGAGATTTCTGTGTGAAGAAAATCTCTGTGGGTTTTGTTTTGAAAAAAGGCTTGTCCGTTCTGTCAAAATGCCTTGAATTCAGCTCTTTTCAACAGAAAAACAAGGACAGTTTTCTGGATTCCATCATATCAAATCAGGCCTTTCTTTTTGCGATGAGCCTGTGAATGTTAGATTTTTGACCATTTTTTAAACAGGCAGAATTTCATTGTCAGATAATTTTCTGGAAAGTCAATCTTTCTTTTTATGGTACGTTTTCATTACAAAGCCAGTTATGCACTCTGATTCATGAATATTTGCATAAAAAACTGCCTTTTTTTCAAAAAAATCATCATCCCTTTGTAGAATTAGGCATTTCTGCATAATCATGGAAAAAGAATTGTCTATACTATAAGAAATACGGGGGAATTATGGATCTATTTGTAAGCACTTCCCCAACAAAAATGACCTTGTTCCCCTTTCCACCATGAGTTATAATTTGGAAAAACTGAACGGGATACAATTGAAAGGAATACTGACTACTTATGTATGATGAGCTTTTTGAATATGAACTGATTCAGAAAATTGCCGCCCCTATCCTCGACAAACTTCTTGAAATGCAGGAAGAAATCAATGATGACGATCTGGTTGATTGTCCGGTAACCATTCAGCTGTCCACTCCAGAACTGGAAGGACAGGGTTACGATACCGATGCTGTCTGGTCTTCTCTTCCAATGGATGAAAAATTTCTTGAAAAACTGGAGGTTTATCTTCAGGAACAGATCGATGAATGGAATCGGCCAACCACGATTCTCCAGTAACGTCAAAAGACGAGCAACTCCGATCGGATTTAAATGAAATCTTTTAGGGTTTCTTTTAACCGCTAAAAGACGTTCAAGTTGATCCATGGCGAAATCGGAACTGACTTTTTATGGGCGTTGATTCTCTTTTCAGGGCCTGTTGCATTTTTCGTCCGGGCGTGGTTTAATAGTCTTCGCGCGGGCGTGGTGAAACTGGCAGACACGCTAGACTTAGGATCTAGTGCTTACGCGTGCAGGTTCGAGTCCTGTCGCCCGCACCACTTTTAATACTCAGGATCTGTAATCAAAGCAGATCCTTTTTTTATGTCTTCCTTTGGTCAGTCATGGAATACATTATCTCGATTTGATGGTCTTCTCTATCATGGCTTACCTTTTGGATGAGGTGTATGGCTGCTCCAGGCGAGCTGAAGCGAGAATCATATTCGCTCTTTTTTCTGTTTCACCCTGGCTTTTTATTTAATTTCGATCTCGATTATAACTCAATCTGGGCATGCGATGATCAGGGGCAGAAACGGCACTGACCGCCGCTTGGTTTCCCTGTTTCTGATCAGCGTCTGATTTCTTTTTAAAACCCTTTTTCAGCTCCATTTTTTCGTTTGTCTATTCAAATTGACCGCCCCCTCCATAGACATTCCCTGTCATAATTTAATTTGGCAAAATTTTCATATCGCTTACATTTTCGCAAGTGTTGCGCCTGGTTGCATTCCAGAAAACAATTGTGCAATTGAATTGCGGCTTGACAGTCAGGCTCTCAGGTGTCCTGCGAATCGGATCCTGGCAGAAACAAATTCTTTGGAAAAGTTCTCAGATAAAAAATCAAACCCAATGGTCTGGTGAAAAATAACCAGAATGAGTTTGAGCAGACAGAATCAAAAAAATCCGAAACGAAAAGATGCGAAACAAAAAAGCGAAAGATGAAACTTCCCTTCCTGACTTTTTAAGAATTCGTGCTCGAAGCACTGTCTGGCTCATCAGACGAAGATTGAGCGTTCGAATCTTTTTCTAGCAGTCTTCTCCTTGAGTATGACCATAATGGAAGGTCAGCAATGGGAACTTCTGGTCCAGGTGAATCTTTTCGGAAGTCTTTGCTTCAATCGAAGACCAGCCTGTCTTTGCAAATTCAGGGACAAAACTGGAATTACTGGAACCGCCATTGCCATTTTCACCTTTTCCCTCAATCAGTGGAATGATCTCTCCAGTTGGCTGGACGATAACCGTTAATTCGTTTGTTGCATGATTAAAATGGAGGGTCGTGTACTGGGTAGAATTCTCAAATCCGATACGGATTCTCGAGTCCGGTTTCACATCTGAAAGATCCCAGCTGTACAAAAGCGCAGCCGAAGTGACCTCACTGATCTGGGTTGTGGGCTGATACGCTTCATTGATCACCACTGAATATTCTGGTGAAGTTGAATTTGAACATCCGCTAAGGAAAAGCAGTCCAGCCAGAGCCAGGTTTCCGGTCTATTTGCGTGAAGGGGTGCCCTTCATTGAGATCTGTTTTTGTGTCCTTAATGTCCTGAATCCATTCATAGATTTCTCCTTCAGTGGACTTATTGGAGGAATGCTTCAGCATTCCTTCTCAGTTGTTTACGCTCTTCCAACCTTCTTCTTTTGGTTCCCTTTCCTGCCCTGCCTGTAAGGTTGAATCATTGTTTGAAAACAGTCGATCTTTTAAAATATGGCTATGAACGAAAACAATACATTCTCAACCGATACTCGTGCAGCCCTGAATGCTGCCGAACAATCGGATTTTTCTTTTGACTGCACCCAAAACGATGGGCAGCCACTGACTCTTTCTATCCTTCAAAAACAGGCAGAAGGTCTGTCAGAAACCAGACCTTCTGCCCCTGCAAACCGTAAAAAAGTGGCGATCGTCGCCACTGGCGGAACCATTGCCGGCTCCGGCCGGATTGGCGAATCCGCTCAATATAAAGCCGGAACTCTATCGGTTGATTCCATTCTGGAAACCATTCCGCAGATCAACGAACTGGCTGAACTGGATATCCATACCTATTGTTCCAAAGACTCGAACGACATTACGCTCGAAGATGGTCTTGGAATCAAAAAGCTGGTTGAATCCCTTTGTGACGATCCAACCATTGATGGCGTTGTGATTACCCATGGAACCGATACGCTTGAAGAGACAGCATTTTTCCTCAACCTGGTTCTGAATGTCAACAAACCCGTTGTCATGACTGGTGCCATGCGGCCCGCTACTGCCACAAGTGCCGATGGACCAATGAATCTCTATCAGTCCGTTGCGCTTGCCGCTCATCCTTATGCCCGTAACATGGGCGTTCTGGTCGTGATTGGCGATACCATTTATTCCGGACGGGATCTGACCAAGATCAACTCGATTAAAACCGATGCGTTTGAAGTCGGCGATCCAGGACCGGTCGGCTATATGCAGGATGATCAGGTATTTATGGTTCATCAGCCTTATCGTCGGCATACGATCTATTCTCACTTCTGTCAGAATCCGGGACCACTGGATAAGAAAGTTGAAATTTTCTATGTCCATATCAACAGTGATCCGAAGCTGCTTTCCTACATGCTGGAAACGTATGATGGGGTAGTGCTGGCCGGTACAGGGGCTGGCAACTATTCCAATGCGATCAAAGACGTGATTGAATCGTACACGGGTGACTGTGTCATCGTTCGCTCAAGCCGTCTTTTAGAAGGTTCAGCCTTTGACTCACCTGTTTTTGATCCAAAACAGATCACCATCCCTGCCCTGCGTCTTTCTCCGCATAAAGCCCGTATTCTTTTGTTATTGGGACTCAGCCAGAATCTTTCCAAAGATCAGATCCGTCAGCTGTATCGAGAATACTGATTACGAAGACGGACTGCAGCTCTTGAGCAAGCGAAGACTGGTTACAACGATTCAAGGAATTTCAAAGAATAAAGAATATAAACCAAATCGACTGGAGGCGATATTCAATGCAATTTTCCTTAGAAGACAAGCTGCTTCCCTTACAGGATTCCAGACGGGCTAAATTTTCTGCCAGACTGGCGCCGACCATTCCATCGGATCGCTTTCTTGGGATCAGAACGCCTGATCTGAAAGGTATCGCCAAATCTCTGGAGCCTGAACAGAAAGAAGCATTTCTGACTTCCCTGCCTCACGTTTATGTCGAAGAAGATATCATCCATATCCAGCTGCTCAATGACTACAAGAACATTGACCAAGCCAGAAATGCTCTGCTGGCCTTTCTTCCTTTTATTCAGTCATGGTACCAGACAGATGGATTGACTTTTCCTCATCTTTCAACCGATGAACTTTTCGAACTTGCCCAATCCTTTCTTGAACGGCCGGAAAGCTATGCCAGACGGCTGGGAATTCTCTGGATCATGAAGCGGGCTCCAAAACTGGATCCCATAACTGCCAAGGTATGGCTTGAAAAAGCCCTGGCAGCTGCGGGTAATGAACGCGAAATTCAGCTGGCTAAAGCCTGGCTGCTTTGCGAATTCATGATCTGGCAGCCCGAACTTGGCATGAAGGCCCTGTCATTCAAAGAACTGGATCCAATGCTGATTCGAATGGCGATTGGCAAATGTATTGACAGCCGCCGGATTGATGAGCCGGCCAAACAGACGCTTCGGCAGCTTCGCCGGACGCTTTCTTAAATCCTGAAAGATAAAACGCTCAGATCTGACTGGTAAACCAGGGTTCTTACGCAAACTTTGTTGGATCCCTGAATTCAGACCCTAAGAGATGTCTTGAGTGACATCTCTTTTTTTGCGCTTCGGCCAGATTCTTCTACTCGTGTTTTTTAGCCAATCCATTAAGAGCACTTTGGAATTTATTGATTGTCGCATTATAATAGAGATCGCGTAGGTTTTGCGGAAGAGGTGGTCCTGCTTTGCTCGACCAAACATGAGGCGTTTTGTCGATTTGTATCTGCAGTTGCCGCCCTCTACAAACCCACTGCTTAGGCTAAAGGATATTGCGTTCTTGACAGGAGCAATATCCTTTTTTAATCCTTCCGCAAATTTCTCGATATCTGTATAGTCCTTCCATTCCCGTTTGGGAGAACCTTCCTCTTCATAAACTCCATATTTTTTGAGAAACTCATCCATCTCGCTTACTTCATCACCCATCAAAGCGCAGTAAAAGTCATCCCAAACCTTCTTCAACTCAGAAATTATCGGATATTTTTGCGCAATCCGATCGAACCAGCGGGCTGTATCTGTATCCTCCATCCTGGATTTATCCTTGATGGTCATGTACTTGAGAATATCTGTCCGCTTAATTTCAATGATGCCTTTTGGCATTTGAGGCTTGAAAACGGCGCTCTTCCTATGCTTTCCGAATCCGTTATTCAGACTGATTGCCTTGATATGGCATTCGAGAGAATGGTCAGTAGCAGAGCAGCCCTTTGATCTTACGTACTGAAAAATGACAGATGGACTGATTCGGTCTCTGAGCATCTTGTAGATCATATTCAGGTAGTCATTCACTTGAGTCTCCCTCTTTTTATACGACCTGATTTCAAGAAGACTTTCGACTTCGTCTTCCGTCATCCTGAGATATTTTCGGATTGTTACATCGCACAGACCGTATTTCTTTCCGAGTTCAAGTCTTAAGTCTTTATTCTGCCTTTTGTTTTCACCTTTTCTCTGGTTCCATTCGCTTCTCAACCGGCAGGCAGTAGCGTACTTTTCCTTCCGTCCCTGCTCCTGCCTTGCGTATTGAGCATTTGTTCTGTATCCACACTTATCAATAAAAGCTACGGGTTCCCCATTCTCATCTATAGGGGGAGTATTGTCATAATCCAGTGCCTTAAACTCTTCTGTTTCCGTTACGTCCATCGGGGCAAAAGTCAACTCCGGTTTCCCATCCAGAATCCGTTCGTCCTGAATATAGATTGTAGATGGAAGTTCTGCTTGAAATACGGGCTTAAGACGGTCCATCAGATTCTGAAAAAGGTGGAAGCGGTCCGCAACCTGAATACAGTCAGGCAGTACTTCTTGGATGGCTTTGGCA
>CAJTLE010000043.1 GCA_910577085.1 uncultured Allobaculum sp. | reverse complement strand
AGCGTAGAAGGAAAAAGAAAAGACCTGGCTTTTCAGACAACGAATCTGCAAAACCAGATTATAGAGTTATTCGGCCTTTGAGTCCGAACTCAGAGGCCACCTGTGTATAAAGTGGGGAATTTAGGTTTTATGTCAAAAATTGTCCCAAACTATTCTTTCCAGCAGGGAATGCTTCATGTCCATATTTTTTCCTGTAAACAACCTGATGCGCCTGTCATCTATCTGCATGATATGGATGGCTACGGCCGCCAGATTCTTCCTCTTTTAAAAGACTATCCACCTTTTCACCTGGTGACGATCACCATTCCTGATAAGCTGTGGTCGCATATCCTGGCCCCCTGGAATACACCGGCCGGCTTTCCAGAGTATGTCGCCTGCACAGGCGGTGCCCCGCAATATCTCAAAACGTTTGTAGAAGAAATCATTCCGCATGCAGAAAGCCTGCTGCCGCCTGTTTCCTGGCGTGGGATTGCAGGGTATTCACTGGCCGGTCTGTTTTCGATTTATGCGATGTGTGAAACCGAACTGTTCGACCGGGTTGCCAGTGCTTCCGGTTCGCTGTGGTTTCCAGACTTTGAAAACTGGTTTACCCGCCACATTCCATTGAAACTGCCAAAATCCGTTTATTTTTCTTCAAGCCGGAATGAATACTATACCACCAATCCATTTCTGGCCCCAAACCAGAAAACAACCGAGTCTATTCAAAACTGGCTGGACCGCCATCATGTCCAGACCACCTTTGTGCTCAATCCCGGAAACCATTATCAGGATGCCCTCCCAAGAACAGCGGCGGCTGTCGGCTGGATTCTTGAAAATCCGCGCGCCTAAACTGCATGTCACTGGCCCGCCCAGACTGTCTGGCCATCTGGGTGGGACGTCTTGCCTGAATCCTGAATTTAAAATCGAAAGGTGAAGGAATGATCTGTATCGATCGCCTTCGCCTTTTTTATGCCGCTTTCTGCCAGAGAGCAGAAACTGCACGCAAAGAGCAGCCGAATTCTTTTTGAACTTGCCGCATCTTTCAAAAACACTGCCTTGGACCAACCAGATTTGGTGATTTTTGTGCTGAAAAGGGATGGAATCGTCAGGCTGCAAGGGAACACTGGCGGCTGTACAAAACAAACAGTGTGGTTTTTCGTATAATTGAACCATCCGTAACTTTATGGAACTCTTCCATAGAGGCGGTAAAGCGGATACTTCTGCTTTTCCAATGGTTTTACGGCCATTTTTACAGACCGTTTTGCGGCTATGAGCAGTAACGGTCTGCCTGATTGACGATTTTAAATCAGATTTTGCATAAGAAAGGAGGATCTGATGTCGAGAGTCAAGAGTTGGATGAGCAAGATCCAGGCAGTGGGCGATCGTCTTTATCGTCCCTTTACAAAAATTAAGAATCTGCCGCTTCGAGCGGTCGTTGTTTCTGTGTGCCTCAGTTCTGTGATCTGGTTTGCGGCCGCTCTGATCATTCGACTGGCCCCTTTTGGGGATGAGTCTTTATGCACCAATGACGGCTATGCGCAATATATGCCGTTTTTATCCGAGTTCTGGTCAGTCTTCAAAGAAGGCGGGTCAGTCCTTTACTCGTGGCATGGCGCTCTGGGATCAAATTTCTATCTGACCATGGCTTATTACCTGTTCAGCCCCTTCAGCTTTCTGGTACTGCTTTTTGACAAAGCGCAGATTCCAAGTGCGGCCAACCTGATCATCATTCTCAAGAATATTCTTGTGATTGCGATCATGGCCTGGTATCTGGCGACCAGAAATGCCAGAAAGAATGGCATTGCGCTGGCGGTTGCCTGTGCGATGGCGTATGGCTTCGGGTATTACTTTTTAGGCTATGCGGTCAATTTCATGTGGATGGATTCCATAGCGCTGACACCGCTGATGCTCTATGGTCTGGAGCGGATCAATACCCGCAAAGGACGATGGTTTTATCTGCTTTCTTTAGCCGGAGCCATCTTGATGAACTTCTACATGGGGGCCATTCTGTGTATTTTCCTGTTTCTGTATTTCGTGGTCATCGAATGGAGATGGAACAGGGAAGGCTGGAAGGCGGTCGGCTGGTTTGCGGCCTGTTCGATCAGTGCCGCCCTGTGTGCGGGGATCGTTTTATTTCCGGTCATCTATGGCATGTTGATGGCCAATGCCTCGCGCATGAGCCCGCCAGATTTTGAAGTCTTCAATGACTGGAAGTATTTCTTCTCCAGACTGCTTCCGGATGCCGGGGTGGTACGGATTACGCATAATCGCGGAACCATCAACCTGTATATGGGTACGGCGGTGATCTATGGCTGCCTGCTCTATCTGTTTTCCCCTCAGCCATCCAGAAGAACAAAATATGGCATGTTGTTTTTATGCCTGCTCTACCTTTGTGCGACGCAGATCAGCTGGCTGAACTATGCGTTCCATGGCTTCTACCTGCAGCGCCAGGTTCCAAACCGGTTTGCCTTTTTAGTGGTCCTGCTTGCCACGATCATGATGGAATCGGGCTTCCAGTCGATTAAAAAGCTGAAGTTCTGGAAGATCATGACTGCCGGGATCATCAGTGCGGTGTATTTCGGTGTGATTGCAGCTCTTACCGACAGTGATCAGCTCTGGCTGGCCTTCCTGCTGCCGGCGGTTTGTGTTCTGTATCTGCTGGCGGCCATGTTCAGACGCCGTAAGATCATCAGTCTGCTGGTTGGGGTGGAAAGTGTTGTGGGGCTGACCATGGTCGCTCCAGGTTCGCTCGATGACAGCTTTACCAACATGTCCGCCTACATTGAAGCCGCCAGAATGACACCAGGCGGCCGGGCCGAGATTGAGTGTTCGGATATTGCCAACGCCCCAACCTTGTATGGCATGAACGGGGTCTCAGCTTTTAACTCAGTGATCAATCCCAAGACTGCTTCGTTATTGGGCAAACTTGGCTTTGCGAGCGGGGAGAACTATTATCGCTTCTTTGGCTATAACCCATTGAGTGCGCTGTTCTTTAATATCCGCTCCATCACAACCAAAAAGAATGCCGTCCTTCCATATCCATACGTTCAGACCGTGGAAGTCCAGAACATGGAAGTGTGGACTTCGCCTTATGAAATCCCGATTGGTCTTTGTCTGGAAGATCCGGATGTGATTTTGAGTTCGTCCAATAAGTTCGACAACAACAACGAACTGTTCCCGGAGGCCTTCATTGACTATGAACTCACTGTCAAAGGCAGCGGGGATAGTACATTCAAAAACGAAGATGGTGTCTATAAGTTTTTAGACGTCAAAGCGGATGATCTCAATGTTCTTACCCTTGATCCCGTAGAGGCCGATAACTTCTATCTGTATGCCAAAGTGGATGGAACGAAGAAATTTACCGTGACGTACAATGGCAAGATCATGGCTGACAATAAATACGAAGGCAACATGGTCTACATCGGTGATGTCCTTCCTCAGGACAAGATCCAGATCAGCTTTAAAGCCGAATCGGATAAAGCGGAAGCCACCGTCCGGCTGCAGGCAGCCATCCTGCCCAATGCTCACATCGAAGCAGCTGCCGAGTATCTGATTGACAATGGTCTGAAAGATGAAAAGATCGATAAAAATGTCATTACGGGTACTTACCATACCGATCATGAGCGGACGATGATCTTTACTGTCCCCTTTGATGAAGGCTGGCAGGCCCAGGTCAATGGAAAACGCGTGGAAACTTCTGCATGGCAGGATGCTCTGGTGTCCATTCAGGTTCCGGAAGGTGACAGTGAAATCAAGCTCGTCTATATTCCAGCTGGCCTGAACCAGGGAATCTTTGCGAGCACGCTTGGCTTGATCAGTGCGGCTGTGATTCTGATCGGCCCTTATGTCATGGATCGCAAAAAACGAAAAGCCGCCCAGGCTGATCAGTTTGAATCCAAGGATGAAAATTCCGGTGTTCCGGGCTATCAGGTTTACTTTGGCGAAGATGCCAGACCATCCACCGTTGTTGACCTTTCGGAAATCCGTCAGGACATGCCAGCTCAAAGTGAAGACGAGCAGCTGCAGACAATCTTTGATGAACCACAGGAAGATCTGGAACCATCAGAAGAATCTGGAAATCCAGAGGCTTCTGAAACGCCGAAAGATCTAAAAGATCAGTCCAGTGCGGATCAGTCGGAAGAATCAGAAAAAACTGAAGAACCAGAAAATCCTGAAAAATCAGAAACTTTGGAAGAACCAAAGGGAGTCGAAGAAAAGTCGAATTCTGACCAGTCTGAAGAAGTGACCAGTCCAGAAGGCAAATCCAATGACGAAAAGCCACAGGAAGAGTCAATGGAAAATGAAGTGGCACCTGATCCCAGCGATCTGTCTGTTTCTGAAGAGTCAGCAGACGATCCTGCATCTTTGGAACCATCTGTAGATAATCAATCTGCTTTTGAGGGATCTGAAGAACCGGTAGACGATCAGCCCGCTGTAGGCGAGTCGAAAACAGAGAAGACAGAGGGAACAGAGAAGACAGACGTAGAGAAGTCAGATGAAGAAGAGTCAGCTGCAGACCTGTCAGACCCCGCAAAAGAAAAGCCGGCTTCAGCAAAAGAAAAGCCAGCTGACAACTGCGTAGAGGCTGCATCTGATGACAAATCTCTTCAGGACTCTGAAAGTCCGGATCGGATTGAACTGGTAGAATTCATGGAAAAGACAAATTCAGTCTCGGATCCGGTTCAGTCAGAAACGGAATCCCCTGTTCTCGAAACAAAGAGTTCAGAAATCCATGAGGCAGATGCCGAAAGCTCTGAACCTCAGAATGAACCGGCTGAACAGTCAGAAGACGAAAATCAAAGTCACAATGGATGAATCCTGAACCCTCTGAAATCCACACCTTTTAAATCACGAAGCCCGCCTGATCTTTGTAAAGAAATTCTTTGCAAGGACAGGCGGGCTTTTTTCGTGTTCAAAACAACAGGGATCGAAAAACAGGGCAGGACTGAACAGGAGAAAAGAGGGAATCCGCTATCAATCAAAGAGAATACGGACAAACGATGGGTAATCTTCATGTTCAATCTGGCAAATGAGCAACTGAAAAGATTTGAAAATAAGTGTATGCTAACTTAGATGGCGAGAAACACCATTTTTCTGCAGTGAATAATTGTTTCTCTATTGAAATACAGTTAGTTCTAATCTGATATCGGTCATGCAGCAAAAGAAGACTGCGGCCTTTTTATCTGCTGCAGCCTTTTGTGTGCGCATTGAGGACCGGATTCAGACTGGATGCAATATCCATACAGCCAGCGCTTAGAAAAGAGAGGATTCTTTGGAAAACGCTGGCAGGCGAAAACAGCAGATGCTGTTGAAAACAATATTGGTAAGACCAATCAAAGGAGAATTCGATGAACAATCAAGAAACAATGTTCTGTTTCCAGTGTCAGGAGACCGCCGGCAACCGTGGCTGCACCCGCGTTGGTGTCTGCGGAAAAACTTCCGATGTTGCCGCCATGCAGGATCTTTTGATCAATACCACCAAGGGTCTGAGTGCAATCACCACCCAGCTTCGCAAAGAAGGAAAAGAAATCGATCAGGATGTCAACCATCTCATCACCCTGAATCTGTTTACCACCATTACCAATGCCAACTTCGACAAGAAAGTCATTGAGATGCGCATTGAAAAGACACTCGAAAAAGAAAAAGAGCTGCTCGAACAGGCGGAAGACAAGTCCACCCTTCCAGAAGCATCTTTCTGGCAGGGCGGTAAAGAAGACTACATGGAACGTGCTGGTAAGGTTGGCGTGCTGGCCACGGAAAATGAAGATATCCGTTCCTTACGCGAACTGATTACGTATGGTTTAAAAGGTCTGGCAGCCTACTCCAAACACGCCAACGCACTGCTCAATGACAATGAAGAGGTCGATGCGTTCATGCAACGTGCTCTGGCCGATACGCTCGATGATTCAAAGAGCGTTGACGATCTGGTCGCCTTAGCCCTGGAAACCGGTAAATATGGTGTCGATGGCATGGCTTTACTCGATACCGCCAACACCACTGCCTATGGCAATCCGGAAATCACCGAAGTGGAAATCGGTGTGCGCAATCGTCCAGGCATTCTGATTTCCGGTCATGATTTACGTGACCTGGAAATGCTTCTCGAACAGAGCAAGGACAGCGGTGTCGATATCTACACCCACTCGGAAATGCTTCCGGGCCACTACTATCCAGCATTCAAGAAATACGATCATTTTGCGGGCAACTACGGAAATGCCTGGTGGAAGCAGAAAGACGAATTTGAATCCTTCAACGGCCCAATCGTCATGACCACCAACTGCATCGTCCCGCCAAAAGACAGCTACAAAGATCGTCTGTGGACGACAGGAGCAGCCGGATATCCAGGCTGCCGCCACATTCCAGGCGAAATCGGAGAAGAAAAAGATTTCTCGGCGGTCATTGAACAGGCTAAGCAGTGCAAGCCGCCGGTTGAAATCGAACAGGGCTCCATTGTCGGCGGTTTTGCGCACAATCAGGTTTTCGCACTGGCCGATCAGATCGTAGAAGCGGTTCAGTCCGGTGCCATCCGCAAATTTGTCGTCATGGCTGGCTGCGATGGCCGGATGAAATCCCGTGACTACTACAAAGAATTCGCAGAGAAACTGCCAAAAGATGTTGTCATCTTAACAGCAGGCTGTGCGAAGTATAAATACAACAAGCTCGATCTGGGTGACATCAACGGCATCCCCCGTGTTCTGGATGCCGGTCAGTGCAACGACAGCTATTCTTTAGCTTTGATTGCCTTAAAACTCAAAGAGATCTTTGGTCTGGAAGACATCAACGATCTGCCGCTGGCTTTCAATATTGCCTGGTATGAGCAGAAGGCAGTTATTGTTTTGTTGTCGCTGTTATATCTGGGCGTCAAGAACATCCATCTTGGACCAACCCTGCCTGCTTTCCTGTCGCCAAATGTGCTCAAAGTACTGATTAACAATTTCAACATCGGCGGCATTACTAAAGTAGACGACGATCTGAAAACGATGATTGGGTAAATCGATTCAAAGACGTGTCCTGATAAACAATGCATTCTGACAGGCAATGCATCCTGATTCATCAATAATGCAGAAAACGAAAACACGGCAAGCTTTACAGAAATCATTTCTGTTGGCTTGCCGTGTTATTTTTTTGCTTCTTTTATGGGCTTTGCGGCTTGTTGTTTTTCTCTTCGCCGCTTTTGTCAGTCGCTTTGTGCCTAAGCGGCATTTTATCTGATCTGCTTTTGTCCTTATTTGAAGGCAGTGGTCAGTGGATCGCGGCTGGCGGGATATCTTCCTTCCAGTTCGTCAATGGCTTCCATTTCATTGGGGGTCAGTTCAAAGTCAAAGACATCAAGATTGGACTGGATGCGCTCGGGATGAACGGATTTGACCAGGGGCAGGGTGTTTTTCTGCAATGCATAACGAACGCACACCTGAGCGACGTCTTTGCCATGGTCTTTGGCAATGATGCGAAGCAGCGGTTCTTCTAAAACCCGTCCGCGTCCAAGCGGGCTCCAGGCTTCAACGAGGATGCCGTGCTTCTTGCAGTAATCGAGCGTTTCGGGCCATGTGCAGCCGGGATGGAATTCGATCTGGTTGACCATCGGGACAATTTCCATTTTCATCAGCGGATCAAGCTGCTCGGGCAGAAAGTTGCATACGCCAATGGCTTTGACTTTACCTTCTTTATACAGATCAATCATCGCTTTCCATGAGTCCTGATTGATCTGCGACCAGGTATCCGGATATTCAACCGGATTGGCCGGCCAGTGAATCAAAAACAGATCCAGGTAGTCCAGCCCCAGTCTTTCCAGGGATTCTTGGCAGGATTGTTTGACTAAGTCATAGCCGCGGTGGTCGTTCCAGACTTTGGAGACGACAAAGAGGTCTTTGCGGTCCAGTCCGCTTTCGGCAATGGCTTTTCCTACGCCTTCTTCATTTTTATAGAAGGCGGCGGTATCAATATGGCGATAACCCGCATCCAGAGCCTCTTTAACGACCGGGCAGACGGTTTCGTTATCAATCAGATATGTTCCGAAACCGGGGGCGGGAATATGAGTTTGATTGGAGATCGTGAAATATTTTTCGTTGGAATATTCCATGTGCAGAGTTCACTCCTTTTTCATTTTGTGGTCACGTAAGATCTTGCGATCACGATTTCGATAGCCGATCCAGTTTCTGGCCATTCCAGTTCACTTACAGACTTTTGTCTTTTGAAGGCTGCCCTGTCTTTTCAGAAAACAGGACGATGCGCATACACAATGGAGTCTAGTTTTCAAACCGGAAAGGGAAATGGACCTGCCAAAACAAACCACTAACAGTATAGGCAGTAATGTTAAAAAGAACATTGAAAGGCGTCTGTATGATGACAGCGTAAGAAATCTGACCAGCAGCAGATTACTCTGAAAACTAAAGCTCTGCCTGTTCTGCTTTGATTCGCACAAGAGAGAAGCCATGCCTTTCAGGGGAGCAGTTTTCTGCAGACGAGTAAGGAAAAAAAGTCAGAAAATGTTGGTATGGTGCCATAAACGGCCTTCAGCCTATTCTTTTGATTTTTAACGCAGCTTCGAAAAATATGCCGGGCAGATGCCCTTTAAAATGAAAGAGGAAAGATAAATGAGCCAGATCGGCCAAATTGGTCAGGAAAACGGACATGGGCGCCGGAGGTTTTGATTTTACTATCAGGCTCGATATACTTATATTCGGTTTTGTTTCGTGCAAAATCGATAAGGAGATATGAAGAGTATGAGTACCCAAGTCGTAGTCGGCACCCAGTGGGGTGACGAAGGAAAAGGAAAAATCGTAGACGTTCTGGCCGATCGGGCTGATATGGTCGTTCGCTTCCAGGGCGGAGATAACGCGGGACATACCGTTGTTGTCAATGGCAAAAAACACGTATTGCATCTGCTGCCAAGCGGTGTACTGCGTGACGAGGCTTTATGCGTCATCGGACCAGGAGTTGTATGCAACCCATTTGTTCTGTTGAAGGAAATGGAAACTCTGAGAGCCGGTGGAATGTCAACGGATCACATCCGTATTTCAGACCGGGCCCAGATTCTGATGCCTTATCACTGCTACCAGGATGAACTTGAAGAGAATTCCGCTTCTCATAAAATCGGAACTACAAAACGCGGTATTGGTCCCTGCTATCAGGACAAATATGCCCGCACCGGCATCCGGTATCATGAATTTAAAGATTTTGAACATTTCAAAGAACGTTTAAAAGAAAACGTAGAGCGTAAAAACAAACTGTTCACCGGTGTCTATGGGGCAGAGCCGATGGATTATGACAAACTGGAAGCTGATTTTGCGGCCATTCACGATCAGATCGTTCCAATGATCATCGAAAGCGTCCATGTCGTAAACGACGCGATTGATGAAGGCAAGAACGTCCTGTTTGAAGGCGCTCAGGCTGCCATGCTGGATATTAACTATGGAACTTATCCATATGTAACGTCTTCCAGCCCAACCGCTGCCGGCGTTACTGTTGGTGCAGGGGTTGCTCCTTCCAAAATTGATCAGGTGATCGGTGTTGTGAAAGCCTATTCCACCCGTGTTGGTGAGGGCCCATTCGTAACCGAACTGCTCGACGAACAGGGAGACTGGCTGCGTGAACATGGATTTGAATTTGGTGCGACAACTGGCAGACCTCGCCGCTGTGGATGGGAAGATCTGGTTGTCATCAAACATGCCAATACCATCAACGGTCTGACCGACATCGTTTTAACCAAACTCGATGTTCTTGGCGGCCTCGATGAGATCAAAGCCTGCATCGGTTATGACATCGATGGCGAGATCGTTGACTATGTTCCATCCGATCAGATGGATGTGGCCAAAGCCCGTCCAGTTTATAAGACATTCCCAGGCTGGAAAGAAGACATTTCCAAATGCACCACATGGGAAGAACTGCCACAGGCAGCCCGTGATTATGTCCAGTTCATTCAGGACTTCACTGGTGTTCCTGTTTCGATGATTTCTGTCGGACCAGACCGTATTAACAATATCTATCTGGGCGACAGACTTTTGCCAAAAGAAGACTAGCTCAAACGATTGAACTGAAACCTTAAGACGAACAAAGCCGCCGATCGAAAGACCAGCGGCTTTTTGAGTGGAAAAAATAGACGAGTTCAGAGCAGAGATGATTCCATGCCTTTTGCTTCTTTGTTTTTGCTCTTCGTATTGCTTCCTGACTTTGGCTATTTGCCAGATGGAAACTGGAAGGCATACATCAGAATGCTTCCGGCAATCGCAGCATTGAGCGATTCAAACGAAGCCATTTCGATATGGACAAGCTGGGAGCATTTTTCTAACAGCTCAGGGCGTATGCCCTGACCTTCGTTGCCAATCATGATCGCAAAGGATTCAGGAATAGCCAGATCATGGAGTTCCTGTGAGTTTTGATGCAGAGCTGCACCAAAAACGGGAATGTCATTGGTCTTCAACATTTCTACTGTTGGAGCTAAATCCTGGCTGATCACAGGAATATGAAACAGAGCTCCCTGTGAGGACTGGATGGTTTTGGGACCATATGGATCGGCACAATCCGGTGACAGGTAAATGGCCTCCAGACCAAAGCTGACGGCCGAGCGGATGAGCGTGCCTAAATTGCCTGGATCCTGCAGATGATCGAGAAGCAGGACTTTACGGGGTGTGAACTCCAGACTGAGCTGGGGCTTTTTGCATACACCAATGTAGCGGGCATCGCTTTTCTGGGCGGAGAGTTTGTTTAAAACAGGCTGTGAGCAAAAGGTCACTGGCGCATCGGAAAAGACAGGCTGTTCAGAAAGCTGATAAACCTGTTCAAGCAGCCCGGCCTGGCTGGCCTCTTCTAAAAGGTGCCATCCTTCAACTAAAAACTTGCCGGACTGATCGCGTTCCTTCTTGGTTAAAAGACGGGATAACGCTTTAATGGTGGAATTTTGAGTAGATTCGATTTTCATAGTTTCAGTTTAGAAAGGGCACGATTTTGAGTCAATTGAAAGGGCCGTTGTTGATTTAAAGCACTGAATTGTTACAATGATTCCAAGCGTCGAAGGAACCGTGGCAGATTCAAACGGCTTGCAGAGAGTCCTGGGTTGGTGAAACAGGACAGCCATGAGTCTGTGAATTCATTCCGGAGCAGGAGGATAAAACCTCCCCGTTTCATACGGATATCATGACAGAGTGTGTCAATTCAGGACGAAGCGAAATGGTACCGCGGGAAACTTCCCGTTTTCGCATTCGTCCTTTTTTTATTTTTTGAAAGGAGAACCTATGCCAAATTTTGAAGAGCTCAAAAGCGAAATCGCAAAACGGTTTGATGAAGCGGATTCGCTGGAAGCTTTAAACGATCTGCGCATTGAATACCTGGGTAAAAAAGGAAAAATCGCGGATCTGATGAAACAGATGAAATCTGTTCCGAAGGAAGAAAAACGGGAATTCGGTCAGGCAGTCAACCAGATCAAGACCGAAACCTCTGCGTTATTTGATGAGAAGAAAACAGCTTTGGAAGCAAAAGCCCTCGAAGAAAAACTGGCCAGTGAAACCATCGACTTAACCCTGCCCGGCCGCAAGCCTGCCCACGGCAACCTGAACCCATTGACCCTGATCGAACAGGAGCTGGAAGATCTGTTCATCGGTCTTGGCTACCAGGTCATCGAAGGGGATGAAGTGGTCGACGATCTGTATTGCTTTGAACGGGCCAATATTCCTAAGGATCATCCGGCCCGTGATATGCAGGATTCCTTATATCTGGATCCTGAACACCTGCTGCGCACGCATACCACCGCCATCCAGATGAAAGTTCTGGAGCAGGATGCCCCAAATCCAATCAAGGTTGTCTGCCCGGGTAAGGTTTACCGTCGTGATGATGACGATGCAACGCATTCTCATCAGTTCATGCAGATGGAAGGCCTTGTCATCGGTGAACACGTACCACTTTCTGACCTGAAAGGAACCCTGGAATTCTTCGCCCGCAAGATGTTTGGTGAAGAACGTGAAATCCGTTTCCGTCCTTCCTTCTTCCCATTCACAGAACCTTCCGTAGAAGTTGACGTTTCCTGTCATATGTGCGGCGGCAAAGGCTGCCCAACCTGCAAAGGAACAGGATGGATTGAAATTCTGGGTGCCGGTGAAGTCAACCCGAAAGTTCTGGAAATGGCCGGCTATGATTCAACCAAGATGAATGGTTTCGCCTTCGGTATTGGTATCGAACGTGTTGCCATGCTCAAATATGGAATTGACGATATCCGTCACTTCTACACCAACGATCAGCGGTTCAATGAACTCTTTGATCGGATGGACTAAGGAGGGCAAACGATGAAAATCTCTGAAAAATGGCTCAGACAGTACATGGACTTAGGCGATTTGAGCATGGACGATGTCGCCAAAGCGATTACCGATGCCGGATTTGAAGTTGAAGATGTCATTCCAATGTCTCAGGGAACCAACCTGGTCATTGGTGAAGTTCTGACCTGCAAAGATCATCCAAACTCTGACCATCTGCACTGCACAACGGTAAACATTGGCGATGAAGTTGTTCCCATCGTCTGTGGGGCGCCAAATGTTGCCGCCGGGCAGAAAGTCATCGTCGCAAAACCGGGTGCTGTATTGCCAGGAGGCGAAATTAAGTCGGGGGTGATCCGTGGCGAAGTGAGCAACGGCATGATCTGCTCCCTGGCGGAACTGGGTGTCGATAAACACTCCTTAAGCGAAGCACAGTTAGCGGGCATTGAAGTGCTGCCCGAAGATGCTCCGGTTGGATATGACAATCCAAGAGAATATCTGGGACTGGATGACACCGTTCTGGATGTTTCCTTAACTCCGAACCGTGCGGATTGCCAGGCTGCCTGGAACATGGCAGCGGAAACAGCCGCTATCTTAAAGAAAGACTATAGACTGCCTGCCTGCGAGGGTGCTTCGGATGCCGGCGCAGATGTGGATACCCGCCTGGTGATTCACTCGGAAGCAGAAGGCTGCCCACACTTCTATGGTAAAGTCATCAACTCCGTTACTATCAAGGAATCCGTTCCCTGGATGAAAGAACTGCTGCGCGCTTCGGGTATGCATTCGATCAACAACGTGGTCGATATTTCCAATATCGTCATATTAGAGACCGGCCAGCCGATGCACTTCTATGACATCAACGCCCTGCCAGCGCAGGAAATCACCGTCAAAGAAGGCCTGGATTGCGACTATACGGCTCTGGATGGCGTGACTTACCATCTGCAGCCAGAAGATCTGGTCATCACGACGGAAAATAAACCAATCGGCATTGCCGGTGTTATGGGTGGCGATGACTCGAAGATTGAAGAGACGACAACCGGCCTGATCATTGAATGCGCCAGTTTCAATCATGTTAAAATCCGCAACACGGCCCGTCGGCTGAATCTCAATACTGAATCCAGCATTCGTTACCAGAAAGGCATCGAACCTCTGGCGGCGAAAAAAGCCATTGATCGTGCTGTGCAGCTGTTGGTTGAATATGCCGATGCCAAAGGAATTGAAAAAACGGTTGAATATGGTTCTGCCAACTTCACGCCTAGAACGATCACCACAACATTAGATCTGCTCAATGACCGTCTGGGCACTGCATTCAGCCTGGAAGAAGTTGTCGATGTGTTTGATCGTCTGAACCTGCAGCCGGTTGTGGAAGGAAAAACCATTACTGTAACTGTTCCAAGTTCCCGTACCGATCTGGAAGGCATGGCTGACCTTTCTGAAGAAGTCATCCGCATGATCGGCTATGATCGTCTGCCTTCGACGCTGCCGGTGATGGAAATGACCGAAGGGAAACTGAACCCCCAGCAGCGTCAGCGCAGGTTCATCCGCACTCTGTTGACCGAAAATGGTCTGCGCGATGCCATCACGTATACCCTGATCTCCGGTGCGAAAAAAGAGGATGCGATCTACTCCACGGGCGAATCGCTCGAACTGCCAGTTCCTCTTTCCGAAGAGAGACGCTACTTGCGCACATCCATCCTGCCTTCCTTATTAGAAAGCGCAGCCTGGAACCTTGCCCGCGGCAACAAGAATGTCAACCTGTTCGAGATCTCTGAACTGACCAGCAAATCCGGTGTCATTGAACACCTGGCAATCGTATTGACAGGCAATCTCAATGAAACCAAATGGCTCAAAGACAGCACCCCAGCGGATTTCTATACGCTTAAAGGCCTGATTGAAGTCCTGCTGGAGCGCCAGGGAATTGGTGAAAATCGTCTGTACTTCAAACCAAACAAGAAAGACACGACTCACTTCCATCCCGGTCGTTCCGCTGAAGTGTATATCGGCAAAGACCTGATCGGCCTGATGGGTGAAATTCATCCAACTTATGGTGCCCGCATCGGCGTCAAGAATGCCGTGATCGCGGAACTGGATCTGGACAAAATCCTGAAGACCAAGAAGTCCAAAGTAAAATTTGTTCCGGTTTCCAAATACCCATCTGTTGTCCGTGACCTTGCCTTTGTCGTTGAAAAAGACCTGCCGGCCAGCCGGATCATTGATGTCATCAAACGTTCTGGTAAACTCGACAAAGAATCCGTTGTCCGCCATGTTGATGTCTTCGATGTTTACGAAGGAGAACATGTTGGCGAAAACGAAAAATCGATTGCGCTGACCATGACCTTCCAGTCTGACAGACAGACCCTCAATGAAGAAAAGATCAACACGGTCTTCAATGCCATCATCGATGCCATCCAGAAACAGTGTCACGCCAAACTTCGTTCGGCCTGATCTGGACTCTTGAAAACTGAACTGAATCCACTTTTAAGTTGAGTCTCAACAAGCAGAAAACGTACGAATCTGGAATCTACTCAGTCCGAATTCGATGTCCCAAGCTGAAAATGATCCTGCTTTGATCAAAATAATCCTGTTTTGGTCGTTTCTGTTTTGTAAGAGACGATCAAGGCTTCGCTCATAAAAAGCAGCGCCCGATAAAAAAGGGAACAAGAAATTGGAGATCAGAAAACCTCCCGCTAAATCCGGTCTTATCCTGTCCGGGTGCAGCGGGAGGTTTTTCATCTCAAAAACGGATGACTGCTTGATGGTTGAAAAAGATTGCTGCTCAGGCGAAAAAACTCAGAAAGGAAGACTGAGATCGAGAGTCTGGGAAAAAATTTCGCCCAGTTCTTCAATCAGATCCGGATCCAGCTGGTCGAAAAACCCCTGGACATCCGAGTCGAGATCGAGAACGCCCATAAGAGTCATAAGATTGCCGCAGACCTTGAGCGGGATAACCAGTTCGCTTTCTGTACGGGAATCGCAGGCAATATGGCCAGGGAAACTGTGGACGTCGGAAACGACTATTGGAGCCTTGGCATCCACGGCAGCCCCGATGACTCCCTGATGGGCAGGAATTTTCATGCAGGCTGGAAGTCCCTGAAAGGCGTCGACATAACAATCGCCTGTTAAAGGATTCAGCAGGTATAGCCCGGCCCAGGTAATATGGGGATCGGCATGGAATAAAGCAGCAACCTGGTTGACAAGAATGCTGTTGGCGGGCAGGGCAGGATCGTAAAATGATCGCAGCTGACTGCAAAGAGAATAATCAATCATGACAAGTTTTTCTCCTTCTTCAATTAAACTGCCATCAAAAGACGTCAGGCATCGCGATTGTCAAGAGGCAAAAGTGCCCTGAATGAAAGCTGGTCTGCTGATGGAGTTTTTTTGGAATCAGACTTATTGTAACCTGTCTGCCTTTAAATCCATATGATGTCTTCCAATCGCGGTTTGTCTGCCTGAGAAAAGAAATCCAGCCCGCCTGAATGAAATCAGGCCGGATTGAGTCGAATCCAATCGACCTGCTTTGATGCGGTCATTCCCAGTTCTGCTGTAAGAAAACAAAGAATAAGCCTGACGCATGCAATCTGATGCCTACCATACGAGAAAGGTCAAAAACTGGAAATAAATTGGATTAAAAGCACGATTTCTATCAAATTTGTTTATAAAATTAAAACATCTTTTATAAAACAAATCATTGTATTGTACAATCGGTAAAGAATTGGAAATTGCATTTTCTGAATCATTGTTCGGCCTTTCTGGATCGATTCTGGGATTCGATGATAATTTTTCTTCAGAGGCTAAGGGCCAGGTAAAAGGACCACTGCCAGAATTCGGGCAAAAAAAGAAACAAAGCCCGGCCTTTTGTCAGGCCTGATCAAGAAGCAGGTGTGCTTTTCCATAACATTGACTGGACAGTTTGATCCATACGGATGAGGGATGGGGATGACAAAGAATAAACAGAAGAAAAACCAGACTGATCGGTCATCGCTCAGACAAGAACGGACCGCCCTGAAAGAAAAGAGTGGAGCATCAAAGACAATTTCTGTTCAATCCTCGATGTCAGAGTGGATCTGTCCAGTCTGGAGACAGGATCAGGAACCAGAGGTGCCCGATATTCATTCCTGGCAGGAATTTCAGGACGAATTTCTGCCAGGAGCCCTGGCAGATCTCGATAAGATTATGTCTGGAAATACAGATGGCGTGAAGGTTCGGGCTGGTAAGCGAATTCGTATTGAAAGCGGATCAACTTGTTATTACAGTTTTACTGCGTGTTCGACCTTTCGGTTTACAGCAGGCAATAAGGTCAGTCTGATTCTCAAAGGGCAGACGTATTCCTGCCAGGTGGTTGAAACCGAAGGAATGACCGTGGTGATCAAGATTGGCCGGGATCTGGGTTTGCAAATCAATATGGCGGTAATCTCAGAAGAATCATTGTATGGACTGCTGTCGGTCATCGACTGGATGAAAAGAGGGATGCCGGCAAAGAATCCTGAACTGCTTGATCAGCTCATTCAGGCACCCACCAGTTCTGATTTGATCTGCGAGGAACTCCAGACCTCCCAGCAGACGGCGATTGAAAAAACGCTCAGTCAGCCGATCTGCTTTATCTGGGGACCACCCGGAACGGGCAAAACGACAACTATCGCCAAAATTGCCAGTGCCTTAATCCAGGAAGGGCGCCGGGTTTTGCTTCTTTCTATGGCCAATGTTGCGGTCGATGAAGCGATTTTGAAACTGAAAGACCAGGCCCACCAGCATCCAGGGACGATTCTTCGATATGGCTATCCGCGTGATCCTTTGATTCTGGAAGATCCGGATCTGTATTCTACAAAGCGAATGAAGGAACAAAATCCCGATATTGTGAAGCGGATTGACTGGCTTGTCGAAGAGCTCTCTTCACCACTTGACAATGAAGAGCGGGAAAGTATTCGCGACGAACTGACTTTTTTGCGCAGACGTCTGGAAATAGCTGAATCCAAACTGATTAACGAAGCAAAGTTTGTCGCTTCAACCATTGCCCTCCAGCAAACCAAACTGGAACTGTTCCACAGACCTTTTGATACGGTGATTGTTGATGAAGCGAGTATGCTTGATGTGCCGACAATCTTACAGGCGGCAAGCCGCGCAACGAAAAGCTTTGTCTGTCTGGGAGATTTTCGTCAGCTTTCACCCATCACATTTTCTCGAAAAGGGCTGCTGAATATCGATTTGTTCCAGTATTGCCAGATTGCGGATGCCGTTTTGAAACAAAAAGGTCACGTATGGCTGACCATGCTCAATGAGCAGTATCGAATGCCGCCCTTTTTAAGCGAATTGCTTTCTTGTTCTGTATATAACTCCTTGTTGAAGACGGCTCCGTTAAGACTTGCACAAAGCGGGCAGGAAGAAAAGAAAATCCAGAATCAGGATGAACGATCAGAATCCAGCCCGGCTGATGAAAAAGAGCAGGAGATTTTACCGGCCTGGACCAGATTTGAAAGTGTTCCCTTCTTATTTCTTGATCTTGCGGGACTGGGAAACTTTCAGCAGCCCGGACTTTCGGGTTCAAGAATCAATCTGCTCAGCGCTATGATGACAGTCACGATGGCCGCTTATTGTGCATTTAAAGGGACCGTTGGCATTATTACGCCCTATGCCAGACAGGCAATGCTCATCCAGAACCTGCTGGACCAGACAGGCTTGAATGAGCTTTCGATCTGGAACGATTCTGAACATCAGTCAAATGAAAATGTTCTCAATTCCAGGCGGATCAAGGCCAGTACAGTTCACCAGTTTCAGGGAAGTGAACGTGACTATATCCTTTTTGATACTGTGGAAAGCTACGGAAAAAATTATCCAGGCGGAATGGTAACAACCATGTGTAATAATGAGTCTACCCGACTGATCAATGTAGCCATTTCCAGGGCCAGAAAGCAGTTTATCCTCATTTCCAACCAGGAGTATATTCATACCAAAAAGCTCAATAACAATCTTTTAAAAACGATTTATGATCTGGACAGATGTGATCAGCAGGCAGATGATGGCCAGTATCTTCATCTTTGCCAAAAAGAGATGCTCAATGTCCTTGATTTTGTACAGAAAAAACTGGAGCATCCACAGGACTTATGGAAGGCGACTCCTGAGGCCTCTTTTCCGTCTTTTCCCTGGTCTTATCGACCGGCAGACAATTCTGAAGCGCTGTTTGTGGAATATCTGAAGTCAATCAGCCGTGCCCGCAGGGAAATTCGGATTGACATTCCAAACTGGAATTTTTCAAAAGATCATGGGGAACGGCTCACCTATCTTCTTGGATCCGCTGCCCGGCGCTGCCGACTGATCATTCGATGCAACGATAAAGCTGAACTTCCCGAAAGTCTGCGCCGGTACAGTACTTCTTGTTATATATTGGAAAGCGCAACTTTGATTGACCGCAATGAATGCTGGATCAATCAGCCTTCAGTTGGCTGTGCAAAATTTTATGAAGAAAAATTACCTGAACGAACAGAGCGGATCTTCCCGGTCTTCTATACGTCCAATCGCGAGACGGCTTTAGAAATTGAGCAGTATCTCGAAATGTTGAATATTGATGATCGAGAGGTGAGTGAAGATTTATCGTTAGCTGCCTCTCGCCAGTCGGCTTCTTTTGCGGGATATATCAGTGCGCAGGCAAGATGCTCATGCGGCAGGGCGGTTCGATTCCTGTACTCCAAAAAGTTTAACAAGCCTTTCCTTGCCTGTGATGCCTGTAAGAAGTACTATCCAGTGACGGTTCAGATGGCGGAGGGATATCTGAATCGTGATCCCAGAAAGCCGGTGACTTGTCCAAAGTGCGGCGGAAGGCTGTATGCGGTCGGTCGAGAAGGAGGCAGAGTGTTTTTTCGATGCGCCGATGATCCCCATCATACATTTTCGCTTCATAAAATCTGAAAATGGAAATCTATCCAATTCGTCCAACTCACCAGGCTTTGATCGGAAGTTTTCTGAATCCAGCAATAAATAGGCAGCACCCCCCCCTGAAATTTTCCGTGCGATGATTTCAGGAGGGATTGCTGCCGCTTTGGTTTATAGAGGATAGGATCCGGGAGTAACGCAGTTGAGGCGAGTGTTGAATCGGTGTCGGGCTTCTGTTCCACCGCAAAATTCGATACTGAACAAGACCTTTTTAAGAATATCCTGGATAAAAATTAAAAATTTGACAAACCAAGGGCAAATGAGGTATAAAAGATAAGCTGTTTTTCGCTTCGAAGGACAGTGGAAATGCCAACAAGGCGCAGAAAAGAGCCGAAAGGCAGATTTTCTGTAAGTCTTCTAATTGTGAGTTTATAAAATATTTTCACAAAAGTGCTTGACCCGGGATACCACCTGGTGTTATAGTAACTGAGCGTTAAGAAAACGCGGCAGCCAAGCTGCTGATCTGACGCAAATCATCTTTAGATATCAAAGAAATCATCGATTGTGAAATTCTTAAAAATATTTCACGAAAGGTGTTGACTTCCTGTCTGGCAGATGATAAGATAAACAAGCCTTGTGAGAGAAAACGATTCACTCACAAACAGATGGCTCTTTGAAAACTCTGATTACAGACAATTCAATATTCGAAATTAACACGTCGATTCTTGAACAACACTTAATACTTCAAATAATCAATTCACGAAATTAAACGCAATAGCGTTGAGTCAATATCAAATGGAGAGTTTGATCCTGGCTCAGGATGAACGCTGGCGGCATGCCTAATACATGCAAGTCGAACGGAACACTTCGGTGTTCAGTGGCGAACGGGTGA
>CAJTLE010000042.1 GCA_910577085.1 uncultured Allobaculum sp. | reverse complement strand
CGGGGCTTAGATAAGGATCTTGTATCTTAACCCTTCTCCCGCCGGCTAATGCCGAACACTGTTCGCAGACAGGGATGTAACCGTTTTATCCTATCAGGGATAAAACAACCTCATTTAACGAAGGGGAGGGAGAAACATGAAAACGATCAAAGAATACTGGCTGATGATAAAAAAGACCCATGGCGACAAACTACTGCTTGGGTTTGTGATCTTCTATTTTGTAGACTGCTGGATCATCATGCAGTGTGATTCATCTTTGGATAATTATGGAGATGCTTTATGGATGGGATTTAGCGTGGCCACCACAATTGGGCTTGGAGATTACACAGTCACGACCCCATTGGCCCGCTTTTTTACGATTCTGCTTGGGGTCTATGGCTGTGTGATGGAAGCCTATATTCCTGGCCTGATCGCCTCCTACTACCTTCAGAATCTTTCAAAACGCCGTGATGCGATTGTCAGAAAACATCTGAAGGATCTGCGCAATCTGAATGGAATGAGTCAGCAGGAAAAGCGAAATCTTTCCCTGTCGATTCGAAAGGAGAACAGTCGATGAAAAATCTGGATCTGTTTACGATTATTCTGCGTCAGACCAAAACGGTCCGTTTTCTGGTTTCCTTTGCGGTGGCCTTCGTGGTGCTGACCATACTGATCTGGCTGGTCGATCCCAACATCAAAACGCTTTGGGACGCGATCTGGTTTGGATTCATGCTTGTGACCACAACTGGATTTGGGGATCTGACCGTTGTTTCCCCGTTAGGAAGAATCCTTGCGGTTCTTCTAGGGTTATATGGAATTCTGGCGATCGGATTCATTACAGGTGTTGGAGCCAGCTGGCTGTTTGAAAAAGTCCGAGAAAATGGAAGCGGATCAGTAGCCGGCATGGTTTACCAGCTTGAACATCTGGACGAACTTTCGGATGCCCAGATCTCAAAGCTTGCCAGTCAGGTCCATCAGACCGCCCACCAGTTGTCGGACACACCGACAAAACCCAAAGACTGATAGATAACCTAATTGCTGGAAGTTGGCATCGGTATTGAAACTGATACTGGCTGAACACCTTAGAACGATAAAAGAGAGCAGCCTGTCAAAGATTCCATTCTTTTGACGGACTGCTCTCTTTCTTTGAAAACATGAATTAAACCAGCCATATTCCGGCTGTTGACTGTTCCCTATTATTCCACTGGTTAATCCACCAGATTCATTTTTTCGAAATTCTTTTTGCCATCAGCTGGCGGATTTTATCTGGATCCGTAAGGGGCTGCTTGACTGGACTTGACGGTTTCCATTCTGGATCCTGGCTGGATTCTTCCAGAGCCTGAATAAACCGCTCTGCTTTCTTTGGAGTGTCAATCACGATATTGGTAAAAATACTTGATACAGGCATTTCAAGCTCCTCGACTTTCTATTTCCCTGCTGTTTTGCTTACCGGCTCTATTTCTCTTGCCTGTATTTTAGCGGGTTTTGCAGGCGAAAGTTGAACGCTCGAAATTTTTACTCAGAGTATAAGAGACGTTTAAAGACGACAAACTTCAATAAATGAAAAAGCCCAACATTCGACTTTGGTATCGAACATCGGGCAGAATTGCATGAAGCAGAAAGATAAAGTCTTTTCTTTTCAGGCAGCTTTCAGCACGTAAGCCAGCAATTAGTCAGCAGCTGCAGAAGACGTACTCGTTTCTGTCTCCGTATCAATGCGGTGGACAGAGTTGAGATCTTCGCTGGACACTTCGGTTTCTACGGATTCAATGATCCATTTGCCCTCCTGAAGCTGGATCGTGATCTGATAGAAAACAGGTTCAACCTGCATGTCTTTGATTTCATCTTTCAGCGTGACCAGCAATTCATTGGCATAGGCCCCATACAAGGAGCGCTTCATGGCCTCTTCTCCCTGAAGCAGGGCGCCGGCAGCACCCAGGAAGTCCTTGCCAAGATAGGTTAAAGCCGCCTTGCCTGAAGCCTTGGCAATCAAGCCTACATTGAGCTCATCCATGGGAACGGCCATGCCCTGAACATGAACAATGATTTTATCGGCTTCATATTCAATAGAGCGTACAGTGCAGTCTTTCATGGTTTTGACAAAAACCTGAGTCAGCAGATCCGCACTGGCCTGTTCCGTTTCGGCAAGGTCTCCATACTGGTTCAGATCCTGCAAAAGCATCTGGTAGAAGTGGGTCAGTGTGGATTCATCTGAGATTTCAACTGGTGAAGTTTCACTGGTCTGATATTGGCTGGCAATCGACTGAACGGTATCCGAAAGCCGCCAGAACATGACGCCCGCAAAGCCGCCGATCGCAATCAAAATGACAAGCAGGACAATCGCAAACGTTTTCCAAAAGTTTTTCATGGTTTTATTGTATCGACAAGATGAAGGCAAAGAAAAATATCGGCATGATTTCTTTTTATCTGAGTGGCTTTTGCGAAGAATGGAATCAAAATCTGATTTTTCCATTCCCTCTTCAAAAGCTTTTGGGCAGCATTGCTCTTGGGCAGCATCTCTCCGTTGCAGGCCGCTCTTCTGAGTTTTGGGTACAAAAAAAGGTGCGACCTTTACGATCACACCGTTATCATCTAAATGGAGCAGGTGATGAGAATCGAACTCACGTAGTCAGCTTGGAAGGCTGAAGTTCTACCATTGAACTACACCTGCAGTGGTGGAGAGAGGCAGATTCGAACTGCCGAACCCTAAGGAACTGAGTTACAGTCAGCCGCGTTTAGCCACTTCGCTATCTCTCCAAAAAAAATGCGATCTTACGATCACATGGCTACATTCAAAATGGAGCAGGTGATGAGAATCGAACTCACGTAGTCAGCTTGGAAGGCTGAAGTTCTACCATTGAACTACACCTGCAAGTGGTGGAGAGAGGCAGATTCGAACTGCCGAACCCTAAGGAACTGAGTTACAGTCAGCCGCGTTTAGCCACTTCGCTATCTCTCCAAATAATGGTGGAGGCTAACGGGCTCGAACCGCTGACCCTCTGCTTGTAAGGCAGACGCTCTCCCAACTGAGCTAAGCCTCCATCACTTGAATGCCTGATCATCATAACTGATTTTCAGATCGAACGCAACTCTTTTTTTAAGAAATTTTTTCGATTGAATTTCAGCAGATGATGTGCGAAGTTCTTATCACCGGATCGGATTTGTCGTTTGACTTGTCCGTTCGAGATGGTTTCGAACCTCACGAGCGTTATCATGCCCGATTTGAAGCAAAAGGTCAAGTCTTTTTATTCAATCTTTTTTCGGCGGCGAACATGCTATCATATTTGCGGCCGTCAAACGCATTTCTGCCTGAGTCTTTTTCGATAAGGATCGGCAGAGTTCAAAGGGATTTAGATCTATCGCAGTCTGTTTCTTTTCTTTGAGCAGCCTTCTGTCATCCGGCTGGATCTGGATTCTTTCAGAAAGAATCTGGGTGCTGGAAGCGAGATCAAATCCGATGCGTTTTGGCCTTTGAAGCAGATTTTGAATTCCCCCTTCCAGCTGACCTGGATTCTCTTGCTTTCGGGCTACGGATATGGAATTCTTATCTGTCTGGGTGCCATGCCGGATGGTTTTCTCTGAAAATCATCTTCCCCCGGCTGTTCCAGTCGGCAGAGCATCCAAATTCATCACCCCAATGACAACCAACCTGTAAATTTCAGTGCCTGCAGAAATGGTCTTCTCTGTTTCTGGATCAGAACCATGCTTCAGCCGCTGAAATTTACCTGCAGAAAATATTTGCAGCTTGAGTGGCTGCACAATTAGAAATGAGGGAAACGTAATGGAAATTCTTACCCTGACTCCAGAACAGTATGGACAGTTTCTGGACGAATCCAAAATGGCTTACAACTTTATGCAGAGTGAGCCATTTGTCAACTATATGAAAGATCATGATGACGTCGAAATTTATGGTGGCGCTGAAAACGGAAAACTGCTCTATGCCCTTCCCGTTATCTTCCGTCCAGCCATGAAGTTATTTAAATATGCTTCCAGCCTGCGTGAATGGGTGGCTGCTTCACCGGAACTGCTTCAGGATGAAAAACGCCTGCAGGAATTTGTTTCTGGCGTTTCCGCAAAACTGAAACAGAAAAAAGCCATTGTCTGGCTGGTGGAAAGCAACATTGAGTATCAGCAGCATGATCGAAATGGCAATGTTCTGGAAGATGGCTTCCACAATGAAGACTATCGCAATCTGCTGAACCGTATCGGTTTTGAGAAAGGCCACTTATGGCGCGGTTATGATGAAAGCCGCCAGTCCCGCTGGGTTTCCTGGATTGACCTGCAGAAAAACATGCCTGAAACCAGCCACGGCTATCCAATGGCTTTAGACAATGGTCTGGAAGAATACACATGGCAGGAGCTGCTCAAGGAAATGGCCGGCAACACCCGCCGTTCTTTCCAGAAAACCGATCTGCCTTATATCGTGACCGTTCGCAAAGATGGCACTGAAGATTTCGATCTGACTGACTTTGACGAACTGTTAGAAGCCAGTGCTGAAAAGCATCACTTTGGTGTCGGCTCCAAAGAACACCGCAAAGATCTGGTCCGCTCCTTTGGTAAGCATGGCTATGTCTCCACGGCTTACCTGGATGTAGAAGCCTATGAAAACTTCCTCAACGAAAAGGAAGCTGAATTTACGGCCAAAGAACAGGCAGCTATGGAAGTGTGCGAAAAGATGCCAAACTCCAAAAAGAAACGCAACCAGCTCCTTGAAATTCAGGAACAGAAAACGCACAACGAAAAAGAAATCGCCGCTCTGGCTGAACTGAGACAGAGCGAACCTCGCAAACGTATTCCGCTTGCTTCCGGTATCTTCCTGGAAACACCATCCGAAATGATTTACCTCTTTGGTGGAAGCAATCCGGCTTTAGCCCGTTATATGGGTCCCTATGCCAACCAGAAAGAAATGATCCGTCTGGCTCTTGAACATGGCCTGCAGCGCTATAACTTCTGGGGCATCAGCGGTAACTTTGAACCAGAGGAAGAAGGCTATGGCGTTTACTTCTTCAAGAAAAATCTTGGTGCGACAGTGGGCGAATATTGCGGAGAGTTCTACCTGATTCTCAACAACGTCTTTGGAAAACTGTTCCTCGACAAAGTCCGTCCTGATCGCAAACAGGCTTAATCAGAATTCCAGTTTCATCCAGAAAACAGACAGCCCGGTCTGAAAAAATCAACCGTTTTGCAAGACTCAGGCAAACGATCATAAGGAAAATTTCTGTTGCCGCTGCAGTAAGTTTGTTTAATTCCGTACGAACTAAATAATCATAAGCAGAACTTTTCTGTCGCAATTCAGTTTTCTCACCCTCGGAATTCTGCAGTTTTATTCACCGTTTGATTAACCGATTAATTCATTTATTTCGTACTCAAGCGGAATTTTTGGATAGAAATTCCCTGTTCGCCTCCTGTTTCAAACCAAACAGAGTGCAGCCAAATGCCGGTCCGTTATCAGGATATTCGTCCTTATCGGGCCGGCGTTTTTTCATAAAACTAAATCAAATGTGCGTTTATGAAATATAAACCATATCTCACAAAGCTATTCTGCAGTATCCGAATTGATTGAATTTTACATATGGGAAACTTGATTTATGCACCAAACCAATAGCCAGAATCGGGAGAGTGTGCTGTTCGATCCGATTTCATTCTTTTTTCGTTTGTTTGTGGTTTCGACCATTTTAAAAACTTTCAAAATGATTTATCCTAAAACCGTGAAGAACCTTCATAGCGAAATCCGCCAGGAAATGGAGCTGCTGCACTTTTCCAAGGCCCTTGCCCTGCTGGATTCGATCCCTGAAGATGAAAAAAGCGCCGCCGACTGGTTTAATTCCGGGATCTGTCACAGTTCCGTGTACGCCTGGAAAAAGGCAGAACAGGACTATCGCAAGGCTCTTGAGCTTTCCGATTCTCCTGATCTTTCCAATAAAATCAGGCTGCGGCTGACGCATTACTTCACCCAGACCGGGCAGCTGGATCAAGCTGCTCACTGGTACAATGAGGTTCTCGAGAACCCGGTTAACGGTTCAGATGGCGATCGCCTGTTTTATGGCGCCCTGCTCGACTATGAAAGGGGTGACCTGAATGGTGCTCTTGATCTGGCCCTGCGACTGGCCAGAGGTGAAGAAAAAGCATCAACAGGAAGAATCCGCTGCGAAGCCTGGCTGCTTTGCGGAGATCTGTATTCCGCAAAAGGGGACTTAAAAAAGGCAGTCCAGTCCTATGGGGAATCCTTACGGCTTTTAGATTCCTGTCCGCAAAACTGGCGTATGCTTAGAAAAGCATTAATACTGAACAACCTTGCGGATGTCTATGAACAGTTTGAATACTGGGACCAAGCCGCTTCTGTTTATGAACAGGCCTGGAAATCCATTGAGGAGATCCAGGATGATCAGATTTTCGATCTCGATGGCTACCGGCTCGAAATTCTGATGTCTATGGCCAACTTTTATGCTCTTCAGGACAACCTGTCTCAGGCAGAAGAGATTTTAGAGAAAGCCAAACCGATCGCAGACAAGATTGACATGCCATTACGCCTGTACTGGGAAAGCCGGATGGAATACATCAGCGGCCTTTGCGAGCTGTATTCCGAAAATCCGAAGTATAACCCGTTTATCAAACTCTTTGATGCCTGGAAGCTTCAGACCCAATATCTGACCCGCTTTCCGGCCGCAACCAAAGAGTATCTGGCCCGCACAGCCTACTATGCAGCGTATTGTTATGATCCAAAACTCGCCGGCGATGTCAGCCAGCGTCAGCTCTATGAGCAGGCGCTCGATGAGTTTGAGCGGTGTGTGTTTAAAGACCCGAAGTTTTTCCTGTTCTGTATTGCCTCTGTTCAAAACGAGCTGGGAAATCTGGAAGTCGAAAGCAACCCCGCCAAAGCCGTGGAGCTGTATGAGAAATCTGTGGAAGGCTACCGGGCCTACCTCAAGCTCTGGCCGGAAGACATGCTTGCGCAAAGTTCACTGTTAGCGGTGCTGCTCAATCTGTTTGGTGTCTATGACGAGACAACACTGCGCCAGAAAGGAGCCGAACTGCTCGATATCTTTGAAAAGGCGCTGCAATCTCTCGATCAGGACGAAGAAACACGTGCAACGGCGACCGATGCCCTTGCCCGCCTGCTTGACGATGACAGACTTTATGCCCTGTATGCCGATCGTCTTGAAAAGATTCATAATCACATGCAAGACCAGACGCTTTCCTAGCGCTGGTCTTTTTCTTTGTCCTGCTCTCGATCGCGCTCCCGTCAGCTTTCGCTGATGACAGGAGCGCTAAACCGGTTGGTTTCTGTTTGCGCCTTATAATAAGGGCATGAGTACCCGTCCTGTATATATGCCAAAGCTTTCCCGCCCTTTCTATACCGTCGAAAATTTCGAGTTTGACTGGGCAGCGGGTCAGGTTGCGGCTCAAAAAAAGAAAAATTCCGCGACGTTACAAAGTCTGTGGAAAGAAAAACATCCTGAAGGAAAAATTCTGGAAGTCTCGACCAAATCAGACGATCCAGCCGGTGTCAAACTCTCACCGTTCAATCTGACCCGCCGGCTTCCAAGTTTACGCAAAGAATTCCCGGTTGAAAATATTTATCAGTCTTCAAAGACGTTCCGTCATGGCGGTCCATACGTCGATCTGCTTGGGGTCACGCCAAATAAAGCCCTGGCCGATCCAAGACTGTTAGACTCTGGTGATCTGGTCTCTTTTACGATGGAAAAAGAGCAGTATCCGGTCAATCCGAACTTCCTGTTTTATCAATGGCTCTACCTCACGGCCCTGCTGGAAAATCCAGGTCTTGCCGATAAGGTCAAAAAGACCGATGCATTTTGTGACATTGAATTCAACCCAAACAAAGGAACAAACAACCAGGCACGCGCCTGCGCCGTGTTCAATTCCCTGGCCAGACTCAATCTGCTTGAAGAAGCCCGGACGTTTGAGGGTTTTAAAAAGATCATGATGGCGCAGGATATTACAGAGATCAAAGAGCAGTCCCAGAAAAAGGAAGGTCCTTTGCAGCTCAACGAACTGCGGTCAGACAAACGCCGTCAGTCCTTCCCGGTTGGCAGTTTTGTTTCTCATCCAACGATTGGTGTGGGTGAAGTCATCCGTAAAACCCCAACCAGCTATGTCATCCGCTTTAAAGTTTCCGGCCCCAAAACGCTGACCAAAGACTTTGTGGAGTTCAACTGCAAGAAAGCCTGATCCCTGCTCAAAAACGCATGGACATCTTTCTTGCCTTATCTGTCCCCCGTCCATCCCTTCTTAGCTTTTTGCCAGACTTCTTGTGAGGTCTGGTTTTTTCGTGGTCACGGGACTCTTCCCTCTTCAAACTTTTCAAAGGCATTGAAAAAGGCCGCCAGACACATTTCTGACGACCTTGATGGTTCATACATTTTTATCGGGTGGATCTGAGCTCTGCAAAGATCCGCTCAAAAGGAAGCTTTAGCCTTCGTTGATGATTTCAGCAACGGTTTCTACTGCTTCTTTCTCTTCTTTGGTTTCTTTGATTTCTTTGACGTCTTTGGACTTCTTGTCTTTCTTGTCCTTCTTTTCCGAAGCCAGTGGTTTCATGGTTGGGAATAAGAGAACTTCACGGATGGAAGACTGGTCAGTCAGAAGCATCACCAGACGGTCGACACCAAGACCTACACCACCGGTTGGCGGTAAGCCGTATTCAAGGGCTTCAACGTAGTCGATATCCATATCGTTGGCTTCATCATCACCCAGTTCACGCAGTTCGAGCTGTTTAACGAAACGTTCTTTCTGGTCGATTGGATCATTCAGCTCCGAGAATGCATTGGCGTATTCATGACCTTTGATGAACAGTTCATAACGGTCAGTGAAACGTGGATCTTCGGCATTCTTTTTAGCCAGTGGGGAGATTTCGATTGGATAGTGGTAAACGAAGGTTGGCTGAACGATAGTTTCTTCTACGTATTTTTCGAAGAACAGGCTCAGGATATGACCGATGGAGTTGTGTTTCTTTTCCAGTTCGATGTCATGTTCTTTGGCCAGACAGACAGCTTCGTCAAAGTCTGTAATCTTCTCGAAATCAATGCCTGTTTTTTCCAGAACGGCATCGTTCATGCGAACGCGCGCAAATGGTTTGGACAGATCGATTTCTGTTCCCTGGTAAGTGATGACCTGAGTGCCCAGAACTTCCTGCGCAACAGAGCGCATCAGACCTTCAATCAGGTCCATCATGCCTTCGAGATCGGAGTAGGCTACATAGGCTTCGAATGTTGTGAATTCAGGGTTGTGAGTCTGGTCCATGCCTTCGTTACGGAACAGACGACCGATTTCATATACACCTTCCATACCGCCGACGATCAGACGTTTCAGGTTCAGCTCAGTGGCGATACGCAGATACATATCAATATCTAATGTATTGTGGTGGGTAACGAATGGCTGCGCAGCTGCACCACCAAGAATGGTGTTCAGAACTGGGGTTTCGACTTCAATTAATCCCTGACCATCAAGATAATGCTGGATGGCACGGATGATACGAGGACGAGTGACCGCAATGCGGCGGGCATCTTCATTCATGATCAGATCCACATAACGACGACGGAAACGTTCTTCTACGTCAGTCAGGCCATGATATTTTTCTGGAAGTGGACGAAGAGCTTTTGTCAGATGGGTATATTCTTTTGCACGAATTGCGAGATCACCATGATCGGTTTTCATCAGCACGCCTTCGATGCCGACGATATCACCTAAATCGCTTTTCTTGTACAGTTCGTATTGTTCGTCACCGACTGTATCTTTACGGATGTAAATCTGAATCTGTCCATCCAGATCCTGAATGTGCATGAAGCCGGCTTTACCCATCCGGCGTTTTGTCATGATACGACCAGCAACCTTTACAGGGATCTGGAGTTCTTCTAATTCTTCTTTGGTTTTATCCTGATAGACCGGTACAATATCGCCGGTTTTGTGTGTTCGATGGTAAGCATGACCAAATGGATCTACACCCATATCGCGCAGATCCTGCATCTTCTGGCGTCTGACTTTTTCCTGTTCTGTCAGTTTCACGCCGCCAGTATTTTTCTGACTCATTTCGGGTCTCCTTTCTGTCTGTATAAAACAACCAGATCTCATCCTTATGCCCTGGATGCTCTGGTTATTGTCGACTTATCTGTTTTACATTAAGAAGTTTTGATGCGTCTGTCAAATCCCACCTGAATCCGGGCGAAAAAGAATTCCGCACAGGCTTACAGTGGCTTTGCAGAGTGCCTGTTCAAGGGATTCAGGCGTGGATCAGAGATAGAACACAAGCCGGTCTGGGTGGGACTTGGATGGGGTTCTCTGGAACTTTTCCAGTCCACCCTGCCTATTTCTTTTTTCCTTCTTTCCAGGCCTGGTCAATCTGTTCTTTGGAAATCGGGCCCTGACGTAAAACAACAGGTTCTTCTTTCGTGCAGTCAATAATCGTCGAAGCCTGCAGATCGTGACAGCTTCCATCCAGAATGCCATCCAGTCCAGGGAGCATATCCATGGCTTCCTTTTTGGTCAGTGCGGCTGGTTCACCAGAGATATTGGCCGAAGTCACCATTAATGGCCGGTCCAGCTGATCCATAATTTTCAATAAAACAGGGGCGTTTGGAATGCGTACGGCTGCGGTATCTTTGTCATTGGTCCAGCGGCGGTCAACGTTCTCCTTCAATGGCATGATCAAAGTTAAAGCACCGGGTAAAAAGGCATCGGCCAGAACCTGTGCCATTTCATTGACTTCAACAATTGGTTCAATGGCTTCCAGGCGGGAGACCATCATGGGGATTGGTTTGGTTTCCGGGCGGTGTTTGATCTGTTTTAAGCGGCTCAGCGCATCGGCATCGCCATAAATTGTGCCGACTCCATAAACCGTATCGGTTGGAAAGGCAAGGATCTGACCCTCTTTAAGGGCATTGGCCATCTGTTCGATCTGATCGGCCTGATATTCTTTCACGAATGAATTCCTCCATTTCTGCTCTGATTGTTTCCGTTCTGGGGTGCCCGCCATGGGAATTTCGTTGTTCTCCATTGGATTGTCTTTTCTTTTATTTGTCTTGTTTGTCCGGTTTGTTGATTCCGTGCATCTGTTCATCTGAGGATGTATTCTAACTCAACATCATCCGGCAGCACGGTTTTCTTCGCGCTGGCAGTGAACCACGTATTTCCACTGACGTGCCAAAAGCTTGTCTTTGCGAATTCAGGTATATTAAAGAAAAGTGAACCAGCCTGATCTTCAGGCTTTGTTTCCAGAAAGGATTTCCATGTTTGATGATACCATTGCGGCCATCGCAACTCCCCTTGCGGAGTCTGCTGTTTCCATTATCCGGCTTTCCGGCCCGGATGCGATTGCGATTGCCAATTCAATTTTCAGCCGGGATCTGACCAAGGCAGCCAGCCATACCATTAATTATGGCTACATCATGGATGAGGATCAGCCGGTCGATGAAGTTCTGGTCAGTGTGTTTAAAGGACCAAAATCCTATACCGCTGAGGACAGCGTTGAGATCAACGCCCATGGCGGACCATTGGTTACCCGTGAAATTTTAAAGCTGGTGCTCAGTCATGGAGCCCGTATGGCAAGACCAGGGGAATTTACCCAGCGGGCTTTTCTCAATGGGCGGATTGACCTGTCACAGGCAGAAGCCGTTGAAGATATGATTGAAGCTTCTACCGATTCTTCGCGCAAACAGGCCATTTATTCGATTCGCGGACAGATCCGTGAGCTGCTTGAACCTTTGATTGATGATCTGATGGATCTGATTGCCAACATTGAAGTCAATATTGATTACCCTGAATACGAGGATGCAGAACAGTTAACTGCAGAGACTCTGCTTCCCCGCTCTAAAGCCCTGCTTGAACGGATGGAGGATCTGCTCAAACGCTCCAAACAGGGCGTTATGGTGCAGGATGGCATCCAGACCGTCATTGTCGGCAAGCCAAACGTCGGAAAGAGTTCTTTGTTGAATGCTTTGTTGGATGAAGAAAAAGCCATTGTCACCGACATTGCGGGCACCACGCGTGATCTGGTCGAAGGCCGGGTGCGGGTGGGCGGATTTACGCTCAATCTGGTCGATACGGCGGGTATTCGGGAAAGTGCCGATAAGATTGAACAGATCGGCATTGATAAAAGCCGTCAGTCGCTGGAAGCGGCTGATCTGGTGCTTTTAGTTCTTGATGGTTCAAGGCCACTCGAAAAAGAAGATTATGACCTGTTAGAAAAAACGCAGGATCGCAAGCGGATTGTTCTGCTCAATAAAAACGATCTGCCTTTGGCTTTTGATCCGACTAAGATCGGCCTTGATCCAGTCGTTTCAATTTCTGCCAAAGAAAAGAAAATGGATGCACTGGAAAAAGCCCTTGAATCTTACTTTGATACGGATTCTCTGGTGTGGAAGCCACGTCTTTCCAACGAACGTCAGATCGGTCTGCTCGAACAGGCCAGAGCGGATCTGCTTCGGGCCCAGTCTGCCATGGAAGCAGGAATTGAGCCGGATCTGATTGAAATCGATATCGAATCCAGCCATAACCATTTAAAAGAGATTCTCGGTGAAGTCCATCGTGAGGATCTGCTGGATACGCTATTTTCCAATTACTGTCTGGGTAAGTAAATGGTAGACTAAGGTACAATCTAGTTGACGGAATGATTGTATCCGTCATTTCTTGAAAGTTATCAAAAAGAAAGTCAGGAATTTGTATGTCACCTTTATTGTTTACCAGCGGCCTGATGGCCAGCGAAACGTATATGTCAGCAAACACGAAGTTTCTGCATGAACTGACCATGGACATTGCCTCCTGGTCGATGTACATGCTGGAACTGCTTTCGATCTGCATCATCGTCTTTTCCACCGTTGCAGCCTTCTTCAAGCTGTTTCGTCATGAGCGGTATGCGAGAGTCTATCTGCTTCATGGCCAGTCTTTAGGTCTGTCCTTCAAACTGGGTGCTGAAATTTTACGGACGGTCACTGCGACCAGTCTGCTGGAAATCTTTGAAGTCTTCCTGTTGATTCTGATCAAGGCCTGTATGGTCATGTTGATTGAACGAGAGCTTCGTTCGGTCGATGAAGAAGATTTCAATCATCCAAACAAACCCGATCAGATTTTATCCAGGAAATCACTTGGAGCGAAAAAAGCAAAATCTGCGGTTACCACCACAACCGCAACCGTAAGCGCAGCCGTTTCTTCGGCAGTGTCTGCGGTTGTTCATAAACCGGAAACCTTGAGTCCTGCTTTGGAGTCTGAAGCCGAGCCGAAACCGGAATCATCTTCAAGCTCATCGGCCAAGGACTCGTCTGCTTCGTGATCAGCCAGAACCGATTTGAGATCTGACTGGCGATTTTCTTCAATGTACAAAACAACAAGGGGCGAACCTTCCTTCAACCGGAAGATTCGCCCCTTTTGTGCGTTGTCACTTTTGTACAGGATCATCGAAGTGATTTTAATAAAGCACTCTGATAGATTTTGAATCAAAGCTTGGTGGATGTTGAAGAGGAGCTATTCAAGACCTGCGTCCTGATAAACGTCCTCGCCTGTTCCCTGTTCGTTGGACCCATCGCCATCAACAGGCTGATCCGCATCGAGATCTGCATCTGGCTCTACATAGTCGGATCCATCGCCGCCATCGGGTTCAACGTAATCTGGTTCGACATAGACAGGTTCAATGTAGATTGGTTCCTGCTGGGTATCCTGAACGGAAGGATCCTGTTCTTCACTGTCAGCCTCTGTCGAATCGATGTCCGCTGTGGATTCGACTGGCTGTTCTGACTGAGAGGTATCAGTCTGGGTCTGACCGCCTTCGTTCCAGGTAATCTCGAGAGTATCGCCATTTAAGATCAGATCTGCTTTTTCAGCAATCGTCTGGACTGGGAAATTCTCCAGGCGGTATTCCTGTTCGTCACTGCCATCTTTTGTCTTGATGACCAGTTCCAGGTTATTAACGGCCTGATCTTTAGCCGCGATGTAAAGGTCTGCCTGCTTGTAATTGATCCAGGTGCGATCATCTTTGAGCAGGTTGACCGGATCCTGCGTGTCGCCTTGGGGCTGTAAAGATACGCTGACAATCGTCTTGCCGGTCTTGTTGGTGAGAATCACCTTTTTGGCCTGGTCGGATTGTTCGCCTAAAACCAGACGGGTGCTGGTGCTTTGGGTAGTGGATGTATTGGAAGTTGAAGTCTGTTCGGGTTTTGTGGCAGATGAGCAGCCCGCAAAAATACTGGCAGCCATCAGCGCACTCATGAACAGAGAAACGGATTTTTTCATTGGGGGTTCCTCCTGAAATCTGGATGACGGAAACTGTTCTTCCATCGTCAGTCATCTGAATGGCTGGATCGAGTTGATAAGCAAACTTGAAATCGAGCTTGAGATCGATTTTATCTTGAAAAGATCCAGTCTTCCTTTACACTTTGGAAAGGTTCGATTGACTCGCAGGAATTGTATCATTTCCAGTATTTACGCCAATATGCGCAATGATTTTTTAAGACTTTACAGCGGTTACATAGTCATTCGATTGCATATTCATATCTAAGAACAGGCTCCATCGATATATCCTTTCTGGATTTGTATCCAGTCTTTAAATGTCCCTTTCTTTTGTTTCTGATCCAATTTGCGGATCCGTCTGCCCTGTTCTTGATCCTCTGCCCACTACAGGCGGGCTGTCTTTTCCAGCAGGCATATTCGTTTTCCCATTGAAAAAGCCGGATCCTTCTGAGAAGTCCGGCTTGAAAATCTGATTTGTTAAATCAGGTTTAAACAGTCCTTTGAAGCCTCTTCAAAGAGGATGCCGGATGCTGATCAAACCTGATCGCTGCTGAATCCCTGATCGGTGTTTCTTAGTAGTTGTAAACAAAAGTTGTTTTGTCGATTGGCTGCATGTAGCAATAGTTGCGTGGGAAGCCATCGGCTTTGGCATACATTTCTGGATCGCAGATGTATTTCTTGCCATCTACAACGATTTCAACCCAGGCATGTGGGTTTTCACCAGAAGTGGTTTTGATTGTTCCGACAACCATCTTGGCCTGATAGCCTAAGGCTTTGGCCAGTTCGGCATACACCTGAGAGTAGACATACACGTTGCCCACACGCTGCTGCAGACCAACAAGAGCGAAAGTCTGTTCCTGAGTCATGCCTGCATTGGCTGGGAAATATTCTGGTTCGTAATGTTTATAGGCGATGTTTTTGGCAGTCCAGTCAAAGGCTTTGCCAAGATCATGGCCAGTGGAATCAAGAACTTCCAGTGCTTCAATCTGGATGGTTTCATCTGGCGTCAGGTTGGTTTTGAAGCCATTGGCACCAAAGTTCATGCCATTGACACTCTGATTGCGGACAGCTTTTCCGGTGCTGTCCAGATAGACAAAGCGATACTCACCATCGGCCTGGCTTGGTTCGAGCAGTGTATAACCAGTCAGGGCTTCACCGGTTCCAGCATCGAGGAAATAGCGTTCGCCGTTGTAGTCAACCTGACCTCTCTGGAGGTGGCCTTCATCGTTGAACAGGTAGTATTTACCATCGATCTGGTAGGATCCGGTTGCAGCTTTGTTGCCATTGGCTGGATCAAAATAGAACGTTGCGGCATCAAATGTATTCCAGCCGGACAGATATTTGTCATCTTCCTGATCGAAATACGTAAAACCTCCATCGGCAGCTGGTTCTTTTAAGTAGCGGATCAGGCCGTACCAGGCAATGCCTTCGGCTTTCCAGCCCAGTTTTACAAGGGTGTCATTTTCGTTCTTGCTGACGGTGTAGTTGTGGTTGTTGGCATATTCGTTCGGATTGTACTCACGATAAACGGGCTGGGCGTTTACATCTTCTTCGGTGTTGTACATCGAGTTCCAGCCTACGCCTTCATCGGTCCAGCCGGCTGTAATCAGCGCATCCCGTTCTTCTTTGGAACGAGTGTAATGATGTTCGCCTTCACGGCCTTTCCCATTGTAAAGACGATAGACAGGATCGCCGATATTGACTGGTGCATACCAGCCCACGGCCTCGTCTTTCCAGCCGATGCCGATCAGTGTCTTGCGTTCGTTGGCATCTTTGGTGTAGAGATGTTCGCCGGAGTTTGGATTGTACAGACGATACATCGGCACCATTTCATAGCGGGCCAGCTGTTCTTCAAGCTGATCAATATAATCCTGGATCTGCGCTTTCATGGCAGAGTTAGTTTCTTTTTCCAGACGGTCTTTCTGAGTTTTCAGTGAGGCTTTAATGTCTTTGATGGTGCTCTCTCCTACGGCTACTGGAGTTGACACTTCATCATGAGACTGGGTTGATTCTTCAAAGCTTTCTTCTTTGGCATAGGCAATGGAAGTCACATTGGACAGGGCCATCGTTGCCGCTGCTAAAGCAAGAAGCGCTTTTCTTCCTTTCAATGATACGTTCACTTCAATACTTCCTTTCTTTGGTGGTGGATCTGCTTGTGTTTCCTTTTTGTTTGGGATCTGGCCCTGGTTCTTCTTTTTGATTAAGCCAGACTCCGCTAAAGGAAACAAATTCTATCTCTGAGTTTAACAATGTGTCCATTTCAGTTCAAGATCTGGCCCGGCCGACAGACTCGATCTGGTTTATTTCTGACGGTTCCGTAAGCTCTTCTGTATTTTTTAGTACTAGTAATCAAAACCAGTTTTCTCTCTTTTCCTGTCTTATTAATAAACAGCTTCATACACTGCCTTGTTCTATCCCCTGCTCTGGATCCTGCTCATAAAATCCAGAAGATCCAGACGTTCAACTTCGGCACAGCATAGAAAAAAGCCCGGCTTGCACCGGGCCTGGTTTGAGTCATTAGTTGAATAAGAAGCTTAACCATGGAGTCATCTCGGCCAGAATCGGGGCCATAATTAAGGAGATGACAGACATCAGTTTGATCAGGATATCCATGGCAGGACCAGCAGTATCTTTGAATGGGTCACCAACGGTATCACCAGTTACCGCAGCTTTGTGAGCTTCGGAACCTTTACCACCGTGCTGACCAGATTCGATATACTTCTTGGCGTTATCCCATGCACCACCAGAGTTGGCCATGAAGACAGCCAGCATGATAGCGGAAACCAGACCACCTAAAAGCATACCGCCAAGACCCTGAGAGCCAAGGAACAGACCAACAACGATTGGGCTGAGCAGAGCGATCAGACCTGGAGCAATCATTTCATGCAGAGCAGCTTTGGTCGAAATATCAACGCACTCTACATAGTTCGGTTTGCTTGTACCAGCAAGGATACCTGGGTCATTTCTGAACTGTTCACGGACGTTTTCAATCATCTTATTGGCAGCACGTCCAACAGAACGAATGGTCAGGGCTGTGAAGTAGAATGGCAGCATGGATCCGATTAACAGAGCAACCAGAACACCTGGCTGTAACAGCGAGATGGATGTTAAGCCAGCAGCTTGAGCGAAGGCAACGATCATAGCCAGAGCTGTGAAGGCAGCCGATCCGATACAGAAACCTTTACCGATGGCAGCTGTAGTGTTACCGACAGAGTCAAGGTGGTCAGTGATCTTACGAACTTCTGGATCCAGGTTGGACATTTCGGCGATACCACCAGCGTTGTCGGAAATAGGACCGTAAGCATCAACGGATACGGTAATACCGCAGGTTGAAAGCATACCAACAGCACCTAAACCAATTCCATACATACCAGAGAACAGGTAGGCAATAACGATACCGGCAGCCAGAACCAGAACAGTTAATGCGGTGGATTCCATACCAACGGAGAAACCGGAGATAATGTTTGTCGCATGGCCTGTTTCAGATTCAGAAGCGATTTCTTTAACTTTTGGATATTCATCACTGGTGTAGTATTCAGCGATTTTACCAAGCAGGATACCTACAACCAGACCGGTTGCAACAGAGAAGAACTGAGAAATCTGACCAAACAGCCATAAGGAGGCAGCCATGGAGCTGAGCAGTTCAATAATGGTTGCAACGTAAGTTGCGATATCCAGAGCGCGCTGTGGGTTTTCCCAGCGTTTCATGCGGACGAAAGCCTGTGCAAGAACCGCTGCGATGATTCCAAATCCAGCAATGATGAATGGGAACAATGTAGCCTGCAGACCATAAGATTCACCATTGATCGTTACTGTCAGACCTAAGGCAATGCAGGAAACCAGCGCACCAACATAGGATTCGTTCAGGTCGGATCCCATACCAGCGATATCACCAACGTTGTCACCAGTGTTATCGGCGATAACAGCAGGGTTACGTGGGTCATCTTCTGGAATTCCAGCTTCGACTTTACCAACCAGGTCAGCACCAACGTCAGCCGCTTTGGTATAAATACCACCGCCCACACGGGCAAACAGGGCGATCATCGAGCAGCCAAGGGAGTAACCAGCAACAACTGGTACAGCCTGTTCAGGCTCACCAAAGACAAATGTAAACAGCAGGAATAAGCCGGTCAGACCTAAAAGACCAAAACCAACGACGCAGATTCCAAGAACGGAACCACCGTTAAATGCCACATGCAGAGCATTAGGCATTCCGCCAGTACGGGCAGCTTCTGCTGTACGGACGTTGGCATAGGTTGCCGATTTCATTCCAATAAAACCAGCCAGCGCTGAGAAGGTTGCACCGACTAAGAAGCAGATCGCACCACTCCAGCCGACACCGTCAATTCCCTGTAAGGAGGGAATGAATCCGAGGGCAGTCAACAGGATAGCGACTGCGATCGCGAAGATTACAATGATTTTATATTCGCGGGATAAGAACGCCATTGCACCCTCGCGAATATAGGAGGCAATTTCTGTCATCCTCTCGTTTCCGGAACTTTCTTTTTTGACCGATCCGTATAAAGTAGCAGCATAGCATAATGCGAAAGCCGCTACGATCATGACGATGATCAGAATTGTCTCCATGCTGAGACTATTCATATTTTACCTTTCCTTTCTAGGCTCAAATCTTCCCTACTATAACAATTCCCTGCCAAACAATGGAATTATTTTGTGATAAGACGGACAAATCGAAGCGGTTTTTCACATTTTTACGGAGGTATTTATGTATTTTCCTTTGCACCAAGGCTATTTCGTTGACGACTATTGCGTTCTTGACCTGGAAACCACCGGTCTGAAAGCGAATTCATGTGAAATTATTGAAGTTGGCATCCTCAAAATCCGCCACAATCAGCCGGTTTCCAAGATGGATGTTCTCATTCGCCCCAAAAAACTTCCGATCTCGGCCTTCATTACTTCCCTGACCGGAATCACCACCGAAATGGTGCTCAATTCCCCTTCCATCGAAGAAGTCAGCTACTGGATCTGGGACTTTATTGGAACCGATCCGATTCTGGGCTACAACGTCAACTTTGACCTGTCGTTTCTTAAGGTTCATACGACCAAACATACACCGACCAACAGCTATCTCGACGTCCTGCCCTTAGCCCAGATCGCCCATCCTGAACAGAAGTCTCATTCGCTTTCCGCCATGACTTCCCTCTTCCATCTCTACCAAAATACGCACCGGGCCATTGATGACTGCATTGCCACCTATCAGCTGTACTCTCTGCTCAAAGATGAACTGGCCGGCAATGATACCGACACCATCAACCAGGCCATCTATGACTTCAAAGCCAGACGCCGCCAGCAGCGTCATGCTTCACGTCGATGAAAAACAGGATTTGAATCTGGCTATCCATTTTTTGATGATTCTTTGACATTTCTTTGTGGATTACAGTCTTTCTCTGGATTTTACCAAAGGCCTGTGATAGATTTAATGGCACATGGCGCGTTCGGCAAGTGGTTGAAGCCACAGCCCTCTCAAGGCTGCATTCACGGGTTCAAATCCCGTACGCGCTGCCAGTGAATTTTCAGGTCCTCGCAAGAGGGCCTTTTTTATATTTCTCTCTTTGCTTTTTTCTCTTTTCGCTTTCTGCTTCCTGATCTGCACTTCCTGCCTGTAAAAAAAATCAGACCGGATTTCTATGAGACATGCATAGATCCGGTCTGATTTTGTTTTGTCCGTTTGTATTTATGATGCACCCGACAAAAGTATCAATTAACTGAAGTGTGTTCAAAGATCATGAACTGGGCCGAATGTACAAAAAATATTAAAATTATTTTAAACTACTATTGTAATATTTAATAATAGTAGTATAATAT
>CAJTLE010000041.1 GCA_910577085.1 uncultured Allobaculum sp. | reverse complement strand
TTAGAAGTGTATGAAACTGGTTCATTTTTCGAAAACGTCTAAAATGGCCTACAAAAACGAAAAAGACTTCTCGCCATCAGAGAACTGACGGCTAGAAGCCTGAGCTTACTTAACTTAATGACATTGCCTTTACATGACCAAAAATCAGGCTGTTTTCGGGGATTTTTCAAATGGCGTTTAAGCGGCGTTTTCTTACGGCCCTGTTGTATACTGAATCATTTCAGAAAGAGGAAGTGTTTTGCCCGGCTGGAATGCTAAAATATAGTCGCTTTGCCTGTCTGCTGGCGTTTTCAGCCCATGAAGCATTGGACAGCCTGCGCATTTTCTGTGCTGGAAGCTGCATTGGAGTTCTATCCTCTTCTTTCTGATTGGGCTGTTGATCGGACTGGAATTTTCAGGACCGACTGAAAAACCAGATTACTTCTCTTCAGTGGACAGAAAGCTTCTGATTTTCCTTTGTCTGCTTTATTTCTCTGCGTTCTGGAGGAGGACAGCTAGGTGAGCCGGCTGGATGACTGCGGCTGCTTTTGCCGCAAGCCATTTTTCGAGCTGGTTTGTCCAACTGACCATACGGCTCAAAAGCAGACACAGGATTACACAACCATGAACTGACTGCTCACCTGCCTTTCCAGGCTTTGAGCACTCAAAACAAAAAGAAAGGGGGAACCATGAGTTTTATTGAATTCAAAGACGTCCGCAAGGATTATGCGATGGGTGAAGTGGTCATCCATGCTCTTGATGGCGTCAGTTTTGACATTGAAGAAGGTGAATTTGTCATTATCGCCGGTGCTTCCGGTGCCGGAAAATCGACCATTCTGAACCTGCTTGGCGGCATGGATACCTGCAGTGCGGGAACGATCAAAGTGGGCGACAAGATTGTCAGCGGCTTTAACGACAAGCAGCTCACCCTCTACCGACGGGATGATGTCGGATTTGTCTTCCAGTTTTACAACCTGATTCAAAACCTGACGGTCATGGAAAACGTTGAACTGGCCTGTCAGATTTCCAAATCACCGAAAAACATTGAACAGACTCTGGATGCGGTTGGTCTTTCCGAGCGAAAGTTCAACTTTCCATCTCAGATTTCCGGTGGTGAACAGCAGCGTGTCGCCATTGCCCGTGCAATTGCCAAAAGCCCGCGTCTACTGCTTTGCGATGAGCCGACAGGAGCTCTTGACTACAAAACCGGAAAACAGGTCTTACAGGTGCTGCAGGATATCTGTAAAAAAGAAAAGACTACTGTGGTTGTCATCACCCACAACCTGGCTTTGACACCGATCGGAGACAAGATCATCAAGGTCCGCTCCGGCAAGATCGAAAGCATTGAGATCAACGAGCATCCAATGAGTGCACAGGAGATTGAATACTGATGCCGCCCATTCTGTTTAAGGATCTGCTTGTTGAAATCCGCCATACTCTTGGACGATACTTATCCATTCTCTTCATTGTCGCCTTAGGGGTCGCCTTCTTTGCGGGGATCAAAGCCAGTGCGCCGGACATGACCAACTCGGCAGATGCCTACATGGATAAATACAACCTCCAGGATATTCAGGTGTATTCCACGATCGGAATCAACCAGAGTGATCTGGATGCCTTAAAGGAGGTTCATGGCGTTGAAGACGTTCAGGGACAGTACACCAGTGACTTTCTGGCAAAAAAAGACGCCAAGGAACTGGTTGTCAAACTGATCACCTATCAGGATGATCAGAAAATCAACAAACCAAGACTGGTTGATGGCCGGATGCCGGAAAATGATGGCGAATGTCTGATTCAGGGTCCATCTGCGACTGGTAAGATCATGGGATCGACCTTTGAAGTCGGGGATACCATTGAACTGTATTCGGGAAACTCGACACCTGTCGATGATTCTTTGAAAACCACAACCTTTAAAGTCGTGGGCAGTGCCTACAGTCCAAACTATCTGTCCTATGAACTGGGCTCTTCCGCGATCGGAAGCGGCCAGGTCAATACGTTCATTTATGTTCCGCAGGATGTGCTGGCCAACGATATCTACACCGAAGCGGATGTCATCGTTCAGGGGGCAAAAGATCTCGATACGTACAGTGATGCCTACTTTGATCTGACCACTCCGGTTCTTGAGCGGATTGAATCCATTGCCGATGAGCAGGTGGCTAAAGACATCCAGAGCTTCAATGATGAACTGGATGCCAAAGAGCAGGAGGTCAATGACAAACTGCTCGATGGTCAGCATGAACTGGATGAAGCCAAAAAGAAACTCGATGACGCCAGAGCTCAATACGACGATGGCCTGCGCCAGTACAACGAAGGCGTTCAGACGCTGGCAGATTCGAAAACCCAGTACGAAAACGGTCTGAAAGAGTATGAAGATGGCAAGAAACAGCTCGAAGATGGCCTGAACCAGCTCAATGACGGCATCGCCCAGATTAAGGCTGGTGAAGCCCAGCTCGAAGATCTGCAAGACCAGCGTACCCAGCTTACCGCGGCTCTGGCCGTGCTCCCGACGTTAAATACAACATCCGATACGATCTCCAAACTGTATGAACAGCTCAATTCCCTGAATGAGCGCATCGACAGCCTGGAAAATCTCAATCCAAACAGTCTGCTGCTTCCTTCTCTGCGCGAATCCCGAAACAACCTGATGAACCGGATCAATCAGGCAGAAATGACCACTGATGATAACCGGGATGAAATTCTTGCCCAGATCGGCGGTTCAGAAGAGGCCGGCCGTGAAAACCTGGCCAAACTCGATGACGCGATCGAACAGATTGAAGAGGGAATCAAGCAGCTGCCTAGTCTTGAAGAGCAGCGTGATCAGCTGCTGGCGAAACAACAGCAGCTGCCCGAAGCCAAAGCCCAGCTCGAGGATGCCAAAAAGCAGATCGAAGACGGTGAAAAGAAACTGGAAGATTCCAAAGCTGAACTCGAAGATGGCAAAAAACAGCTCGAGGATGGTCAGGCTGAATACGACAAAGGCGTCAAGGAATTTGAAAAGCAGTCCCGTGAAGCCCATGACCAGCTCGCCAAAGCCCGTGAAAAAATCGATGTCATGGGGGCCAAATGGATTGTGCTCGACCGGGACTCCCATTATTCGTACCGTGACTATCAGGCGTGTGCCGAACGGATGGATGGAATTGCGGCGGTCTTCCCCGTTTTCTTCTTTCTGGTGGCTGCACTGGTGTGCATGACGACGATGACCCGTATGGTCGATGAAGAACGAAACGAAATGGGAACCCTTAAAGCGCTGGGCTATTCCCGGATGCAGATTTCAGCCAAATATATGCTTTATGCCGGCTCGGCTTCGATTCTCGGATCGATTCTGGGCTGTGCGGTGGGTATGTTTGTCTTCCCATTGATTATCTACAACTCATGGGGTGTCATGTACAACATGGAGGAAATCCACTTCAAGTTCCAGCCGATGCTCATGTTAACGGCTTCCGGCCTGGTTACCCTGATTGTACTTGCCGCCACGTGGTTTTCCATCTCGAAGGAAATGCGCGAGGTTCCGGCGCAGTTAATGCGTCCAAAAGCAGCCAAAGCCGGTAAACGCATTCTGTTAGAGCGAGTGGGGTGGTTCTGGCACCGTCTTTCCTTCATGCAGAAAGTGACGCTGCGAAACCTTTTCCGGTATAAGAAGCGTTTCTTCATGACCGTCATTGGTATTTCCGGCTGTTCGGCATTGCTCTTAGCCGGTTTTGGTCTGAATGACTCACTGAGCGATATTATTCCACGTCAGTATGAAGCGATCAGCCATTACGATGCCATGGTCAAGGCGGAAAACTACATGAATGCCGATGAAGCCGCAGCACTGGCTGAACGCCTTAAGGATATTGAAGGCGTCAATCAGACGATTTCCTACCAGGCTCTGCCTATTACCGTCCATTATGACCGTAAAGATGTTGCGGCAACCCTCAACATCATTTCGGATCCTGAAAAATACGAAAACTTCACGACGTTCCATCCTGAGTCTGAAGATTCCCTGGATCATCTGACTGATGATGGGGCTCTGATCTCCGTTCAGACCGCTGAACGGATTGGCCTTGGTGTTGGCGATGAGCTGACCTTCAAGACCAGTGAATACGAACAGGAAGTCAAAGTAAAAGTGACTGGTATTTTCGAACAGTACACCGGCCAGGAAATCTTCATTACCCAGAAGCTGTTTGATCAGCTTGGCATCGAAGATACCCCTTCGGCGACCATTCTTCTCCAGAATGAAAGTGTAGATCCGGACTTTGAAGCGGATCTTGGCACCAGTCTGATGGCGGATGACGATGTCCGTTCGGTAACCTTCTATTCGAGCATGCAGGATAACTTCATAGAAATGATCGCTACCGTCAAACTCGTTGTCGTGGTTCTGATTATCTGTGCAGCGATGTTAGCCTTCGTTGTTCTGTATAACCTGTCCAACGTCAATATCAGTGAACGAATGCGCGAGATTGCGACCATCAAGGTCCTTGGCTTTACCGAAAAAGAAGTCAATGCCTATGTCAATAACGAAACCATTATTCTGGCTCTGATCGGCAGTCTGGTCGGTCTGGTGCTGGGCATTTACCTGCACGGTCTGATCATCTCCATGGCGGAGCTGGATACCGTTCGATTCGGACGGACCATCCTGTGGCAGTCCTATGCCTACTCCGTGGGTCTGACCATGCTCTTTACTTTGATTATTAACTTCATCATGAAATACAGTCTGCGTCATATTCAGATGGTTGAATCCCTTAAAGCTGTCGAATAGACTCTCTGCTTTTCCAGGCTTCAGCTTTACAGTGCAGATTCTGTTTCAGGGCGTGTGAGGTCAAAATCACACGCCTTTTTTGATGTCTGACTGTGAGACTGCAGACCACTCTTGCGGGCGTCCGGGCTTGCAGGCATCTGACTCCCCTGCGGACGGTAAATTGGCTTTGTTCTACTTCTGGAACCAGACGATAGCGGTTTCGCCAGACGAACCCCATGAAACTTTCAGTCCGAATTGCACCAGAATCGATCGACCTCGCGCCCTCCCGTAAAAATCAATGGTACAGTTGGAAAATCAATTCAAAATATGAATTGAAATGAATAAATCGGATTTGAAGATCGGCAGCCTGCCTTTCTTCCATCTGGAAAGGAGTAACAAACTGCTGCTATGAACGAAACCTTACTTCAGTATTTTCAATGGTATACACGAGCTGACGGATTTACCTATACCCGGCTGAAAAAGGCTGCCCCGCATCTGGAAACACTGGGTGTCACCATGGTCTGGATGCCGCCGGCTGCCAAAGGCCGCGAAGGCAAGAAAGATGTCGGATATGGTCTGTATGATCCTTATGATCTTGGTGAATTCAACCAGAAAGGATCCGTACGGACAAAATATGGAAATGTCCGTCAGTATCAGGCTGCCATCAAAGCTTTATCCGATCGCCACATTCAGGTCATTGCGGATATCATTCTCAATCACCGGATGGGCGGAGACGAACTGGAATCCGTCCGGGTCACGCCGATGTCAGAAAGTGACCGCAATCATCCCGTTGCCGCTCCCTTTACGACCGATCTGTATTCCCGCTACACCTATCCCGGTCGCAAGGGAATGTATTCGGACTTTATCTGGAACAGTTCCTGCTTTAAGGCTTCTGACCGGTTTCTGGACCATGAACGCTGGATTCTGCTTTTTGACGGCCATCACTGGTCCGAGCATGTTTCGAAAGAATCCGGCAACTTTGATTACATCATGGGTATGGATATCGACCACTCTGTTCCCTGGGTGAAAGACGAGCTCTATCGCTGGGGTGTCTGGTATACGAACCGGTTTGGAATTAATGGATTTCGTTTTGATGCGGTAAAATCTATCGATTCCACCTTCTTTGACGGCTGGCTGTCTCATGTCCGTCAAAACACCCAGGCTGGAGCCTTTGCGGTTGGTGAATACTGGAGCGGCAATCTAGGGGAGCTGGAAGGGTTTATCCGGGATACAAAACATTGCATGAAACTGTTTGACGTTCCTTTGCACTACCATCTTTTTGATTGTTCCCGCTCAGGGGGCAATTATGATGTGCGGACGCTGTTTCATGGCACGTTGAGTGAAAAGCATCCTGACTATGCGGTGGCGTTTGTTGATAATCATGACACCCAGCCTGGTCAGGCGCTTGAATCCTGGATTATGGACTGGTTTAAAACCGCGGCCTATGCTTTGATTCTGCTTTATCGCTGCCAGGTTCCCTGCGTATTCCTGGGAGATCTGGAAGGTGTCCGGAAAACAAAGTCTCCTAAAGTTGCCCTGCTTGAACAGATGATGTGGATCCGCTCGCATCTGCTCGATGGACCGATCGTGGATCTGTTTGATGAAGATGCCCAGAAAGCCTGCTGGATTGCCCGCTCCAGTCATCCGGTTCTGGTGTTGTTCACCATAGGCGATGGTAAGCAGAAAACAGTGCTGTTTCCTGAATATGCCGGGCTGACTTTTGAAGATATTTCCCGCAAAGATCACACCGTCCAGATTGATCAAAACGGTCATGCCGTCTTTGACTGCACCCCAGGGTGCTGTTCAATCTATATCCTGCAAAGCGATATCGCCTGGATGAAAAAGGATCTCAAGCTCAAATAGCCAATGCAAAGAGGAAAAATGGCATAGAAAAAACCACGGTGATCAGGCCGTGGTTTTGTTTGTATACGGGTTGTGATTTAGACTGTTACGATTTTCATCATATTGGTTGAACCAGCACCTACTGGGTAACCAGCGACAACGATGATGTTATCACCATGATGGAGTCCATTTTTCAGAGCAATATTGCGAGCCAGCTGAACATCGTTCTGCTGAGTGTTCTGTACATCAGTTACAACAGGCTGAACACCGAAGACTGGAAGCAGAGAACGCTGAACTTTTTCATCAAAAGTAACGGCGATGATTGGAGCTTCTGGACGGAATTTAGCCAGACGTTTTGCGGTCAGACCGGACTGAGTGAAGGCAACGATTGCCTTGATATCCATAGCCAGAGCAGTTTCAGCTGCGGAAATGGCGATGGAGTCGGACATGTTGCGGTTGGAAGATGCAATTCCATCAGCAAGTCTGGTCTTGTAATCGATCATTGGTTCGATTGCGTCAGCAATCTTAGTGAATGTGTGTACAGCTTCAGCTGGGTAGAGACCTGCTGCAGTTTCTGCAGAAGTCATAACGGCATCTGTACCATCCATGATGGCGTTGGCAACGTCACTGGCTTCGGCACGAGTAGGTCTTGGGTTACCCTGCATACTTTCAAGCATGTGAGTAGCAGTGATAACTGGTTTACCCATTTCGTTAGCGACTTTGATCATCTGTTTCTGGTAGATTGGAACGTATTCCAGAGAAACGTTAACACCTAAGTCACCACGGGCAACCATGATACCATCAGCGACTTCAAGAATGTCGCGCAGGTTGTCGAAACCTTCCTGGTTTTCGATTTTGGCGAAAATCTGAATATCGTCTTTGCCTTCGGAGATCAGGATGTCACGAACAGCAAGAACATCTTCTTTACGACGTACAAAGCTTAATGCGATGTAGTCAACGTCGTTCTGTGCACCGAAACGTAAGTCAGCTTCATCCTTCTTGGAAAGGAATGGCATGGAGAGAACGATTCCTGGCAGGTTGCATCCTTTTTTGGATTTCAGGAAGTGTGGGTTTGCAACTACACCTTTGAAATCTTTGCCGCGGTTAACTTCAGTGATGTCAACGCGCATTTTACCATCATCCATCAGGATGAAGTCACCAGGTTTTACGTCGTTGAAGACTTCAGGAACGTTGATTGCGAATGTTTCGCGAGTTCCCATTACAGTTGGGTCGTTGACGATGGTTACAACGTCACCTTTTTCGAACTGAACGCCGCCGTTTTCGAATTCTCCCAGACGGATTTCAGGACCTTTTGTATCCAGCATGATGCCGATCGGTTTTTTGAGTTCTTTCGAAACATTGCGGATCTTCTCGATACGGGCACCGTGTTCGGAGTAGTCACCGTGTGAGAAGTTCAGACGACAGATATTCATGCCTTCGTTCACAAGTTTTTTGATCATTTCTTTGTCTTCACTGGCAGGGCCGATAGTGCAGACAACTTTTGTTTTCTTGTCCATATATATACCTCGATTGATTTCAAAACGATTCTATACCATGCTTATCTTAATTGCTCAAATCCGGACTTTTATCCCAGACGCTCAAACAAGTTTGTCAGAGGCTTTTTCGAGGAAGAAGGCATCACTAATGCTCGTTCAATTGGATAAGCTACGATCTGATTGTCTCTGATCGCTACGCATTGGCCACCGATTCCCTGCATCAGAAGGTCGATCGCTTTTTCGCCCATCTGGCTGGCGAGCATACGGTCGAATGGACATGGAGATCCACCACGCTGGATGTGGCCAAGAACAGTTGCCCGTCCGGAGAATCCGGTATTGAGGGTAACGCGTTTGGCAAACTGGTGAACATCCGTGATCTTTTCAGAAATAATCACGATTGCGTGTTTTTTCTTCTTGATCTGATCGAGATCACGAAGACGATCCAGAATATCCTGTTCATCGAATCCGCTTTCACTGGTGACTACGATTTCCGCACCGCATGCGATGCCCGACCATAAAGCCAGATCTCCGCAGCGGTTGCCCATTACTTCAACAATGGAGCAACGGTGATGGGAGTTAGAGGTGTCACGCAGTTTATCGACCGCATCAACAACGGTTTCAAGTGCGGTCATAAAGCCGATCGTATAATCTGTGCAAGTAATGTCATTATCAATTGTACCAGGTAATCCGATACAGTTAATTCCCATATGGGTAAGTTCGAGGGCGCCGCGATAGGAGCCGTCGCCGCCAATTACAACGACCGCTTCAATGCCGCGGCGCTGCAACTGTTTAATCGCTTTTTTTCGTACTTCAATATCTTTGAACTCCGGCAGACGGGCAGATCCAAGTACAGTTCCGCCGCGTGTCAGAATCTCACTCACGGATTCAGTTGTCAAAGGTTCAATGTAACCTTCTACCATTCCTTTGTATCCGTTATAAATGCCAAAAACTTCCAGTCCTGCATTGATTCCGATACGGGTAATTGCCCGTACAGCCGCATTCATTCCAGGAGAGTCGCCACCGGAAGTCAGAACACCGATTCTTTTAATCATCTTTAGTCCTCCGTCTTTTCAGATCCTCAGATATGAATCGCAGGAATAGCCCTGCGATCTGCTTTGTTGTCCTAATTCTAACATACTTCCGACATCCTGATTTTCCTCTCTTTTCATTCGCCGCTTATTTTTCACCCACAAAAAAATGCGACCCTTTTATGCTTGAAGCAAAGGGTCGCAGTTCAGTTCTTTTTCTGTTCAGGCACAGACTAAAGGTAGATCAGAAATCCAGAGAATAGCCAGAGATCTTTACTTTTTTTGGTCATTTTTATCCTAGATCCGCCAGAAGAATCTCGTAATCTTGTTCAGGTTTTACCTTTTCGTAAGCCTTCTCAATTTTACCGTTTTCATCGATCAGATAGGTCGTACGCACAGTCCCCATGACCTTCTTGCCGTACATCGTTTTTTCTTTGAGTACGTCATAGGCCCCGAGCACCTTGCGCTCCGGATCGGCCAACAGCGTAAATGGAAGTTCGTACTTCTTTTCGAAGTTGGCATGAGAGCGCACGGTATCTTTGGAGATGCCAATGACTTTGGCATGCTTCTCAAGAAACTGTGGATATGCATCCCGATAGGCACACGCCTGTTTTGTGCACCCACTTGTGTTGTCTTTGGGATAAAAATAGAGAATCACTTTCTGACCTCGAAAATCAGATAAGGAGACGGGATTTCCATTCTGGTCTGGCAATGTGAATTCCGGAGCCAGAGTTCCTGGTTCTAACATCGGTTTCCTCCTTCTTCCCTGTAAGAGCAGGGATTAAATAACATCTTGAGCGAGCCGTTCCGTCCTTTTTCAAAGACGGCCAGCCAAAAAGAAAGACAGTCAATGACTGCCTTTGTCTTTTATCGGTTCTTCTATTCTTTCTATTCTCCAAGAGAAGCGAAATTTTCAGCGCGTTCTTCTTCATGAGCCTGAAGAGCACGGAAAGCCTCGGCCATGCTTTTTACATTGTTGGTTTCCAGCATTTTAATGTAGTCGTTACGCATATCCAGAGGAATGACGATTGGAGCCTGTCCAGCACTGATCAGCATAGAGTTGATCAGGATACGGCCTGTCCGTCCGTTTCCATCTGTGAATGGATGAATATTTTCAAACTGAATGTGCAGATCGGCAACATCTTCCATCGTGAAGCCATTTTCAACGAATTCGTTGTAGCGGCGGATGAAGTCCTGCAGGAAGTCGTCAATTTCATCTGGTCCTGGGAAAACTTTTGTCGAACCGGATACATGAGCCGGATCTTCACGATAGGCACCGCCAAACAGAATATTTTCATTGACGGCATCGTTTTCCATAATTAAGAACTCTTCAGTTAATGGAACGTTGTGGCTGACACGATCCAGCATGATTCCCAAGGCTTTTTTATGGTTGATTGCCTGATGAATTTCTTTGGCATTGGCATTGATCGGGCAGTGGTTGGAATCGAAAGTCAGTGCATAGGTTTCATTCTTTGTCAGAGTGCTTCCTTCGAGCGCGTTGGAGTTATAAATCGCGCGGGTCATAAAATCTTCGTAGTAGCTCTGGTTGTTTTTCAATAAATCTCGAACATCCATATCATTTTCTCCTTAAATAACTCTAAGCATCATTATAAAGGCAAAAGTTCCCGGCTGAACATAACAAACCAAATTTTCCGGTTTTCTATTGTGACTTTTCGGTGCTTTGTCCAGTAATTTTACCGAATTAGATTTACATTTCAATCTGTTTCTCCAACCTTTGCCATCAACGTACCATAATTGACCGATTTTCAAAGATTTTAGAGGCCGCAATACCTCACCCCCATCTTCTGCGAGCTGACCTATGCCTTACAACCGGTTTTCCTTCTGGAAAATCCGTCGCCATCTTAGAGCTTTCAAAACTGAAAGGGCCAAAAATCAACACAATCAGGCGCAGTGGGCCGATACTCTGACAATCGGCAGATCAAAAAAATGCCGACAGTTAAAGAAACACGAAAATGCAAAACAAAGAAGACCAGGCTGATCGATCTGACCTGATCTGATAAAGAAATCTGATAAAGAAATCTGATAAAGAAATCTGATCGAGAAACCTGATCTTGTTGATCTGAATCAGGATGGATTCTGGATGCAGGCAGAAAAAAAGAAGACCCCCAATGGATCTTCGAATCTTACGCATCTGTTTTCCAGACTTAATGTTCATTCAATAAGAATCGGGCATACTTTCTTTTGATCAAAGAGCACGCTTTAAAAAAGCTGCAGGCAGATGGCATTTGATTTGCGCTGGTTCTGCCGTTTTGATCCCAATAATCTCAGTCATTTTGTTTTTATATTTTCTTAATTTCTGAAACAATTAAAACAAATTTTTATTGCATGCACGGGACTTATGAATAAATCGCTCTGTTTTTAACAGCAGTAAAAATCTGAGAGAAAGAAGAGTTATCGAACCTATATATAAAGAGATTTTGGTAAGATTCAAAAGATACCTCTCATCACATTTTATGAGATTTTTTCATACAAAAGATTAGTTTTATACAGATCTTTTTAATATGATTTTAACGAATTTTGTAAAGTTATTTGCTTTGCTTTATCATACTTTTCAGATATAAATCTTCTGTATGTCTTTAGATAAAGCGGATATCGTCACCTAAAAGATAACGAAATAATATAAATATTTCAAAAAAGTTATTGCATCTTTACCCGAGTAAGGTCTAAGATAAAGATGTAATTAAGAAAGACAATCACAAAATCAATTCACAAACTTAGGAAAGTTTTGGAGGAAAATTTATGAATAATGCCGTATTGTTTTACACTTCACCAGGATGCGCAAGCTGCCGCAAAGCCAAAAAATGGCTCGAGGACAACCACATCAATTTCGTCGAGAAGAACATTTTCTCCAACTTATTGTCCGAAGCTGAAATCAAATATCTGCTTTCCCGTTGCGAAAACGGAACAGAAGACATCATTTCGACTCGCTCAAAAGCGTATCTCACATTAAAAGACAACCTGGATGACATGTCGATCGCCCAGCTCACCCGTTTTATCCAGCGTAACCCTTCTATTTTAAAACGACCGATTATGCTCAGCGAACGCAACATGGTTGTTGGTTATGACGATGATGAAATCACAGCTATGGTTCCAGTATCCCGCCGCAAAGACGAACTCAACCGGATCGAAGCTTCTATCATTTCAGCTGACCTGTCTTTAAGCTCTGTTACCCGTAACCTGTAACCCTTACAATCCACATCCCGAATTCATAAATATAAAGGTTCCTGATCCAGGAGCCTTTTTATTTGTCTATCCGCTTCAGGCACTTATAGGATACAAAACCCCTCTCAACTTTCAAAGGATGATGCATACATTCCATCCAGTTTCCTGACAATCAAGAGGACATCAAAAAAAACGCCATCCAGACGGATAGCATTTTTATTGATGTGTCCAATAAATAGTGCATTTGACTTTATTTACAGTCATTTAACCTTTTCGCCAGTTTTTTGCCCACTAAGTATTCAAATCACATTCTGCAATTCTTCACACACTTCCCCACCTTCAACATTTTTGGCCAGATCTTTGTTGGATGGGAAATTTTGGCTGAATCTGCCCGGAATCTCTTTGATTTGACAGGTCTGCAGCAGCTCCTGCATCAGAATTCTGGCACAGAAATGCCGATACAAAAGCTGATTTTGAGTAAAATGTTCGTCCCTGTCAGACATTTTCACTCTCAAACATGGTCATTTTGCTTTCCAAAATCAGTGGTCTGTTTTCATCCCTCAGCATTCCCACTGCCTGTCAAAAGAGATGAGCAGGATCATTGGAAAACAACTCAAAATCCATAATCAGGGTGGTGTTCATCGAAGCATTCTACTTTTCCAAAGAAGCTCTTCGATCCATCGGGATCGACAATCATACCGCCCTGTTCTTCAATGGCATAAATCGGTTTAGGCTTTGCGGCATAGGCCTGATTCATGCCTTCTTTTTGAATTCGTGAATGATGGTAATGGACTTCGACATCAAAATCTTCCAGCCAGCCAATCCCTTTCTGCCAGGAGAATTCCGGATAATCTTCATCCGGCGTGATGTGATAATCGGCCAGCTGAACCATGGCTCCAGCGGAATATCCGATAATGAGTCCCTGATAGTCTTTCAATACATTTTTCAGTTTCTTTTCCCGGATCCGTTTCATCATCAGGTCCGGTGCCCCGCCTGTCAGAAGCAGAATATTGGAGTTTCGAATCGCATCCTGCATCTTGATGGAATCATCCGTGAAGTAATTGACCCAGTGAACCTGATTTTCCTTAAGCCCATACCAGAAGAACACATCGGTATTGGATCGATACCAGATTCCCTGCCCCTTCTTATATTGTTTGTTCCAGTCCGCAAGGTTTTTCGTATCATCAAAGAAGCTGAAAGCCAGAACACAGACTTCATCTTCCGGTGCAATGAGACGTTTTAAAGCCGGGCGACACCACTTTTCATCAATCATGGATGTATTCATCAAAACGTGCGTCCGAACCAGCCCCTCATTGTCTTTCAACGCCGCCAGTGCCGGGTCAAATCGGTCAACCGGTAAAATCCAGGGATTGGCATGCGGACAGTTTTCAAAGACCTGCCAGTCTGCTTTAGGCAAGTCTTTGCGATCCATGATCAGATCTACAGAATCAGGCAGTGCCTTACCAAAGACGAGATCTGCATTGTTTGGCAGAGTAAAAATTCGATCTTCAAATAACAGAGTCGAAAAAGCCGGATCAAAAGCCTCTTTTGCTTTTTTTGTCTGTGCCTTCTCTTTCCCCTCTTCCTGCTCTATGTTTTGTGCAGGGGACAAAGATGGGTCCAAATCCGTTGACTCAGTCTTTTGAGAAGGATTATTCAATTCAAACCAGGCTTTGAGTGCTTTGGCCTGATCTTTATGATAGCGACTGATCAGTTTCATTCCGTTGGTGCAGGGATTTTTCACTTGCAGCCAGAACTGGCTGGCAAAGATCCTGCACCTACCTCCTTTCCGCTCATCGATGGAATTACAATCTTACGGCCGACACAGGTCGAAAAATTGTTTTCGCGCTGGTTTTCATTGTATTTCCATCTTCTTCTTTTGACAAAGCATTCAAATCCTCCCCTGAACCTTCTTCATCCCAAATCGTTTCAAAAAGTACTTTTCAGTCTGTCTGATGATCTGTTATACTCTGCTGGTCTCAGAACCAGAGCCATTGTTTTCGATTCAGGACGAGGGATTTCATAAGAAAATCCATTTCAGTTACTCGTGCCCGTCAGCTCTTGAAAAAAACAGCAAAAAGGGTTGCATCGAATTCATGGCGATGGTATTATCAATGAGTGCTTGGGGTGTTAGCTCAGCTGGGAGAGCGCATGGCTGGCAGCCATGAGGTCAGGGGTTCGATCCCCCTACGCTCCACCAATGTGTAAATTCAGCACATAGACGATTGTCTATGTGCTTTTTTATTTATACTTCAGCATCTCAATAAGATTGGTTGCACTATTGTTCAGCCAGCCGCCTTGCTCGTGATGCCGGCTGCTTCTTTCTACAGTTTTCAATTGAAAACCAACAAAAAAAGGATGCCGAAGCACCCTGTTTTTATCTCTTTATATCCCTCAGACAGCAGAAAGCCGTACTCGCCATTAAGGTATACTCGTAAGATATACTCGATAAAGGCCTCCCTGTCGGAAAATAATTTTCCGGTTTTTCTAACGATACGTTTCCAGCAGATACTGCCAGGAAGGCATGCGGTTTCGCAGCTCATCCCAGGCAGGCATTTTGAATTCCGGTTTGCGCGCCCGGATTTTTTCAAACGCATCATCCATCGCTTTAATCTCTGCCGCTGCAGTAGCGCAATGATCCGTCACCATCAATCGGCCAAAAGGCGATCTGGCTGCTACATGGAACAGGCAGGTGTTGATTTCACTTTTCAGTCCATTTTCTTCGATCTCTAAATAACTCGAATCAAGACGATGCCCGCAGGCACTGAGCAGTTCATATCCGCTGCGTATAGCATCCATGGCCAGACGAAAATCAGCACTGGATACATTCCGTAAATCACAATTATACAAATAGGAAAGATAGCCCAGCGGCAGCATGAAGACGCCATGGCACTTGAGCCAGTCATCCATATTCTCTTCCCAGTTCAATTCAAATTTTGTTCCCTGAAAAGCACGTTCGACCATATTACGAACCAGTTTCGGCGTTCTGGATCCAGAAAGACCGATCGTCATCGATCCAGGCCCCACATGAGTTGTGCGAATCTGGCTTCCCTCCCGATGGCCGCCAAAGGCCGGAAAAGCAAACAGAACGGTTTTGGGATGCTCTGTAAAACGCAGAATCTCCTGACGGGTAACAGTTGGTCCAAAATTATTGCCAACCAGAACGACGACCGAACTGTTGACTTTACAAAGGTCATCAAAGATCGACTGAAGCTGGCCAAACTGAACCGCCGCAAAGACCAGATCATATTTCTCATCCCCGATCGAATCGATAATTTTGGGATGATCGCAGGTAGTCTTGCGCTGGAGGACGTGATGCAAAACAAGCCCTCGGTAATCCAGGTTCTGTTTTCGTTCTCCTCTGGCCAGAATCGTCACTTCATTGCCGGCACTGTATAAAACATGCGCCAGATAGCTGCCGATAATCCCAGCCCCATAAATCAGAATCCGCATAGGCTTCCCCTTTCAACTCTAATCCTGATCGTCATAGTTCTTTTTAAAACCATCGAACCTGACAATCCATCCAATACACTATCCGATTTTAATGCAAATGCCTATGGGAAATTTCTTCGATCATGGTGATTTTAAAATTTCCCTATCTTCTGCTTTTCTTCTTCCAAATTGTGCTTTTCCAGATACTCTGAAACAGGAAGATGAACACCAGAAAGCCACAATTGCCCACAACTATAGATCAGCTCCAGAATCATTCCATTTTCCAGCCGGTCTGCATCCTTCCACGTAGCCTGGATTGGCGGCAACACTTCCATCAATAAATTGATGATCATTCCATGCGTGACGACCAGGACATTCTGACCAGAATTCACCCGGGCAATCGCATACAGACTGGCGATCGCCCGGCTGGCGGCATGTTGAAATGTTTCTCCGCGATATTCTATTGCCTGCTGATTCCACTTCGCCGGATCCAGCACAAATCCCTGTATGCCGTCCATTTTTCCTAACGTCATCTCCCGCAGGCCTGCTTTCTCCTCCGTTGGAAATTCACCATGGACCAGTAAATCCAGTGTCTGCCTGGCGCGGCCAAGATCGCTTGAATATCCATACGCAAACTGAAGATGGTGATTCTCCAGCCAGTCTCTGACAATCAAGGCTTCTGCTTTTCCCCGCTCAGTCAACGGCGAATCGAGCCAGCCCTGACTTTTTCCCTTCTGGTTCATCACCGTCTGGCCATGCCGGACCACAAACAATCGTACTGACATTCTTTTCTCTCCCTTTTCAGTTTTCCTGCTGCTTTCTATTATCTGCTTCTTTTGCCTCTTTCAAAACTGTCTTCAAATCCAAAATGACTGCAGACCAGTTCAGTCCATACAAATGCCTCTATAAAAACAGCGGCCAGGCTGTCTGAACAGTCTGGCCTAATGAGCATAGTTTGGAAGACGATGAGGCAATTCGATTGCTTCGGCAATCATTTTGGGGTGCAGAATACGGCGTTCTGCATAGAGAGTATCTTCTGCTTTCGAGCTGAGTTCAGCCACTTCAGACAGATCCCATTCTTCTGGAAACAGGAATTTTTTCTGTTCTTCAAGAGGCATGCGGCGGAAGTTACGATTTGGGACGAAACGGTTGCCCGCTTCGAGAACACCCCAGTGAATCCGTTTAGAGTAACGTTTTCCGGTTAAAGGATTACTTACGGTAGGTTGAGTACTTGCATAGCGATATCCGCGGAATTCATGAACACGCATGCGGTACTGAGTAAGAGGATCAGGTTTTCTAGACATGGCTATTCTTCACTCCTTGTCAGTCTGGCAGGAGTCAAGGCCTTCCTGCCGGTTTCTGACAAAACCAGGTCCGGTTGTCAGTAAAATGGCGCCTTCAACATACAACCCAGACTGTGGTTTTTTCTTTTGACTTTCTTTATACACAGTTTAATACAAGTGCAAAGGGATTTTCCACATCTTTTTCAATTTTTTTGCTTCACATAATCGAAATTCTGTGATTTTTTATCCGTTTTTATTGATACCGAGAAAGAATTGTATGAATTCAACATTAAAATTGCATTTATATCCTGTTAATTTCTTTAATACAGCGTATCTAATTCAGCCAATATAAAGGGCTTTATATGACTATTCATCTTTATACATCTTATGATTGATCAGGAAATGATTCTGTTATCTGTACATTTATCCGAAAACATTCCATCCGATCGTTCGTATTTCATATACAATAACTTCATTTATGTATTCATCTTAAGTACGTTATTAAAATTCTTTATGCAATATTTAGATAAATATCGCACCTGAAAAAGGAGTCCTGATGCTGTTTTTCTGGTATCCTTTTTTCAAAAAAAAGTCATTTTTACGCCAGATTTCCGACCTTTGTCATTGTAAATCTATTAGATTACGATCTTGATTTACAGAGTAAGACATTCTGCATCGTTCAGAATCCATACTGCCTTCAACCAACAGAAATCGATATTCGTTTCTGATCTTGAAGATTCTGGATGGCTTACAGATAGGAAAGCGTTTGAGAAATGAAATTCAGCCGCAGGAATATGCCTCTATACAGGCTCTCGACAGTCTCAAAAATAAAGTTTGGAAAAAGTCGCGCATAATTCACACATAGGCAAAATAAAAACCCCATATCCGCTTAAGATATGGGGGTTATGTGCATATGGTGGAGATGGCGAGAGTCGAACTCGCGTCTAAGCAATGTCCCACGAATCAACGTTTACAGCTTAGTCTGCCAGAATTCCATCAGACTTGGACAGACACAATTCCTGATGGTTTGACTGTAGGATTTTCGTCCGACAGATCCAGTCGGTCTGTCAGCTTATCCTCTTTGTGCTAGTGATCTGAACTAGAAGAGAGCGAACTCGTTCAGAAAAGCTGCAGAACGATTAAATGTTCAATTAAGCAGCAAAGGCAACAGCACCGTTGTAGTTGGTGCGGCCAAAGTTAAAGTTGTTAGCGTTTATTTTGAATGATTTTTAACGGAATCACCCGGCTGTAGTTGAGTCCAAACAATTACTCATCGAATGCCAAAAACATCCCCACGTGATTACTTTGGATAATTATTTTACCGCAATTTTCGATTAAGTCAACAAATTCAGCACCGATTTTTAGGCTTTTCGTGGGCTGTACCTCCCTGTTATTTTAGTTATTTATGCCATTGATTTTCACGATACTTAAAACAGGTTTTAATGATCAACAGTCCTGATCAGACATCCCAGTCAACTTTTTATGGTCATTTCTTAAAACTGCCATCCGAAAAGAGAAAAAGCACAGCCTCTTCCCTTCCCGCTTTCCATAAGTAAACTCTCGATCGAGTTCTGTGGACCGATCGCAATTTGCTGCAATGGAAAAGAGGAAAATAGACTGCACTTAAATTTCGGTTTGAATCTTTCGAATCTGAAGGATGATTGACTTAATAGCGGATCTTCATGGCTTTCTGGATTTCCCGCTGTGCATCACGGGTCTTGGCACTTTCCCGTTTATCGTGGAGGTTTTTACCACGAGCCACCGCAATTTCCAGCTTACAAAGACCATGAGACAGATAGATCTTTAAAGGAACCAGTGTCATTCCTTTTAAACGGACCTGCTGGTCCAGTTTCAGGATTTCCCGTTTGTGCAATAACAGACGGCGGTCCCTGATTTCATCATGATTAAAACGGTTGCCAAACTCATAAGGAGAAATGTGCATTCCCTTTAAGGTCGCCTGTCCATCGCGAATAGAGATGTAGGCGTCCTTGAGCTGGACTTTTCCTTTGCGGACACTTTTAATTTCAGTTCCTTTCAGCTCCAGACCGGCTTCATAACGGTCGAGCAGTTCATATTCATGTCTGGCTTTCCGGTTTTCCGCAATCACCTTGATGCCTTTTTCATTGGTATTCTGCATGACTTGCCTTTCTGCTGCTGACAGCACTCATCCTTGCCCTTCCTTACCGCTAAAACCATAAGGAAGCAGGAATCTCTTGGTTTTCCATTATAGCAGAAGTCTTCTCAAACCGGTCAATCGGCCTGAGATTTCTAATCCTGTGCGTGTTTGTCCTTTCGGAAAAGAGTCTGGCTGGATGATAGAAAAATCATTGAGATAAGTTTTTGAAGGACATATGCAATGAAATGATCCAAGATTCATGATGATTTTGTTTTCTGCAAATAAAAATGGAGAAGCTCCCGCTTCTCCCGAATCCATTTTTCTGATTTTTGATTGTCAGTCAATCGGGAAATCAGGCATCCCGTTTCTCGCAAGGTACATACACCAGTTCAATGTCGTAGCCCAGGGCTTCCATCATCTGGATGAAGGTTCTGTTGAGTAAACCATCTTTCTTCTTGATGATACGGTTAACATACTGGGACGTTGTGCCAATCTTAGAACCGAGGCGTTCCTGGGTATATCCACCTTCGAGAATTTTAACTTTAATGTCGACTTCAATATTATTTTTGACCATAAAGCTGTTTTCTCTCCTCGTCATTAATACTACCCTGAACCCCACAAAAATCAATAAGAGATTTGCATGAAGTCAAAAACTATGCTATTTTCGCTGTTTTCGGGCATAAACTCCACGAATTTTGTGTGATATCTTCATGTTTCGTTCCCATAATCGAGAAAAGATATTCAGATACTTTCATATCTGAATATCTTTATTGGACCAAGCGATTCGTGTCGTATCATGATCGGATACAAACTAACCCATCAATTTTTCACGGTCAATCAGCTTGCGTCTTAGTCGCAATATGAAAAAATAAATAATTTCATCTGTTTTTCAGAAGATGTACAGGCTTCCGTTCCGTTTTTTGGCAGAAGCCCAGAATCCCATCTGCAAAATACTCTCTTCAATCTCGCTTTTCTTGTCTTCAGTTTTGCAAAGTCATCCGTTTTCTGATTCCAGGCAGGCTACTTAAGATCGTTCATTCCTGCATGCACGGAAACAAAAAAACGCACCATAATTTTGGCATAATTTCGTCAGAATTTTACATGTTTTATGGATCGATCGGAGCCGATGAACACCTTCATTGGATTTCGTGACCTGATCCATGAACAAAGAATCGCAAAGGACAGATTTCAAATTCGTTCTGAACGTGCCAGAACTGACTAGTGTTTCGTTTCATTGACTTTTGTATTTATTTTTTTGAATGATAACGTCTAAACCTGTGTCTTATCTGGATACAGGTTTTTGTCGTTTATATGGTACTAGCATTACCGAAAAATGGGCGCACT
>CAJTLE010000040.1 GCA_910577085.1 uncultured Allobaculum sp. | reverse complement strand
AGTCGACGATTTGAACTGATCATCAGTGAAATCTACGCCAAGATGACGCTTTTAAATTTTTGTTCCCGTATTGAAAAGGTCGTTCAGAACAGTGACCAGTTCAAAGAACGGGCTAAGGCACGGATATCCAAACGGAATGAACGCAAATCGCTGGTGAAGAACGACATACCTGATAAAGATCAGGAGGCTGCTCACAGCGTCATCACTGACAACTCAATCATCCCTGCCGACGATCAATCAGACCCCTATAAGCCTGATTTCAACTTTATCATCCACACCGCTCGGTTGTGGCTGGCAAAAGGCATGACAACAGAAGGGTTCTGGGACTGGATCGTTAACAGAATCCAGAAGGTTCGTCCGGGACGAGCTGATCCAAGAAAAGCTGCCAAGCCTTCGTCTACTGAAAAGAAGACTGGTAAGAAAAAAGCGGCCCAAAGGAAGGAAACGAAGAAGTAAATTTAGATCCAAAAAGTAGCGGAAAACTTACAATTTACTAGTGTAATTTTTAAAAATAGTTAGAAATTACACTTTTTCGTCATGCTCTTTTGTTTTTTAGTTCTTATGGCTAACTGCTTATCTTTCATATTTCACGCCCAAGTTGGTTCCGAGGCTAAAGGACATCACCTTAACTTAATGACATTGACCCTGTTTTTAAAAGAAGGGTGGATTGCAAAAGCCTGAAAGAGCTTTACTGAAGCGTGATAATCAACAAAAACTAACGATCGGAAACAACAGAGAAGAAAAATTCTGAATTGTCCGGATCAGACACAATCGAATGACTTTTTTAGCTTTTTGATCGGGCCGTTGACATGATACAGTATAGCAATCAAAAAAGTGAGGATTTACCATGTGTGGAATTGTAGGATACGTCGGCAGCCGTCAGGCCGCGCCGATTTTATTAAACGGATTACGTCATCTTGAATATCGTGGCTATGATTCAGCGGGCACCGCTGTCTTTGAGCCAAACGGAAAAATCCAGGTCGTTAAAGCCAAAGGACGCCTTAAAAATCTGGATGAAAAACTGGACAGCGGCAGGGCTCTTCCCGGTACGACTGGAATCGGTCATACACGCTGGGCAACGCATGGCGAACCCAGTGAATCGAATGCCCACCCTCAGGTATCGATGAATGGCACAGTTGTCCTTGTTCATAACGGGATTATCGAAAATGCGGAAGAACTAAAAGCCAAACTGGAAAAAAGCGGCTTTACCTTCACTTCCGAAACCGATACTGAAATTGCTGCCAACCTGATTGAGTATTATCAGAACAAATACCATCTCGGTCCCATTGATTCCATTGCCAGAGCGATGCTGCGCATCCGCGGCTCCTATGCATTAGGAATTCTGTTTGCCAATGAACCGGATGTCATTTATGCCGCTCGCAAAGAATCGCCGCTGATTATCGGTAAAAATGAAGGAGAAGCCTTCCTGGCCAGTGATGTTCCGGCCATTCTTGACCAGACTACCCATGTTTACTATCTGGACAATCTGGAAATTGCCCGGGTGACCAAAGACAATGTTGAGTTCTTTGATATTGAACGCGAACCAATCGAAAAAGAACTGGTTACCGTTGACTGGGATCCAGAATCGGCTGGTAAAGATGGCTATGAGCATTACATGATGAAAGAGATTCATGAACAGCCAAAAGCCGCCGCAACCTGCCTGAACCATTACATCAAAGAAGGCGTTGTTGAATTCGAAGAAGATGTCCTGGCTCTGCTCGATCCAGACAAGATTCATTCAATTGTCATTACGGCCTGCGGTTCTGCTTACCATGCCGGCGTCGCTGCGCAGTATGTCATTGAATCTCTGGCCAGAATTCCGGTTCGGGTCGAACTGGCCAGTGAATTCCGCTACCGCGATCCAATGGTCGATGAACATACTCTGGTGATCGTTCTGTCTCAGTCCGGTGAAACTGCCGATACCCTAGCTGCCTTACGCCTGGCCCAGGAAAAAGGGGCGCCGGTTCTGGCTGTGGTCAATGTTCTTGGAAGTTCGATTGCCCGTGAAGCCAATGCGGTCATTTATACGCTGGCCGGTCCGGAAATTGCGGTTGCAACCACAAAAGCCTATTCCAACCAGCTGCTGGTCATGGATCTGGTTGGCCTGGTTCTGGCCTGGAAAAAGAATCTGATTGATCTCGATACGTATAACCGGATGGTGGCCAATCTGCTTCGTCTGCCGGATCAGATGCAGTCTGTGCTCGATGACAAGGAACGTCTGCAGTGGTTTGCGGCCAAGTATTCCAGAGCCAAAGATGTCTTCTTTATCGGCCGCGGCATTGACTATGCGGCCGTGATGGAAGGTTCCCTGAAAATGAAGGAAATCTCTTATGTTCACTCCGAAGCCTATGCAGCCGGGGAACTGAAACATGGCACGATTTCGCTGGTCGAAAAGGGAATTCTGGTCATCTGCACTCTGACCCAGCCGGCTTTATACGAAAAAATGATTTCCAACATGCGCGAAGTCAAAACCCGCGGCGGCTACCTGTTCGGGCTGACAAGACGCGGCAACTATAACATTGAAGATACAGCGGATTTCAGTGTATACCTGCCGGTCAATGAAGATCTCTTCATGCCAAGTCTTGCCATTCTGCCTTTACAGCTGCTTGGGTACTATATTTCCGTTGCCAAAGGTCTGGATGTCGATAAGCCAAGAAACCTGGCTAAGTCCGTTACCGTTGAATAAGGAGCCTGGATCACTCGATCCTTTGTGTTCAACCTTCCTGATCTTTCATCGATCCCGGTCTTTCTTTTCTGGGGGGTCTATCAGCGGTCTGGTCGTTATGGGCCAGATTCCTGATCATTTTCTGCCAGTCACCGAGTTTTTAAATCGAAAAAACCAAAACGCTTTCAGCTGCCACAGAGTCGATCTGTGGCAGTTTTTTGATGTCCGCAAAAAATGTTGGCTGTCAAAGAGGCCTTCGGGCTTTATCCATTGTCTGAAAATCCATAAAATAAAGGCATGAATGGAATTTTAGTCTTGAATAAGCCAGCAGGCATGACCAGTTTTGATGTCATTGCCAAGCTGCGCAAAAAATATAAACAGAAAAAATTTGGTCATGCCGGAACTCTCGATCCGATGGCCAGTGGTGTTCTGGTGGTTCTGGCAGGATCGGCAACCAAAGTCCTGCCCTTTTTAACGGACACCGATAAGGAATACCAGGCAAGCATCGCACTTGGGGCCAAGTATGATACCGATGATATCTTCGGAACCATTGAAGAAACCAAAGAAATCAATCCGGATTTTGACTTTGAAGCGACGCTGAAAAGCTTTGTTGGCAAGCAGCATCAGAAAGTACCGAAAGCAAGTGCCAAGAAAATCAATGGCAAAAAGATGTACGACTATCTGCGCGCTGGTCAGGAAGTACCGGATGTGTATACGGATATTGAAATCTATGACATCAAGCCGGTCGATGAAAACGAGCTTTCCTTTGATGTGAGCTGTTCATCCGGCACCTACGTTCGTTCCATATGCCGCGATTTTGGCGAGAAAACGGGCAACCTTGCGGCCATGAAAAGTCTGATCCGCAAGAAAGCCAACGGCTTTACTCTGGATGAAGCCGAAGAGATCGATGCGCCCGAGCATACGTTTTATCCCATTGAGCGGGTGCTCAATCTGCCCAAACTGCAGGCTGAAAATCCAGCAGATATCCGAAATGGCAAAACGATCGTTCTGGAAACTGAACATGACCGGGTGCTGATGATGGATGGCGATCAGGTGCTGGCTATTTATGATCGCAAAATGCCGGGAAGCAAAGTGTTCAGCAGTACAAGGGGGTTATGGTAAGTATGAAAGTTATCCGTATTGATTTTAAAAACATTCCGCCATTACCTGCTTCCGTTTGTGCGCTGGGCTATTTTGATGGTCTGCATACCGGCCATCAGGAGCTGATCAGCACAGCGATTGCTCAGGCGAAAAAGTATGGTCTTGAAAGTGCGGCGCTGACATTTGATCCCGATCCCTGGAAGGTTTTGCGCCCCAATGCCAATCTGGATCATCTTTGCGATCTGGATGACAAGATCCGGCTGATGGAAGCTTCCGGTCTGGATCTGTTCTATATTGTGGAATTCACGCACGAGTTTGCGGACCTGTCGATTGATCAGTTTCACGACTTTTTAAAAGCCCTCCATATCAAGGAGATTGTCTGTGGATTTGACTATACCTATGGAAAAATGGGCAAGGGAAATGTTGCCAGCCTGGAAGCCTGTCCATATTTTACGGTCGACGTTATTGATCAGATCAGTGACCATGATGAAAAGATTTCCTCAAGCCGGATTGAAAAACTCATACGGCAGGGCAATGTACTGGAAGCCAACAAACTGCTTGGTTATATTTACTCCATCAAAGGAAGAGTTGTTCACGGTTACGAGCGCGGCCGGATTCTTGGTTTTCCAACCGCAAACCTTGATCAGGCGCCCGGAACCATTCTGCCAGGAGGCGGCGTATATGCCGGCTATGTGCAGGTGGATCATCGTATGATTCCGGCCATGATCAATGTGGGCACCAATCCAACATTTAATAACAAAGGCGTTACAATTGAAGCTAACCTTCTGGGCTTTCAGGGGGATCTGTACGGAAAAACGGCACGGTTTTTCTTTGCAAACTTACTTCGGCCGGAGCAGAAATTCGCAAGTGTGGATGATTTGATTGCTCAATTAGCAAAAGATCAGAGAAACACGCCTCAAGCACTGATTTCCTCCCATAATCTTGTCGGGCGTACGGCCAAAATATGGTCATTGAATCCCGGCGATGATATAATCGAAAAGTAAAGTCAGGTGAAACTATGTCAAATGAAACAAACGAAATGAAAGTTGTTGACCAGTACGGCTCAATCGTCTACAACCGGTCAGTTTTCTCGGCAATTGCCAGAAATGTGATCGATGAAAGCAAAAATGCCAAAGTGGCCGAAACTTCAAAGCTTTACCGCTTTGACAGGCTGTCCTGGATTGAGGACGGAAAACTCTATGTGTCGATTCCGGTCCGTGTGAACTGCAACGCCAACGTAAGTGACGTCTGTGCTTCCTTACAGAATAAAATTTACGAAAGTATCGAATACATGACCGACTACAAGCCTGAATCTATTGAGATTAAGGTAGTTGGATTTATCTTCTAAGGGAAATCCTGCCGGATTTCCCTTTTTTAGAAAGGATCGCTATCGCTATGAAAGAAAAGAAAACGCTGGCCGATGTCAGACCGATGAGTGAGGCGGAACTGAAAAAAGGAATCGAAAATCTGTCTCCGTTTATTTACGATGCCATTAAAGACCGTCTTGATGAAATTCCTGTCAACATTCAGGAAGCGCTGGTTCAGAAAATCCAGCTTCCAAGACGTGCCATGCTGGATTACAAAATTCCATTTAACCGTCATCAGATGCGTGAACTGGCTATCGAAGCTATTTATCAGAACTTATTACTGGGCAAGGACATCAAAAAAGCTCTGTATGATGTTCTGCTTGGCAGCAACGAAGTCAATGGCTATCTGTACTCACTGACGGTGGGAACCATCGAAAACAAAGACCGCTACATCGATCTGCTTTCGAAAAAACTGCGTTCTGACTGGAGCTGGGAGAGACTTTCTTTGCTTGAGCAGGCGATTTTACTGATGAGCTGCCAGGAAATCCTGGAAAATGGCACACCAAAATCGGTTGCCATCAACGAAGCTGTCACCCTCGCCAAAGAATACTGCGACGAACCAGCCAAAAAACTGGTCAACGGTATCCTCGATACGCTGGATACCAGCAATGCAGACGCTTAGTGTCGGCGAGCTGACCAGAAAAATCAATGCGTTTATCACACGCGGAGTCAATTTATCCGGTGCGATGATCAGTGGTGAGATCAGTAATTTTCGCAGATCTCCAAGCGGCCACTGTTATTTCAATCTCAAAGACGACAAAGGACAGCTGTCCTGTACTCTGTGGAAAACCCAGGCTGATAGAACTGGATTTGACCTTGGGGATGGGATAGCTGTCCTTGTTCATGGTGAGCTGACTTTTTTTGAAAAAAGAGGAACGCTCCAGATCAATGTCGATCATGTCGAGCCTGCCGGCCTTGGCACGCTCTATCTTGAGCTGCAAAAACGCAAGAAACTTCTGGAAGCCCAGGGCTGCTTTGCGCGTGAGCGGAAAAAGCCCAAACCTGCCGAAATCAATTCCATAGCGATCGTCACCGGCGAAACGACAGCCGCCCTTCAGGATGCCCTGAAGACCATCCGGCTGCGCTGGCCGATGTTAAAAGTAAAATTGTTCAAAACCCCGGTGCAGGGCGAAGAAGCCCCGCCCAAAATCGTCAAGGCCCTTCAGGCTGCTGACCAGAGCGGAGCCGATGCGGTCCTGCTCATTCGCGGCGGAGGAAGCTTTGAAGATCTGTTCTGCTTCAATGATCCGAGCATTGTCTATGCACTCAATCAGATGAAAACCTATACGGTCACCGGCATCGGTCATGAAATTGATACGTCACTGGCCGATCTGGCCGCCGACCATATGGCTCTGACGCCAACGGCTGCCGCCCAATGGGTCACCCCCGATCAGCATGAAGTCAAAGCCCGTCTGGATTCTCTTCAAAAACAGCTGATTCAATCGGCTAAAGCCATCTTCAATAACAATGCCCAAAAGCTGATGTATTTACAAAGTGCTTCAGCCCTTGCCAATCCACAGGCCTGGATTGATCAGCGTAAAAATTATCAGCAGCTGCTCTCTCAACGCCTCATTCAACTTTCGACCAGCCGGTTTCATATGGTGGAAAACCAGCTGAGTGCTTTAAGCAATGCGCTGGTACAGTCCATGAATGATGATCTTTCCAGAGCAGCCCGCCGACTTCAGTCCACGAACGGCCAGCTGCTGCTGCATTCACCGATAGGCCAGCTGCGCCTTTCGAAAATGGAACTGGAACGAAACACCCAGAGTCTGCAGACCGCTTTAAGCTACCAGCTAAGTGGTGCAAAAAACCAGCTGGATAAACTGGATGCCATGCTCAAAGCGCTCTCTGTGCAGGGCGTTTTAGAGCGCGGATTTGCGATTGCCTATCTGGATGGCAGACCGGTTCGATCGGCCAATGAACTGAAGAAATCCGATCTGGTTTCTCTCCAGTTTGCCACTGGATCGGCCAAAGCTGAAATTGTAGAAACAGATGCTGCAAAGGCAGAGGAATAATCCTGCCAGCAAGCTGACGGATCCGCTATTTTAAACAGACACAATCCGCTTCCAAGAGCAGGAGTCCGATTCTCAGTATGGAATCTGCTCACTGCTCTTTTTTATCTTTATTGTTTGCCTGAAGTCATTTTTGATCGGCGTCAGACCAGAACTGAAAATCAGTCCGGCCGCCCGTCACGATGAAATCATAAACTACAGCCCAGAATCAGCTGATCACTCACTGAAGATCAGCTGAACATCTTAAGAAAACCCGTATGGCTTGAACAGCCATTTTTACCTACAGGAGGACGATTATGCCCACGCAAAACCTTACGTTCCAGCAGTCGATGAACCGTCTGGAGCAGATTGTCAATGAACTGAACAATCCTCATGTTGAACTGGAAAATGCCATGGCCCTGTTTAAAGAGGGACTTGAGCTGTCCAAAAGCTGCCAGAGTCAGCTCGAAAGCTTTGAAACCCAGATGAACGAACTGATCGCAAAGGATGTGAAGCCGGCCCATGAATAATCCATTTGACAGCCTTCGCAGTCAGTTTGATCTGTATCTCGATACCCAGACGAACAAACTGCCAGAATCCAGACTGAAAGATGCCATGCGCTATTCCTTATTAGCCGGCGGAAAACGCGTCCGTCCGATGCTTTTATTTGCGGCTCTGGATGCCTATGGTCTGCCTGCCGAACAAGGTTTTCCAATGGCTGCAGCCATTGAAATGATTCATACCTACTCACTGATTCATGATGATATGCCGGAGATGGATAATGACGATCTGCGCCGGGGAAGACCAACCTGTCATCGTGTCTTTGGGGATGATATTGCGCTGCTTGCCGGCGATGGTCTGCAGGCGTTTGCATTTGAACAGCTTAAGGATGTATCTGATCCGAAAAAAGCCATCGATCTTTGTGTCCTGTTAGCCCGTATGGCAGGTCCGGCGGGGATGTGTTATGGTCAGGATCTTGACCTGGATGCAGATGGTGCCTCTTCGCTTGAAGATATCGAACGCATCGAAACCTATAAGACCGGCTGTCTGATTGCCTTACCGCTCTGTTCGGCTGCCATTCTGGCCGGTCATCCGGAAGATGTCGACAAGTGGCAGCAGGTCGGCCGGGAAATCGGCATTCAGTTTCAGATTCAGGATGATCTGCTGGAAAAAACATCGAGTGCAGCCGTTATGGGCAAATCCTTGTCGGATGAGCGCAATGAAAAAGCGACGGCCTTAACGTTCTTTGGTCTGGAAGAAGGAAAAGCCAAAGTGCTGGAATATGAAAAATCCATTCTGACCAGACTCGATGAATTCAATCTTAATGATGGTCTGCTTCGCGTGCTCATTGAACAGCTGACCCACCGCACCCATTAATCCATTCAGTCCATGAATTGATACAGTCCAGAAATCCAGTGACTGATTCTGCCGATGGAGCACTGAACCCTGCAGCAGGGTACAATCTATTGTTTTTTCAAGGATTCATTTTCAGGATGCGGTATGATGAAGATACCCCTTAGGATACAAAATCCTGAAGTTTTTACAATTGTTCGTGCAATTTACGCGCAACTCATTTAGAATACTCTCAAACTTCCTCGTTTCGCGAATTCGTTGCGCAACCTGTACGGGTTTGAGAGCGTTCTTTGCCTGTTAGAAGCATGTACGCCTGATTGACCGTGCTGGCGGCAGGTGCAATTTCGTTAGAAATTCTGGAAGGAGGAAACTGTTTGTTACTGACTCAGCTGAAAGATCCAGCCCAGCTAAAAGATCTGAGTGTTGAAGAACTCGAAGACTTAGCCCGACAGATCCGGTTGTTTCTGATTCAAAGCATTTCCAAAACCGGCGGTCATCTGTCAAGCAATCTCGGGATCGTCGAACTGACTCTCGCCTTACATACCGTCTTTAATTCACCCAAAGATAAAATCATTTTCGATGTCGGCCATCAGAGCTATACCCATAAAATCCTCACCGGACGCATGAACCAGTTTAAAAGTCTGCGTCAGTTCCATGGCCTTTCGGGCTATCAAAAGCGCTCGGAAAGTGAACATGACAGCTGGGAAGCCGGCCATTCTTCCACTTCGCTTTCGGCAGGTCTTGGCATGGCGATCGCAAGAGATCTGCAGGGTGAGGATTTTGAAGTGGTCAGTGTCATTGGCGATGGAGCGCTTGGAAGCGGCATGGCGTTAGAAGCCTTAAATGATCTGGGCGCCCAGCATCGCAAGATGATCATCGTCTTCAATGACAACAAGATGTCCATTTCACCCAACATCAGCGGCATTGAACGATCCATTACCAAAGTGCGGACGTCAAAAGTGTACCGGGAAACGAAAAAAGATCTCTATGATACGCTGATCGCTTCAAATGCCGGCAAGGAAATTCTGAATTTCTTACGGGACTATCGCGACCGGATCAAAGAAAAGGTCATTGATGCTCCATTATTTACCTCGTTTGATCTGGACTATATCGGTCCGGTCGATGGATCGAATATTCCAGAGCTGATTGATGCCTTCCAGACCGCCAAAGAACACGATGGCCCGATTGTCGTTCACGTTTTGACCAACAAGGGAAAAGGATATTCCTTTGCCGAGCAGGATGAAACGGGTGTGTGGCATGGTGTCGGTCCGTTTGATATCCGGACCGGGAAATTTCTGGGTGAAAAAAAGCCAGATCAGATCAGCTGGTCAGAAGTTGTGGCCAGAACGCTGTACCGGCTTGCGGCTGAAGATCCCAAACTTTGCGTAATTACTCCAGCGATGGCCACCGGCAGTGCCTTGCTGCCATTTGCGCATAAATATCCGGATCGCTTCTTTGATCCAGGCATTGCGGAAGAACATGCGGTCACGATGGCCGGCGCCATGGCAGCCGGTGGTCTGCATCCGTTTGTCTCGATTTACAGCTCCTTTTTACAGCGGGCCTATGATCAGGTGCTTCATGATGTTGCCCGCATGGATCTGCCGGTTGTCTTTGGCATTGACCGGGCGGGACTGGTTGGCAGTGATGGGGAAACCCATCAGGGCATTTATGATATTTCCTTTCTCAATACCATTCCCAATGTGGTCCTGTGCCAGCCAAGCGATGCTGAGGAAGCACAGAATCTGATCTACACCGGCTTTCAGTATCCTCACCCATTCTTTATCCGCTATCCGCGCGGCAAAACCCATTTCCAGCCCAATGCCAATCTGGAAGCCATTGAAATTGGCACCTGGACATCGACAGAAACGGGAACTGGAAATCCGGAGCAGATCGTGATTGCGTATGGTGAGGATGTTAAGAAAATTGAACAGCGGGCGGCCAAAGAGAATCGAAATCTGAAAGTCGTTAATGCACGCTTTCTGATCCCGCTCGATACCGCGATGCTGGATATGATATTTGATTCCGGACTGCCGGTTACGGTCTATGAAACAGACAGTCCATTTGGCGGGCTTTCCACGAGTATTGCCCGTTATCTTGAAACCAGACGCCAGGACTTTGATCTGTTAACGCTCAAAGACGGTTTTATCCCGCAGGGATCCATCAGTGAACTGCGCAAGGATCAGCAGATCAGCCTGGACGATTTATTTGAAAGGTTGGATGCGCATGCGTCTCGATCAGAAATTAGCTGAAACACTTGGCTCCCGGACCCGGGCAGCCGATGCCATTAAATCCGGCCGGGTGAGCGTCAATTCGAAAGTCATTACCAAACCGGCCTATGAAATTGAAGAAGCGGATGTCATTGAAGTCGCCGCAGTGGATCACGACTATGTTTCACGCGCTGGCGGCAAGCTTTTAGCAGCTTATGATGCCTTTGATATTTCAACCCAGGGGGAAATCGTTCTGGATATTGGTGCCAGTACCGGCGGCTTTACCCAGTGCGCGTTGGAGCATGGTGCTTCGAAAGTCTACGCGCTCGATGTCGGCCATCTGCAGCTTGCTCCTTCCCTGGATGCAGACCCGCGGGTGGTCAAGATGGAAGGGGTCAATGCCAAAACCATCTCGAAAGACTGGTTCCATCCGCCCATTGATTTTGTGTGCATGGATGTCAGCTTCATTTCGGCCCTGAGCATTCTGGAGCCGTTATTTGCCCAGTTTGTTCCGAAACATATGGTCATTCTGGTCAAGCCGCAGTTTGAATGCGGCCCGAAGGCTCTGAATAAAAAAGGTGTCATCCGCCACCCGAAATATGAAAAAGAAGCCCTGGAAAAGGTCAAAGCCTTTTTAGGGCAGTACTATCACAATCTGCAGGCCATTCCCTCGCCAGTCGTCGGCCGGAAAGGGAATCAGGAATATGTAATTTACGCATCGAAAAGGAGGGACCGATTTGATTGATCAGCTGATGGTTCAGGATTATATCCTGTTTGAAAACGCCCAGATCGACTTTAAAAATAATATGTCGGTGATCACTGGTGAAACCGGAGCCGGTAAATCTTTGCTCATCGATGCCATTCATGTCATCTCGGGCGGCCGGGTTTCCAAAGGTGTCGTTCGCAAGGGTAAAGATAAAGCTGTTTTACAGATGATTCTTTCCAACCCGGACCAGGAAGTCCGCACCATGCTGGAAGAAAACGGCTTTGATCCTGATGAAGATATCATTCTTACCCGCATCGTGAACGCCAATGGCAAAAGCCGTATGCTGCTCAACTCCCGCACCACGACCAACGCCTTTGTCAGTGAAATCGTCAGCCGCATGGTGGATATTCACTCTCAGATGGATACGGTCCGGCTGATGGATCCCCAGCTGCAGCTCGATATGCTCGACCGGTTTGCCAAAACTGAAGAGCTGCGCCAGAAAACAGCGGATGCTTATGCCGTACTGCATAAAAAAGCCGTTGAAATCAAGAAACTGAAAACACAGACGTTCTCGGATGCCCACCTTGAAGCCATTACCCGTCAGCTCAATGAAATCAGTGCGGCCAAAGTCCAGGATGGGGAGCTCGAAGAGCTCGATGCCCGGATTGAACAGGCCGAAAAAATTGTCGCCGCCACGGAAAATCTCTCCGAGGCTTCCTATTACTGGAAAAAAGAAGGCGGCATTTCCGATCAGCTGTATACCGCATTAAAGCTGCTCGAAGATACACCAACCAATGAAAACTATGGCGACAGGCTTCACGATCTCTATTATCAGCTTCAGGATCTGTTTGAAAACATCTCCGAGACCCAAAGCGATGCCTCTGAAGATGGCCAGTCTCTTGATCAGCTCCATGAACGTGAGTTTTTAATCCGTCAGCTGTTCAAGAAATATGGGGGCAGTTACCAGGCTTTGATGGAAACGGAAAAATCGCTCAACCAGCAGGTAGATCTGATTTTGCACCGGCAGGATCTGTTTGACCGGCTGGAGAAAGAAAAGAAAGAAGCCACCAAAGCCTATACCGCACTGGCCAGCCAGCTTCATAAGCAGCGTCAGGATGCGGTACCTGAGTTAAAAAGCCTGATTGAAGCGCATGCCAGAGATCTGATGCTGGAGCATTGCGTGTTTGATGTTCATTTTGAAAAGAAAAATCCATCCAAAGATGGCATGGATCTGATTGAATTTCATGCCAGCATGAACCCTGGCCAGCCGCTGACCCCGCTCAAACAATCCGCGAGCGGTGGTGAACTTTCTCGTCTGATGCTTGCCCTGAAGGTCGTTTTCCAGGCGGAAAATGGCATTGGAACCTTGGTCTTCGATGAAATCGATACGGGTGTCTCCGGTAAAGTCGCCCTCGCAATGGGCAGTAAGATGCATGCTCTGGCCGAGAATTATCAGGTTCTTTGCATCACTCATCTGCCTTCGGTAGCTGTCTGGGCCGATGATCATTACCGTGTGGCCAAGACAACGGATGGTACGACGACCTCAACGCATGTCAGTCTTTTAAATGACGAAGAACATTTTGAAGAGCTGGCGATTATGGCCAATGGGGCTGCCGAACCAACTGCCGTGGAAAGCATGAAAGAACTTTCTCACCGGGTGCACCATGGCTAGAGTTTTATTTCATATCGACCTCAACGCATTCTTTGCCTCGGCTGAAGAACTGCGTCATCCCGAATACAAAGACAAACCCCTGGCAATCGGATCCAATTCCACCAGGGGTGTTCTTGCGACCAGTAACTATATTGCCCGCAAATACGGGGTCAATTCCGCCATGCCAACCCGCATGGCCCAGAAACTCTGTCCCGAGCTGATCATTCTCAATGCCGATCACGATTACTATCGCAAACTCTCCAGTCAGTTTTTTGCGTTTTTGCGCAAGTTTTCCGGCAAGCTGGAAATCCTCTCCATTGATGAATGTTTCCTGGATGTGACAGAAGTTATAACCCGCTATCCTCGTCCGTTGGATCTGGCCGTTCAGATTCAGCGCGGCGTGCTGGATGAGCTCGGATTGAAGTGTTCGATCGGTGTCGGTCCGACCCGCTTTCTGGCCAAAATGGCTTCGGATATGCGAAAACCGATGGGCATTACCGTCCTTCGCAAACGCGATATTCCCACGAAGTTGTATCCACTGCCGATAGAAAGCTGCATCGGCATCGGTAAGAAAACCGTGCCCAGGCTCAAGGAAAAGGGAATTGAGACCATTGGCGATCTGGCCAGCGAAGAAAACCGTGCCGCATGCACGCAGATTTTACAGAACTCCTGGCCAGAAGTTTATGCGAAAATCACCGGCCAGTCTTCCGATCAGCTGGTGTATTCCACAACCCGCAAGTCCGTCTCCCACTCGAAAACCTTCCCGCATGATCTGTATACTCTTGAAGAAGTACTCGAACAGGCTTCGCTTCTGACCCGTCAGATTGCGGATGCGATGGTGCGCACCCATAAAAAAGGAGCGTCGATTTCCGTCGTGCTCAGGGATGGAGATTTCCATAACCAGGTCCGTTCGGCCAGACTGCCGTCCATGACCAATGACTATTTCATCCTGATCGAAAAAGTCAGAGCGCTCATCTACCGTGATTTTGAACCTGTTGGCTACCGACACATCGGCATATCGGTTGGCTCTTTGCAGGATGAAGACCAGATTGTTCTGCAGCCAACACTCTTTGATCCATCCGTCAGTGGATCCGATGCGGTCATTCGCTCGCTTAATAAACAGCTTGAAGGTGCCGGTCTGATGAAACTGAGCGATCTGATGAAAAAGAAGGAAGCCAAAGACGGACCAAGCGACCAGTTCGATCAGAAACCCGCAGATACGCCATCTGACCAGCAGATGGATGAAAATCCGGCCAGTCAGGAATCTCAGTCTTCCGAAACGCCTGATAGCAGCCAGCAGATCGAAGAAAAACAGGCCATTCAGAACGAAGCATCCAGATCGGAGGCCAGTCATGACAAATGAGCTTGAAACACTTCTTATAGAAAATGGGCTGGATCCAGACAAGATCCGGGAGGATTACTTTATCGATCCTGAATGCCGGATTTTACAGAACAAGAAGCATTTCTGCTTCAACTCCGACAGTACCGATCTGGCTAAGTTGTGCCGGGTGTATCCGCATGATCAGGTCTGTGAAATCGGCACGAACAACGGGGCTTTGTTGGTGTATCTTGACCGGTTTAAACCAGATTATCTTTGCGGGATTGAAATTCTCGAAGAACCCGCTAAACTGGCCAGACTCAATCTGGATCGTTCGGTTTCGTGTGAACATGAGATTTTTGTCGGCTCCGTGGAATCCTTTCGTCAGACTCAGTTTGATCTGGTGTTATGCAATCCGCCGTACTTTGAACTGCCAGAAGACCAGAACTTTGTTTCAACTCTCTCGCTTCGCCAGCAGGCCCGGTTTGAAAAAAATCTGGATTTAAAAACCATGATTGCCCAGGCCTCCAGACTGCTGCGCTCAAATGGCCGGTTTTGTTTTGTGCACCGGCCCGATCGGATTGCTGAAGCGTTTGTTGAACTCAATGCGGCCAATTTTGCAGTCTCAAGGCTGCAGATCGCCTATGACAGACGGGATGGGCAGGCCAAAGCGATTTTGATGGAAGCCATCAAAGAAGGAAACTGCCGTCCCCAGATTCTTGAACCGATTTTTCGAGGATAGAATCCAGAATACCAACAGAATCATATTTCAGGCCTGAATTCTTGCATCAGGCTTTTTTTCAAAGAAACAGAAAAGGACAGCGAAGCTCGAAAGAGCAGAACTGTTCCTGAGAAAGATGTACGAAAGAAAGAAGGGAAAAGAAATGGATCTGGATCCAGTCATTCGATCCTTTTCAAGCTGGGCGGAAAACAGCCAGGGCAAAGCCCGCTTCTCTGTTGAAAGCCAGCGCCAGGATCTGATTTTACTCAAGGACTATCTCAAAGAGCAGAAAACAGAGATCGAGGATGTGGATGGGGTGTTTTTACAGGGATTTATTGATGAACTCTCATTGCGCTATGCCCCAAGCACCATTGCCAGGCTGACCAGTACGCTCCATTCCTTTTTTGGCTACCTGAATCTGATGTATGATATGCCCGACCCCAGTACACTTCTCAAAACGCCTCACATCAGCCGCCATTTACCCGTATGGGCTTCGAGTCAGGAGATGGAGGCGGTACTGGCCGATTTTGACCAGTCCGATAAGGGGATTCTTGATAAAACCATTGTGACGGTGCTGTATTGCTGTGGACTTCGCGTCAGTGAGCTTTGCACCCTGCGAGCCAATGATGTCCGTCTGGACCAAAAGCAGATCCGGGTGCTGGGCAAGGGGGAAAAAGAACGGATTGTGCCGCTGGTGGACGAATGCGTCCAGCAGATGGCGCTGTACTGGAACGTAGTCCGCCAGCCGAAAGCAAGTGCGAGCAGCTATTTCTTTGTCTCGCTCAAAGGTCTGCCGCTTAACCGGCAGTATGTTTACCGGCTTACAAAAAACAGTGCCCTGAATCATCAGCTTTCACCCTCTTTTTCCCCGCACTCTATACGGCATTCATTTGCGACCCGACTGATTGAAAACGATACGGACCTGCGAATGGTCCAGGAGCTGCTCGGGCATGCGGACATTTCGACTACCCAGATTTATACCCATGTCGATACAAGCCGGCTGGTCGGAAGTGTAGATCAGGCGTTAAAAGATCCGGGACTGAATTTTGATGAGTTTTCGGCAGGCCCCTCTTCAGACAATGTCAACGCCCTCAACCCTTCGCTTGGCAGCCGGAAAAAGTCGAAGTCTGAACCAGAATCCGATACAGAGATCGATTCACAAGCCGGCCAGAAAAAACAATAAGGACTTGACAGACATGAGATGATAGAAAGGCAGAGTGATGCAGACGTATCTGTTTGTCTGAATCTTGTCAGGCAGCTTAGGCTATCAAGCTGGAATCTGCTTAAAAATCTGCCTGATCCTGACGATCAGCCGCAAAAGTGCGAAGAAATCCGGTGATAAGCCGGAGCGTGATAAAATAAAATCTCACAGACCAACAGGCCCAGCGAAGTCGGATTCTCTTCTGATGAATTGGGCTTTTTATCTGAGTTCATACAGGATTCATAAAGGACTATGCTTTCTTTATGAGTTCAATTCTCACACAAAATCATAGAGGCAGCCAGGCTGCCAAGGAGGAAAGAACATGAGTTGTGAAGGATGTCCATCTGCAGGGAACTGCTCCAAAGATCCAGGTTCCTGCAAAATTAAAGAAAATCCAAATAACCATATTAAAAATATCGTAGCCGTAATGTCCGGTAAGGGCGGTGTTGGTAAGAGTACCGTTACGGTTATGCTGGCCCGCGCTTTAAGCCGTCTGGGCTATTCTGTCGGTATTCTTGATGCTGATATTACCGGTCCGTCCATTCCTCGTTTAATGTCTCTTGAACACGAGCAGGCTTATGCCGATCAGAACCAGTTCGTTCTGCCCATTGTTTCTGAAGACAACGTCAAAATGATGTCTTTAAACTATATGCTCAGCGACGAAAACGATCCTGTCATCTGGCGCGGCCCAATCGTTTCCAATGTTTTAAAACAGTTCTACACAGACGTTCTGTGGGGCGATCTGGATGTTCTGCTCATTGATATGCCGCCAGGAACAGGCGACGTAGCCTTAACGATTCTGCAGGAACTGCCAGTTGATGGCGTTGTTATGATTTCGACACCTCAGCCAATGGTTTCCATGATCGTGACCAAAGCGATCCGCATGTGCAACAAGATGAATATGCCAGTACTTGGTGTTGTTGAAAACATGGCCTATCTCAACTGCCCGCACTGCAATGAACGTACAAACTTCTATGAAGAAGAAGAGCTGGAAGAGTTCAAGAACAATTCCGGTTCCAAGATTTATACAACCCTGCCAATGCTCGACCTGCTGCGCAACATTAACAAATACGACACATTCAATCTGCGTCAGCAGGAAGAAATTGCCGGCTTATTCGATGAATTTGCCAAAGATATGATGGAAGATCTCGCTTTAGTCAAGGAAGCAAAAGATGGACCAGCAGCTGCTTGATCAGCTCAAAGCTGAATATCATGCACTGCTCGAACAGGGCAGACTTTCTGATGCTCTTCCTTTAATCCGCCAGGCTGCACATTGGGCGGATGAAGAGTCTCAGATTCTGGCGGAACGGATTTATCTGCATGGTGCATATGGCCATCTGCGCCAGGACCCGGCTGGCTATGAATATGCCATGCTGGCAGCCATGAATGGCGATGTCACCAGTATGTATGATCTGGCTTACCTGTACCGCGAAGGTAGAGGAACTGTCCATGATGCGGCCAAAGCCTTCTATTGGCTGTCCAAAGCAGCTGATGCTGGCGATGCCAAAGCAATGGACGAACTTGGTCTTTGTTATTTACAGGCCAGAGGCGTAGAACGTGACCTGAATCAGGCGGCAGCTCTGTTTGAAAAAGCCAGAGAAGCGGCTGGTCAGGATGCGGATCTGTTAAAATCCGTTGATAAGCACCTGTTCATGGCTCAAAAAATGATTGAAAAAGAGATAAACAAGAAAGCTGAAGACTGAATCTGAATCTTTCCATCTCTTGCCTGGATATCTATATTCGGCATTGTTTCAAACTGCAATTTAAAAATACACATGACCACTCCACTCAGAATGCCGATGATATCATTCGGCAGACCCTGTTGAGTGGTCATTTTTTGTTAGTGCCGGTTTTCGTATGGAATGAGTCTGAAAAACCAGGCTGTGATTTTTAAATGACAGCACTTAAAATTACCCTCTATGTTCATTGAATTTTGACTCACTCTTTTTTTAAGAGAGATCGGGTAGTTGAAAGAAGAACAAATGCCGGCACTTTATAAATCGCTTGATTTGGTACCCAAAATGTATTCATTTTTCCTATGAATAAGGTGTAAAATGGCCATAATATTCCGCATGGCGGTTAGGAAGTTCATTGGGGATTATGGTACAATTCACATGAGGGATGAGTATGAAACGAAAAGCTGATTTAAACCTGATCTATCAGAACTCTCGCGACCTTTTCATCCGCAAAGGCTATAAAGCGGTCAAGATGGACGAGATCTGTGCCAGTGTCGGGATCTCCAAGCCGACATTTTACAAACTGAAAATCAATAAGCGTGATCTGCTGATCCACGCCTACAAAGCCAATGATGAACGTCTGCAGACTGACCCGGAAAATCTGTCTGCCGAGCAGATTCATCAGGAGATTTTCAGGGTTCTTGATCTTGTCATCGAGCAGATCTTTGGCAACGGGCCAGACCTGCTGCGGGATCTTCTCCGGCTCCATTTTGAACAATCCTGCCTTGACGAGATCCTGACACCAACATGGCGGGCCACAATGATTTCCTTGATTAAAGCCGGTCAGGAAAAAGGCCTGATCCACAATCTGCGCAATCCACTGACCATTACGAAAGTCATTGGTGCCTATGTGACTGGATACAGTTTACAGTTTGCGATGCAGCAGGCAGAAGACAGCCGTGAGAATCTGCATGAAGGTGTGGATGCAATTCTGCATATTGGAGAAATCTATGAAAGCTGAAAAGAAAAGGCAGGATATCATCGATGCCGGGATGAAGCTCTTTCGCAAAAATGGCTTTGAAGAAGTTTCGGTTGATGATATCTGTGATTCGCTCGATATTTCCAAACCGACAATGTATAAGTATGTGCCCAAAAAGGAAATGATTCTTGCCTATTACTATAAGCAGCAGTCCGTTGACTCTTTACCATCGACCTATGAGCTTCTCAATCAGAACAAACCGGCAGCGGCTTTGCATAACCTGTTTAACCGGCTTCATGAGACGATTTATACCATGGGGCCGGAGCTGTTTGCGGCGTACCGGGCGTATGCGCTGACGGACCATAATTATCTGGCCTCTTACAGCCGCCCCCAGGTGGAAGTCCTGGAGAGGATTTTAGAAGAGCTGGAAGCGCAGGATTTCATTACGGCCAGAGCTGCACCCCATAAGCTTGCAGTTATGTTGATGGACTTAAATGAAGGTCTGAGTATTTCCTGGGCGAGTCGGAAAGGTGATTTTGATCTGGGCAAGACATTCCAGTATTATACCCGGATCATGCTGGGGGTTAAAAAGGGCCCGGATAAGGATGTTGAATTCGAAATTGGTGCCGACAATCCAATTGGCCCTTGATCCTGTTGCGATCTTACGCCCTTCGGGCTTGGCTGCCAGGCCGGCTTTCTGGCAATCGAAGCGATTTTTTCAGATCTGCAGAAATCAACAAGGAAAGCGGGCAGAGATGTCCGACCAATTACAGATGATCAGGACCGGTGGGATTCCGGTCCTTTTTTCTGTGTCCGCAAACCTCTGGATTTTTCAAAGGAATCGCTCAGAATTTCAGATTGGTGGGTAGATGTGGTCGGACCACACTTTAACTGCGGAGCTATGATCCAACATAAGAAAACACTATGAGATTTGATAAAGGCGAGCGATGGATAATATCGTTCACCTTTTTGAAATCTGAGATACTTGTTCTGCCAAATCCGCTCATAAATTTTTCCTCCGCTTAAACCCTTGACAGTGGGACCACTGCCCCCTGGACCCCAAAAAAGCATCCCGGTCGGTTGAAAAATATCTCCCGATAGGGACGCTGGCAGTCTACCAGGTGCAGCCCACTGTAAAGGGCCGCTTCGAAAAAATTTAATCGCTCTGTAATAAAATGGAATACCGATTCTCCATGATGCTTGGAACCACAATGGAATTTGATCCCCTTCAGGCGGATCTTGTGCGATGCGTGTTCTACGACCTGCTTTCAAACGATTAGGAAAATTTTCAATCTTCTGTCAATGGTTCCTTGGTATAGAAATCACTACTAGCGTTCTGTCCCAATGACTTTTATATTTATTCTCGAAAGAGCAAATTGCTATTAGATCTTTATATAAAGCGCAACGCCATGATAATGAGGGGTCTAATTCAATGTCATTAAGTTAAGTAAGCTCAGGCTTCTAGCCGTCAGTTCTCTGATGGCGAGAAGTCTTTTTCGTTTTTGTAGGCCATTTTAGACGTTTTCGAAAAATGAACCAGTTTCATACACTTCTA
>CAJTLE010000039.1 GCA_910577085.1 uncultured Allobaculum sp. | reverse complement strand
TTCCTGGTCAAACATGTAGTGTCCGCCAATAGAGCGATGGGCAGGCATTCCATCTTCAATCATTTTGTACAAGGTGTGCCTGGCAACCCCGAGGTATTTGCAGGCTTGTGACGTCTTCATTCTCATGGATTTATAATAACACATCTATATTCATTATAGACTGTTTTTTCCTTAAAAACCCAATATAACCAACTGTTAAAATCCGTTCGCATTGTGTGTGAACGGTTTTTTGTTGGTCGCTGTTCGCTGGATCCAGTGTGGATGATCTGAAACAGAACAATTGAGGTTGATTTGAGACAGAACAATTGCGATTGATCCTGGAATAGAAAGGGGATAAGGGGAGGAAACAGTGAGGCTGTCGTGAAAACCAGCAGGTAATAAGCCATCTATAGACCACATCAAGCCGCCATTGAGCAATGGAAGAGATTGAATGGATAACGATGAGATCGGCTGAGAAGAATGACAATCCAGTTAGAAGGGCCAGAAAGTCAATGAGAAAGGGAAGGGGCCAAAAGGAAATCTGAAAGAAAAACTGTGCGCTTCCTTTGAAAATTACTGAAAATCTGCTAAATGATTATTCTTTTTGCGGAAGAAATTTTCGACGTGAACCTTGGAGGGATGAATCATTGTGAGTTTGTTTTGTCAGAGACTGGATGATCGTAAACGAATAAGAATTGAAACTGAATGTTCAAATGAGCGAAGTGAGGACAGAAAAAATGTGAGAATAGACCATAATTTACCTTAAATTATGGTTGTATGCATCATATTTGTTCAGATGCCCAGAAAATATGATCTGTAACCGTTTGAAAATTGCCGATGCTGAGCATCTTTGTGGGTGGTTGGTGTGAATGGCCACACTCGTTTTTGTTTTATAGAAAAAATGCTTATAATATACCCGATGCCATAAACATCTTGAAAACCATTTCTTGCAAGGCCCATCACATATCACTGTTTTATGTTTTTTGACGGGCCTGCAAAATAGAACAGGTTTTGCCTGAATGTCACAAGACATTCATGAAGTTCGTAAAAAATACGTACGACTCAGAAACATCGTACTGGAGGAAAACATGCCGATTCATAAATCTACCGAATATGGAGACATTGAAATTTCATTAGATGCCATTGCCAACCTTGTAGGCGGAACCATCAATGAATGTTATGGAATTGTCGGAATGGCCAGCCAGAAAGTTGTGAAAGATGGCTGGGCTGAACTTCTGAAACGGGAAAACTATTCTCGCGGCGTAATCGTCCGCCAGGATGGTAACTCTTTAATTCTCGATATCTATGTAATCGCTCTGCAGGGAATCAAACTGTCCGAAGTCATGGTTGCCGCGCAGCAGCGTGTTCGTTATGTTCTTGAAAAAACCCTGGAAGTCAAAGTTGAAGCTGTCAATCTCAACGTTCAGGGCGTCAGAACTGTTAAGTAAGGAGACGCGTAATGGAATGGATTGACGGTAAACTTTTTAAAGAAATGCTGCGTTCCGGCATGAATAATCTGTCCAACAACCAGGCCAGAATTGATGCCTTGAACGTATTCCCGGTTCCAGATGGAGACACTGGAACCAACATGTCTTTGACTTTTACAAACGGAGTCAAAGAAGCCCTGAAATGTCCGGAAGATACAGTTGGCGCCATTGCCAAAGTTCTCTCCCGTGGTCTTTTAATGGGTGCCCGTGGTAACTCTGGTGTTATCACATCTCAGATTTTCCGTGGCTTCTATCAGGCCGTTGAAGATCTGGATACGCTGGATGCCATGCAGCTGGCTTCAGCTCTGGTTAACGGAAGCCGCGTTGCCTACAAAGCGGTTATGCGTCCTGTAGAAGGAACAATCCTGACGGTAATCCGTGAAGCTGCGGATTACACGTATGCCTATACAGCAACCGATGAAATCACTGACTGCACCGATGTCATGAAGAAAATGGTTGAAGAAGCCAAAATCTCTCTGGATACGACACCGGATCTGCTGCCAGTTTTAAAAGAAGTCGGTGTTGTTGACTCTGGTGGTGCGGGTCTTTTAGCCATCCTGGAAGGTATGACTCTTGCCATGGAAGGCAAGCCGGTTGAACTCGAACAGTCTGCAGCGACTGGTGAAAGTGCTCAGGCGAAAGTTGAAGGCGGCGAAGGCGAATATGGTTTCTGCACAGAATTTATTCTGCAGCTGTCTTCGAGAGGAATGAAAAACTTCTCCGAAGCAAAATTCAAAGACGAACTTGCGGCCATCGGTAACTCGATCGTCTGCGTACAGGATGAAGACCTTGTTAAAGTTCATGTTCATACGCTTGAACCTGCCACTGCCATCCGCATGGGTAAACGTCAGGGCCGTTTCATGAAACTGAAAGTTGAAAACATGTCCGATCAGCATGAAGAAATCCTGAGCCGTGAAAAAGAGCAGGAAGAAGAAATTGCAAGCGAACATAAGAAATATGGTCTGATTGCAGTTGCTGCTGGTGATGGAATCCAGAAAATGTTCAAAGAACTGCGTGTGGATATCGTCATCTCCGGTGGTCAGACGATGAACCCTTCTACAGAAGATTTCATCAGTGCCATCAAGAAACTGAACTGCGATCATATCTTCGTCTTCCCAAATAACTCCAACATCGTCATGGCTGCTCAGCAGGCTGCTGATGTGATGGAAGACAAAGACGTTCACGTTCTGCCTGCCAAGACAATCCCACAGGGTCTGTCTGCATGCATCATGTACAACCCGGATGCTTCTCTCGAAGACAACCTGGCTGACATGGAAGAAGCCATCGGCGGTGTGAAAACTGGTGAAGTTACATATGCCATTAAGGATACAACCTATGAAGGTCTGCCAATCAAGGCTGGACAGTACATGGGTATTCTGGGTAAAGCTATTGTTGATGCCCAGGAAGACATGATGGCTGTAACCAAAGATCTGTTAAAGAAAATGATCGATGAAGACTCCGAACTGGTTACTCTGATCTATGGCGAAGACGCCATGAAAGAACAGGCTGACGAGCTGGCTGACTTTGTTGCTTCCTTCTCTGAAGCAGAAGTTGAAGTCTACAATGGAAAACAGCCGGTTTACTCATTCCTGATCGGTGTTGAATAATCTCTGATCGGAAAGTGTCTGCCAAAAGCGGGGACTCCTGCGTGACAGACAGCCCCTTTTCCTTCACAATAGAAAAGGTTTAAAAACTGGACTTAAGAAATACTGACAGAATCTAAGGTCTATTCAAATGATAACAAGCGGGTTTGACGACCCGCTTTTCTTTGTGGAACAAAGTAAAGCCTAATACATTACAAAGCAACATCATTTACATTTCGTACAAATCTTATACAGGCAAAATTCCAAATATTCACTCTGGACGGTGATATCCTTGAACTATAGAGTCGGGAAGCCGGCCGAAGAGAGGCTTTATATGGTCATTATCTATACATCACCAGGGTGTGCAAGCTGTCGAAAAGCTAAAAAATGGCTTCAGGACAACCACATCACTTTTCTTGAAAAGAATATTTTCTCGAACTTAATGCAGGAAAGTGAGATCAAATATCTGCTTTCCCGTTGTGAAAACGGAACTTCCGATATTATTTCTACCCGCTCCAAAGCATTTCAGACCTTGAAGCGCAGTCTTGATGATTACTCACTCAATGAGCTGATCAAGCTGATTCAGAAAAACCCGTCGATCTTAAAACGCCCGATTATGTTATCGGAAAGAACCCTTGTCGTCGGTTATGACGATGATGAAATTACAGCTCTGGTTCCTATGGGCCAGCGCCGTGTGGAAGAAGACTACATGGATCATCTTGCTACTCCAAATGTAGTCCTCAAAGCCCGTTCGAAAAAAAGAGCTTAGTTTAAGTAAAGCCAGGTATGCAGTTTGCGAAATTCTGACCAGAAAAGGTTCATGTCGAATTCCATCGATATGAACCTTTTTTAGTGGCTGTGCTTGGCGGGATGCCGATCGGGAATGTTGAGCAGACAGATAATTTAATTGATCAGAATTGATCAGAATTGCATTTCATGGAGAAGAGTTCTGGACAGTCAGAGCGTATGAATGTTTTGAGAAATTAAAAGAAAAAGCGTTTTCTGGAAGATCAGAATTGTCCTGAATTATCCTGTACGGATACACTGTGTTCTGTTGTTTTTGATACGGATTCGGGATCTGCACAAAAAGGGGAATGAATGCTGCAAAAATGGTTATATCACGAAAAGAAAAGATGCAGCTACCAAGAAAATAAAGCGCTTTTTCTTTTATCTGTCGTGTGACAGGGCTTTGAACAAAACAGAATTGAAAGTAAAGAATAAAATGAAATTTTAAAACGACCTGCCGACGATTCATCTTCCTGGGCAGTTTCCTCGAAAAAAGAATCATAAATACTTTAGCTATGATAAACTGAATTAAGAATTCCCAGGAGGAAATAAAATGAAATATTCAATTGGTATTGATATTGGTGGTTCAAATACCCGCGTTGCGCTCGTCGACGAGGATATGAACCTGATTGAACGAATTCAGTTCAGAACCAATCCAGATGATCCACAGGAAACTCTGGAAAAAATCAGAGAAGTCATTAAAGGATTTGATAAGGACATCGTTGGTATCGGTGTATCCTGCCCAGGACCGCTTAACCTGAAAACAGGCTACATCATTAATACACCTAACTTGAATGAGTCCTGGTGGACATTCTCCATCCCAGAAACAATCACTGAGATGACTGGTCTGCCATGCTACCTCGAAAATGACGCCAACCTGGCTGCTCTGGCTGAAGCTGTAGTCGGCGATGGTAAAGATAAAGACTATGTTCAGTTCTTAACTGTATCGACAGGCTTAGGTTCTGGACAGGTTGTTCACAAAGAAATCGTAAACGGTGCTCATGGTTTTGCACACGAAGTTGCCAACTGCATCTTATGGAGTAATGGACCAAGCCACGGCCGTTTAAGCCCGGGTGCTGTTGAAGCCATCTGCTCTGGTACTGCCATCACTAATCGTGCCCGCAAAGCTGGTCTGGACGTTGCTCACGCTGGTGAAGTCAATGATCTGGCTGTCCAGGGAAATGAAATTGCAGCTGAAATCATGGATGATGCCAAAGAATATCTGGCTAATATGATCGCCACTCTGGTTGCGGTCACTGACCCTGAAATTGTTATCCTTGGCGGCTCTGTTGCCATGAAGATCGACGGCTTTGTTAAAGACGTTGAAGACCGCGTGAAAGCAAAAGTCTTCCCACCAGTTGATCAGTATGTAGACGTTCGTCCATCTTCACTTTCTGAAGATTCTGGTCTGCTCGGTGCTGCTTACCTGGCTTTCTCCAAAGCTGGAAAATAAGCATCCAGATCTGATCGCCTGTTCTTGCTTTCCAAAGAAGCTAAGAAAAACCGATCCAAATTTCCATTTTACTCATTGAATTGAAACGGCCATTGGCTTTGTCCAGCGGCCGTTTTTATCTGGAAATTTTTGATCTTGAAAATCGGAATTTGTGATGATCTCTTGCATCTGGATTCTTCTTTATCTGAAACGGATAGGATCTAAACCAAATAAACTTATATTCAGTAAACTCAATCATCTAATCCTTTATATGGCCATAATTTTTTGAATAGAACATATTGGATCCCAATGTGTTCTGAAAATGTGATCGTTTAAAAACAAACAGACAGATAAGATCAAATGCTGGGGCCAGGGTAGAAAATTACCGTTAGTTTTTGTGATCATACGGAAACCGTTTACACAATGCGGCCAAATGCAACTATTTGCCGGAAATTCGTTATCTTATTTAAAATGTATACAAACAAGACTGATTTTCAGATAAATTAGAAATAGTTCGGCTGATAAAAGAGATTAGATTTGAGAGGTTAAGAGATGGTCTATCTTACCAGTGATACCCATGGGGCATTTGATATCCATAAAATTAATCCCCGGGAGTTCATTCCGGGGCAGACAATGACAGAGCAAGACTATCTGGTGATCTGCGGTGACTTTGGCTGTATCTGGGATGGTGGAAGTTCGGACCGGTTCTGGATGAACTGGTTTGAAAGCCTGCCCTGGACAACTGTGTTCATCGATGGCAACCATGAGAATTTTGATGTTCTCAATTCCTTTCCAGTGGTGGACTGGAAAGGTGGGAAGGCAGCGCAGATCCGAAAAAATGTTTTCCATCTGCTGCGCGGTGAAGTGTATGACTTCGCCGGGAAAAACTGGCTGGCTTTAGGCGGTGGTTTTTCCCATGACGTAGAATTCCGCAAACAGGGCGTGAACTGGTGGAATGAGGAGATTTTCTCCAAAGAAGAAGCAGAGCATACCCGTAAGATTCTGGATGAGCGAAACTGGAAAGTCGATGTGGTCTTAAGCCACGAGGTTCCGGCTGCTCATTCGCTTTCAACTAAATATCCTGTGAGCCTGGATGCATACAGTGACGATCGAATTAACCAGATTGATTTTCTGGAAGAAATTCGTCAGAAACTGGACTACAAGGTCTGGTTCTCAGGTCACTACCATCTGGATTGTGTAGAAATCCTGGATTCCAGACCCCACATCAACTTGTTTGATACGGTTGAAGAGGTAGATCAGTTGATTGAACAGGTGGACAAGCTGATTGAACAGGAAAACCAGTCCAATCAGTAAAATTACTAAATGCTGCAAAAACGCCCGAACTTCTGATGGGCTGATCAGAAATTCTGGCGTTTTTATTTTGCTTTACGAGGATATTTCTATGAAGATAGTTTCTTATTTTCCTTCGGCCATCAGTTTACGGACGCGTTCATCTTTGATGGTGACGCCCTGTGCCTTCAGGCTTTCAATAGCGTCTTTAAACTGCGGCAGATATTTTTCGTGCGCAATTAAAAGCTCATCAAGAACACGTTTGGCAGTTGCGCCGCCTGGAACTTGTGGATTGAGGATAAAGGCAGTCAGGGCCTTATTATAGTCGCCCGTAACGGCTGCTTCTTCAGTGACCTGTTCCATAGCTTTCATGATCTGCATCCAGCCGCGTTCCGCAGTCGGCAGTTTGCCAAAGGCAATATTCTTAGGACCGCATGCGCCCATATAGGTGGAGACTTCAACGGCTACATCATCTGGCAGATCTGCCACTGCACCATTGTTGCGGGTTGTGACAACGATGTGTGAATTCTTATCGTTATAGATTGAGCAGATTGTCTCGCAGGCAGCATCGGAGTAATGAGCTCCACCGCGTTTTGCCAGCTGTTCTGGCTTGTGGTCCAGATTTGGATCTTTGTACAGTTCAAACAATTCGTCTTCTGTGGCTTTGACCTGTTCCGCCCGGACACCGGCTTCGGATTCGAGTTCTTCAAGCAGGTGATTGAGCATTTCTTCCTGACGATAGTAGTAGCGGTGATAGCCGCAGGGAATCATTCCCATTTCCGCCAGCTGCTCTTTAAAGAAAGGAACGTTGAAGATGTTTGCGGGGGTGCCATCTGCTTTCTGCTCCTTGGTGTCGTTTTCTTTGTTGGTGTTGGCCTGTTCAAGCATTTTCTGAATGATTTCGCCAGTGACTTCTTTGCCGGTATTATCCCAGACCCGATGCCAGTGGAAATGGTTTAAGCCGGCAAATTTATACGTCAGTTCATCCAGAGTTTTATTGATCAGCTTTGGCTCATCCATCATGGCTCCAACGGGGACGTTGCATAAGCCGATGACTTTATCCCAGTGTCCATATTTCATGACTGCTTCCGTCACCATGCCGCTTGGATTGGTGAAGTTGATCAGCCAGGCCTCCGGGCAAAGCCGTTTCATGTCTTCGACGATATCCAGAATGACTGGAATGGTACGGAAGGCTTTAAACATTCCGCCAGCGCCATTGGTTTCCTGACCAAGCATGCCATAACTCAAAGGAATCCGTTCATCCTTGATTCGGGCTGGCAGCAGACCGACGCGAAACTGGGTCGTAACAAAGTCAGCATCTTTGAGCGCTTCTTCGCGATCGAGCGTCAGATGGACTTTGACATCATAGGGAGTGGCATCCCACATACGCTGAGCCATGCGTCCAACGATTTCCAGTTTCTCTTTTCCGTCTTCAATATCGACCAGCCAGATTTCCTTGACAGGCAGTTCATCATAGCGTTTGATGAAACCTTCCATCAACTCTGGAGTATAGCTGCTTCCACCACCAATGGTTGCAATCTTCAAAGCATCTCTCGACATCAATATTTCCTCCTCTTTTTCTTCATTATAGGAAAGAATTACGAACGCTTCCATATTGTTTAAAAAGAAGAAAAAGAATTTCGCAAATCGAAGAATAACCCGGAATTCAGCCGAAAAATGAGTGCGAAACGGAAAATTCTTCATGCGACCATTTCTGTTTCTTTAAGGAATATGAGCATATTAATTGCTTCTGACTGTCTTTTGAGCGACTGAAAAATCAGAGGAAACTGACAGCGATCAGTCTATGGAAGCGAACAAAGCAAGACGCCTGGAAAGCCACAAAGAAAAGCGCTGGTCGCTTTGAATACTCAAAGCAGCCAGCGCTGAAAGGGCAGAATTTCTGGATTGTGATTGAGTTTGATTCTGTATCTTCCCATACAGGATGAAAGTTTAGACTCCAACATCCCAACACAAAGAATCATGATATCCGTATGCAGTCAGGACATCCAGATGTAGTCATAGGGAAAGACGTAAATCAGCCGATAGATCCAGCAGATCAGCATGGCAGCAATCCAGATCCAGATAAGAATCTGGGCTGTGCGTTGATGCTTCTTCCATAAAAGAAGAACAGCCAGACCGATCACCATGGATGGAATCAACATGGGATGCCACGCAAGCGAAAGGCGCCAGTTGCCCATCAGAAGAGTGATCAGAGCCCGAGTCATTCCGCAGCCGGGGCAGTGGATATGGGTGATTGCATAAAACGGACAATGATAGCCAACAATCAAAACCACAACCGCCAACAGACAGATCAAAAGAATCGATTTGCCATAGCGGTGGAAAAAAGAATTGAAACGGGTACTAGTCGTTTTCAACCATGCCATTGATCTGATCCTGAAGGATGGCAAGAGCTGCCGGCTGGAGAATCAGGCCAAGGATTGCGGCAATCACACCAACACTTGGCTGGCGGCCATCGTTGAGTTCATAAAGTGTGCTTCCGGCTTTCCAGAAGTAGTAGATCGAATAGATTCCACAAGTCAGGAAAGAATAAACCAGAACCAGAATTGGATCAGTTAATGGTCTGCGGCCGCGGGCGATGCAAAGCTTGTTGATATCAGCGGCAATCAGATAGAACCAGACAAGTTCAAAGATTCCACAGGTCACGATGGATAACAGCAGATACAGCATGATGTTGCGGGTTGGAACAACACCTTCCACATTGGAAGAGCCGTAATTGTTATGAGAGTAGGATCCACGATCATCAAAAGATTCACCGGCGGTGGAATAAGAACTGGAGTTATCCTCAGGCAGATATTGGGCAAATGGAGTGTCTGCGAGGTGTTTCCAGTCGTCGTAACCTTCTCTCCATACATAAGTTGAGCCATCAATCACACCCTGATGGATGTTGCGGATCATTACTTCCGTGGAGAATGGACCAACTGTGCGGTTTTTCACCACATAGAACCAGCGCTGCTCTTCAGCTTCTTCATTGCGAGGTGCAGACTGGGTCTGGGTGTAAGAGCCGGATTCCGAAACTGTGTTCTGTTCAAAGACAGGCGTTTCTGGTTCGACTGGTGCAGCTTCCTGATTGTTCTCGCCGCCATATAAAGCAGTGTTTTTCAGGTACGTCCATTCGTCCATGCCTTTGGTCCAGACATAAGTTCTTGGGGTAACCGTTCCATCGACAATTAAGTCTAAAAACTGGCTTCTGGAAAAAGGTCCTTTGGATTTTCCGGATTCTACATAGTACCAGCGCTCACCGAGATCCTGGACAGGTTCACTTGGAGCTTCCTGGATTTCGGCTTGAGCAGCCTGGTCTTCAGTATTTTCAAACGTTGCGATTGGTTCGTCGTGATAAGCAGGTTCAGAGGAGTCAGACTGAACTTCATTGGAAACTTCCTCAACGATTTCCTGAGAGAGGTCAGCAGATCCTTCTATGTTTGTATGATCTTCTGCCGCTGCGGAATTAAATGGATGGCCACATTCCTGACAGAATTTTGCGTTGTCATCCGATTCGGTATGGCAGACTGGACATTTTTTCATATCATAATCTCCTTTAAGTCGTCTCTAAGATTTTAGTGCGTCTGAAGTATGGCAGACAAATCTTAAAAGATAGTTAACAGATTCACTTTTTTCAAGAAACATTTTCCGATTTCTGTATACTTTCATCCTTTTCCGGCTTGGTCTGGCCCATTTGTCCGCCAAATGTGAGCAGAGGTCTTCAGGTTTTTGCCCATACGTTTTCCAATCTTTTATCGACTGGATCTTTTGCTGATCAGACCAATTTCAGAACAGGAGGCAGAAATGGGCAGTGAATTTGTATTTCATTCAGTCTAGCCGATTTTGTCTCAGGCGGTATGGAACATACTCACGAACGTGATTCATGAGTATGGCAGCTGAACAGTAAGTCCCCGGCAGGAAACAAAGCACTGAAGACAAAACAGACCACTGTAAACGAAAAAAACACTGGACAGGAAAGAAAAAAGAGAACCATCCAATGGACAGTTCTCTGATTCAGTGACTGTATCCCTTGTGATAAAGACTTTCCTTCTCCCAAAAGTCTTAAGAGGATTTCCAATGAAGCGGGTAACTCAATGGAATGATAAAGATCGGGAAATTAGTCGATGTCGATGATATCGCCGAGGTTCTCTTTAATGGTTGCAACCAGAGTATCGAAAGAATTGTTGAAACGGTTCTGGTCGTTTTCGTTGAGCGGCAGAGTCAGAATCTGAGTTGCGCCATCACTTCCGATAACAGTTGGTGTGGAAATGAAGTAGCCATACTGACCATACTGTCCATCCTGATAAGAGGAGACAGGCAGAATGCAGTGTTCGTTATTCAGGATTGCAGAAACGATACGTTTTAAGGCAAGACCGATACCGTAGTAGGTTGCTTTTTTCAGATCGATGATCTTATAGGCTTTGTCGCGAACTTCAATATAAACGTTCTGCAGTTTGAGTAAGGAGATCTGTTTTTCGTCGAGGTATTCAAGCAGGGATTTGCATCCGATGTAGCTGTTTGTCCAGCTGACGAAGGAAGAGTCGCCGTGTTCACCTAAGATATAAGCGTGGATGTTGGAAGGTGCAAATCCAAGCAGATCGGACAGTTCAACACGCAGGCGGGCAGTATCGAGAACGGTACCGGATCCGATGACATGTTCTTTTGGCAGACCCGAGGACTTCCAGGCAACATAGGTCATGATGTCAACAGGGTTGTTGGCAACAACGAGGATGCCTTTGAACTTATTGGCTTTGAGCTGTTCGCAGACTCCTTTTGTGATTTTGGCATTGATTTTTACGAGTTCCAGACGGGACTGACCTGGTTTCTGAGCGGCACCAGCAGTCAGAACTACGATGTTGCAGAACTCAGCATCAGCGTAAGTTCCAGAGTAAACCTTCATTTTTGTATCGGCATAAACCAGACCGTCGGTCAGGTCCATGGCTTCGCCACGAGCTTTGTCTTCGTTTACATCGACGAGAACCATTTCGTCGATTCCTTTTTCCTGCAGCATGGAATAGGCAAAGGACATGCCTACAAAGCCGGTTCCGACAAGCATAATGCGGCGTTTGGTAATTCTTTCATCTGACATTAGTAAATCCTCCTGTTTGTCTCATTATAAGGCTTTTGAGAAGGAAATGAGGAGAAAAACAGTCAGAGAGGGCTAAAAGGAAATGAGAGCGTGCAAAAAGTTAGCTGTACCTTACTATAGAGGTCGACGTGGCTACTTAAAGATCAGATGTGTTAATCAATATTTATTGTAAAATACATAACTCTCTTAAAAAATTTATTGTAAAATACATAACTCTCTTAAAAAATTTATTGTAAAATACATAACTCTCTTAAAAAAAGAAGTATCCGGATAAGATTTGATCTGCCCTGCTTATATTCATAAACAACATATTTTAATGTGGAACCAGAGCGCTTTTTCTTTCTGTTCAGGCAGAATTCAAGGATTCAAAAACTGCACTGGATCTAAAAAAATCCCGCTGTCCATAAGAGGACAACGGGAATAAATCACAGAATGGACGAAGTAAATTCTTTTGGGTTCAGGATTTGATCAGCCGGGTCTAAAGGGGAAAGGAGTGATTTACAGGGCTGATCTAGAAGCAGAGAAGAGCTGGTTATTCTGCTTCGGAGCCATGCAGGGCGATATCCAGTTCGACCTGTTCACCATCACGATCAACAACCATCTGGACCACATCACCAACGGCATGTTTTTTCAGGATGCTCTTCACATCAGATGCTGAACTGATTTCCTGGCCATCGAACGAGACAATACGGTCTCCCATCTGCAGACCCGCTAAATCAGCGGTTCCGCCTTCAACGATCTGAACGATGTAAACGCCGGGTTCCATGGTCCGGTTCTGACCATAGTAAGTAGAGTTCTGAACCTGCTGTAAGGAAACGTTCAGAACTGGACGGGTTGTAACCTGACCATGAGCAACCAGATCATCAATGACGGAAGTGACATCAGAAATTGGAATGGCAAAGCCCAGACCTTCAATACCGGTATCGGACTGTTTGGCATTGACAATACCAATCAATTCACCATTGACATCAAACAGACCACCGCCAGAGTTGCCTGGGTTGATGGCTGCATCGGTCTGAAGCAGAGTCATCGTTTCATTATCGATCGTAATTTCACGGCCGACAGCGGAGATGATTCCGGTTGTAACCGTTCCACCCAGAGATCCAAGCGGATTACCAATGGCGATTGCGGCTTCACCGACCTGAATGTCATCCGAGCTGCCGATGGTTGCCGGGCTTAAATCCGTTGCATCGACTTTAATGACCGCAACGTCGGTCTGAGGATCGGTGCCAACCAGCTTGGCATCAAATTCCTGGCCATCATAGGTTTTGACTCGAATGGAATTGGCTCCATTGACGACGTGGTTGTTTGTGACAATGTAGCCATCCGCAGAAAGGATAACGCCGCTGCCGGCCCCCTGCGAAACATACTGTCCAAAAATGGAATTTCCGCTCGACACGGATTCTGTGGAAATTTCAACAACCGAAGGCTTCAGTTTTGCGACAATGTCGGAGACATCTAATATTCTTACGCTTGTATTTCCGTCCTTCGAGGATGAAATGTTATCTGTGATTGTTGTGGTAACAGACCCAGACTGTTTTTGATCGATCGCATAGGAAGCGCCTGCATAACCGGCTACACCTGACAAAACAACAGCAGAAATTCCGATTGCTGCAGAAATTCCGATGACTGCTCCGTTTCTCGTTTTGGACTTGCGTTTAGGTACACGTGGTGGAATGTTATTTGCCATAATCTTATTTTTGATCCTTTCTATCTGAAATACGCTAAAAAATGCGTATTTTGTTTGTTCTTTTTCTAGTTCTGAATCAAGTATAGAAAAACTTTTTAAAGGAAGATTAAAAAATGCCCCTGTCAATGGTGCATCGTATGGGAGTTGAAAACGGTAATTATGTCTTAGGAAAATGGAAGGAATGCTATACTTATAGAGACAGACAGGAGGTTTATTCATGTCACCAAAGAAAACAGCTGATGTCAAAGCAGATGCAACAGCTCCAGTAAAAAAAGCTGCCGCTAAGAAAACTGCGACCAAAAAAGCAACGACTAAGAAAACCGCAGCCACTAAGACTGCTTCAGCAAATAAAGCAACAAAAACCGCTGAAAAGAAAGTAGCGGCTGCCAAAGAAGCAGAAGTGATCGCTGAATCTTATCGGACACCTGCCGAGATCAAAGCAGCTCTCAACACATTAAATGAAGAAGCGATTGCCGGCGAAAAGTATATTGAAGCCGTCGACAAAGTAAAACCATACGTACCTGAAGAAATTAAAGAAGAACCAAAAGCTCCAGCCAAGAAAGCTGCCGCTAAAAAACCTGCTGCTAAAAAAGCACCAGTGAAAAAAGAAACTCCAGCTCAGGTAGAAGCGGCCAAAGAAGCAGAAGTGATTGCTGAAAGCAACCAGACTCCAGCCGAAATCAAAGCCGCTGAAGAAACACTGAAAGCCGAAGCCATCGATGGTGCCAAGATCACTGAAGCCATTGATCAGTTAGCAGAAGAAAAAGCTGCTCCAAAAGCTCCAGCCAAGAAAGCTGCCGCTAAAAAGCCAGCTGCTAAAAAAGCTGCAGTGAAAAAAGAAACTCCAGCTCAGGTAGAAGCTGCCAAAGAAGCCGAAGTCATTGCCGAAAGCAACCAGACTCCAGCTGAAATCAAAGCCGCTGAAGCCACACTGAAAGAAGAAGCAATCGCCGGCGCCAAGATTATTGAAGCCGTCGATGCAGTCAAAGGAACTCCTTACACTCCAGAACAGCTCAGCCGTCAGACTCTGGCTGCCAAAGCATTCGCGGAAGGATGTGCCCAGAAAAACCTGGCTGCCCGTTCCAAAGCTGCTGCTGAAAAAGCCGCAAAACTGTATAAGAAACCAGCAAAAGCTGCTAAAGCCGTATCCGCTAAAGCCGCTGGCAACCAGATTGCCAATGACATTATGAAAGAAGCAATGGCAGAAAACAGACTGCTCAAGCTGATCAAGGAAGTTCCAGGAACTCCTTACGAAGTTGTGATTGCCGATATTGAAAAGAAAGCCGCTATGGAAAGTCGTAAAGCTCTGGCTGCTAAAGCCACAACTGCTCCAGAAACCAAGGCTCCTGAAACACCAGTCGAAGAAAAATATGCATTCTACGATACGTTAGACGATTACACACTGCTTGAAATGGCTAAGACTCTTGGTGTGGATATCGATATGGATACCCTCAAGAACGAACTGACCAGTGCCCTCGATCTTGATGAACAGATCAACACCTACATGGACAAAGCAATCGCCGCTAACAAGAACTACACCTTCGAAGTGGATGGATTCGATACATCCGTTATTCCATACTTATGCCGCCGCATTGCTGCAACTCTGCCAAACAAAGCTGCTGACAATGTTGACCTGGCCAAGAAGATCAATGCTGATGTTGACCGCATCCTGATCAACGAAGGCATGAACGACTCTGCTGTCTACAAAGATCTGCTCGACGACGTTCGTAAGATCCTTGTCTATGCACAACACAACAACCTGCACACTCTTGAAGAAGTCGCAAAAGTAATCCCAGCAGATCTGGACAAACTGATCGACCGCTTCATGACTGTTGCCTACACTATCCTGCCAGGCTGGCAGTACAACGATGTGAAGTACTATGAAGGCTTCATCTATGGTGTAATGGCTCAGTTCGATGACCTGGTAAAATGGCAGAACCGCGCATTAATGGATATTGCCGACCTGTACATCAAACATGGCGACTACCAGAATGGTAACAGTGGATATGGCTATGTTCTGCGTGAAAACCAGCTCAAAGACCAGATCTACTACCGTTTTGCTCATGTCTATGAACCATTCGATCTGCAGCGTGCAAAGAACATCGCTCAGGACGCATTACGCGTAATCGATGGTCGTTACGACTACTATCCAAAAATTCTTGAAATTCTTCAGAAATAAATCATCTCTGACCACAGACTGAAAAAAGTCAGGTAAGATTACAGGACAGGAAGTGAGGACTACAATGGCAACTGCACAGATTCCACAGTGGATCTTTTCATGCCTGGATCAGTATGCAAACTGTGCATGCGGGATTCGCATCGTCAAGAAAATGGGAAAAGAAGGCCTGTTAAAAGCTCTGGAAGCCAAAGGCTATCCATGTGAGCTGGAAATCATCGCCGACCCAAAAGACACAAGCGAGTTCCCAGAAGACGGAACATACATCCTGACACTGAAGAGCACTGAACGTCACAACAAAGATACTGACGAAAAAGAATAAACCAGCCAGGCTCTAAAAAAGGCCTGACACGAAAGCCAGTCTTTACAGAAACTGGACCTTTATACCCATAGCTCTCTGCCTGAATCCCTTTCGAAAGGGAAGGCAGAGAGCTTTTTTGTACCGGATTTCATCATAGATTGAAATTTAGCTAAAACAGGATTGAACAATATGGATTCAGGATAAAATGAGAGGAAAACTAATAAAGTTCGTTCGAAAAGAAAGGGGGAAGATGCAATGAAAAACAGAAATCTTAATCGAAAATGGAAACCAGAGGTCTTCCAGAATAAACAGATGGGCAGGAAAGCGGCGGCATTCATGCTGGCCGTATTATTAGCCGGTTCTTTAGCGGGATGCAACAGCACGAATTCAAACATGTCTGCGGCTGCTTCTTCAGATACCAGTTCGAGTACAGAAATGAGCAGCGCTTTTTCTTCTGACCAAAGCACAAGCGAAGAGTCCAACATAAAAATTTCGACTGAAACCAGCCAGCAGACGACAACCGAAAACTCTTCTTCCGATCTGGACCAGACTACAGGCAAGTCTTCAACAACATCAACCACACAGACCACATCAGATCCACTCATGGAAGATCTGCTGTCAATCGACCAGAAGCAGGTAGAAGCCATCCTGGACCAGATGAGTCTGGAAGAAAAGTGCGCGCAGATGTTTATTGTGGAACCGGAAGCCTTATTGTCCGATGCACCGGTCGCTCCCAATGAAAATGGAGGAGTGACAGTGACCGACTACAGCCAGATTGCTGCCATGCAGCAATCTATTCCGGTAGGGGGAATCATTCTCTTTGCCCGCAACCTGCAAAGCGCCGACCAGGTTCGAAATCTGCTAGCCCAGACCAATCAGACTTCCATCCATCAGCTTGGGATTCCAGCTTTTCTGAGTATCGATGAAGAAGGCGGAAGTGTGGCAAGAATTGCCAAGAGCGGCATTTTAGGCCAGATCGATGAACCAGGCGCGCAGGAGATTGCCGATATGGGAGATGTAAACCAGGCTTACCTGGAAGGAAGCGAGATTGGCAAACATCTTCATGATCTGGGCTTCAACATGGATTTTGCGCCCGTGATGGATGTGCTGACCAACCCCGATAACCCGGTCATGCACGGCAGAACCTATGGAAATGATCCTTTGAAAGCTGCTCAGTTTGCGCTGGCTTTTGGCAAAGGATTGTTAGAGCAGGATGTATTGCCGGTCTACAAGCATTTTCCCGGCCATGGTGATACGGCTGAAGATTCGCATGAAGGCTATACCTACTCGAATAAAACGCTCGATGAACTGCTTGCCTGCGAGCTGATGCCATTCCAGGATGCGGTTGACGATAAAATGCCTTTGATTATGGCTTCTCATATTGCTTTGCCCAATGTCACCAATTCTCAGCTTCCAGCCACTTTATCGCCGGATATTCTGACGGGCATTCTGCGCTATCGAATGGGATATCAGGGACTGATTGTTACGGATTCAATGGAGATGAAAGCCATCACCAGCCGCTATTCTTCTACGGATGCGACAGGCGGCACGATCAGTGCCGGAGCAGATTTGATCTTGATGCCGGAAAATTTCCAGAGTGACTATTGGACTTTGGTGGAGAAAGTGAAAAGCGGCCAGATCAGCGAAGATCGGATTGACGAATCCGTTCGAAGAATCCTTCGCGTAAAACTGGCTCTGGCCAAAAGTCAGAATCAGCCCTCGACAGAATCTGATCAGTAATTCACAATGGAAGTAAGGATCGGCTTTGTCATTTGTTCATTGAGCAGATTGGATAGATTGATGGACAGCATGAGTCGGTTGAATGGATGATTGAACAGAAACTTGAATGGATGAACAGAGAGAGGGGAGAAGTCATGGATCGAACACAGAAACTGCTGCTTTTAGGAGCTGCCTTATTGGTCGTCTGGTTTGGTTTTACGTTGCATGGTGACTGGGTTCATTTCAATGAGTCGCTGCCGATGATCATGGCAGCAAACGATCTGCAAGATCCCTCAGAGACAAAGTGGCTGTTTTTTAACGTTGTCATGTTCCGAGGAGCACTCTTTCTGATTCCGGCTTTTGTCATGGCTTTTTTTGCGATTACAAGCCTGGTCAGGGATTATTCGGTTCCAGGAGAAAGGTTTTCTTTTTTACGCAGGATCTTTCGTAAAGATCATCATAAGAAGTGATCTCTTCATTCCAATTCACATCAAAGGGGTGGTGCCGCATCAGGTTTCCATCCTCTTTTTTCAGTCTGATCCTTCCTGCAGCTCCCTGATCCGTGTTCCTTTTACTTTTTAAAAAGAGGAAAAGTCAGGCAAAACGGAACTAAGCTTGGAAGCCGGCATAAGAAAAGCAGGACATCCAGTTTGGATCTCCTGCAGTTCAGAGGTGAGTAGTTCATAGACAGTTTAAAGGAAGAAAGGAAAACTTAAGGCTGATCATTAAAAACAGGGACTATTGCAATCGTCCAGCCATCCTCAGTGAGGGGTTCAGCTAAAAGATTCTCTATCTGGGTCGTTTTTGAAAAGACGCATTTGCCATCCTTTGTATAGGCTTCAATCGTGACGTCACCAGTTTGATTCATAATTGCACAATTGAAGAGTTCTCCCTGTCTGAATGGGATATCCCCTGTATATACACAATTATTCTCGCCAGGCGGGTAATGCACTTCGAGGCGGACGATATCGTCTTGGCCAATTTTGATCTGGAGACGGTTCATCAGCTCGAAGCGATCAAAACTTCTAATAATTTTTTGGTCACCCTTGTTGTTTATGAAGGTAATGGTCTGAAGGTTGGCAATCGATCGGAAGGCAAACTGCACACAATCGGGCAGTATAATTGGTTCTATGCCAGACGAATTTGGCGGCTGATTGAAGTAGATCGTCATCCCATACGGTTCTTTTTCGGTCTGTAAAGAGGTGGATTCAATGGTCCAGTCAGGCGGATAGGGAAGAGCACCTTCTACCTTGCCAATCGCGGAAGGATCTCCAACGTAGGCAGTTTTAATAGAATTGATCACTTCATTTTCTTCGACCATCGAAGCCCCTTCGATATTCAGGCTGATATCCCTGGATTGATCATTTGTCTGGTCTTTTTCCTTTGAAGAATCACGCAAAATCCAGAGCCTGAAGTCGTTCGTAACATCCGAAATTGTCACGGAATCATTACCAGTCAATTCAAGAGGATCCCCAATCAGCTGATGCTGGTTCAGTGAGACAGCCTGAATTTTGAACGTTGAATCCGTTTGATCGGCCTTGAGGATTACCTCATTCTGGACCGGACGGAAAACCGGAGAGGAATACCACATATCCGATTCATTGATATTCATGGATAGGGAAGCAGAAGCTTTTTCGGCTGGAGTTCCAAGACATCCCGTCAAAACAACGGCCATTGCACATACCCCTGCAAGAGCCGTTTTTGAATGGGCAGGCGGTGTGAGAATCAGGCGGATTCTCTCTTTAATACTTAAAGCGCCAAAGCAGGGAACCAGAAACAGCTGACGTTTTCGGCCAGGCAGCGTACATTGCAACAAAGCGCTGGCATAATCGGCTTTGGCTGCACCATCCATATCCGCCACAGTTTGTTCATCACAGGCTTTTTCGATTTCCTTGTTCAGATTGACATAGGCAAACCACAGTACAGGGTTGAACCAGTAAACTGCCAGCAGGATAAAAGCCAATGTTTTCCAGAGAGGATCCAGACGGGTGATATGAGTCTTTTCATGCGCTTCAATACTGGGCAGCAGGCTTGGATCTATGGTAGCAGGAACAAAGATCTTCCAATGCCAGAGTCCCCAGACAAAAGGTTCCTGGATCTGATCTGATTTCCAGATTCGATCGGCAAGCGGCAGGGCGCTGGCCAGCTTGGATCTGATTCGTAAAAGGCGAAACAGACCATAGCTCAAAGTAAAAATCATTCCGGCAATCCAGATTCCACTCAGAGCTGACAGAAATGGTCCGCTTCTTTGCATCAGGGCAGACCATGGTGTCCGTTGCAAAGGGGAGGATTTGGTCTGATCTGCTGGTTTTGTCAGGTCAGGATTTTGGTCTGGACTCATTTCATTTTGAGCAGGCAGATCCACTTTCGCTGACTGATCCGGTCGGGGGGCTTTAAAGAGCACGCCATCAGAAGCAAGGTTCTGGCTTGGCTTTTCTTGCAGAGAAGCCGAACCCTGGTTTGTCTGGCCAATTGAATCCGGAAGAGTAAAGGGCAGCGTAAAGGACCAGGATAAAGGCAGAATCAGCCGCAGTGCCAGAAGAGCATAGAGCAGCACTTTCAGCCTGGCAGATGTTTTAGAGAAAATTTTACCAAAAAGCGCAATGGCTCCAAACATCCCGCCTGCGATCAAAGAGACAATCACGATGTCGATAAAGAGATCTGTCATTTTGGGTTCTCCTTTCGGATCTCATCGATCATTTTCTGCAGCTCATCGACATCTTCTTCTGTCAGATGAACCTTGCGGGTAAAGGCAGCCAGAAAAGAAGGGACTGAATTGGAGAATTTCTTTTCAATCATGTTTTCGATCTCTTCTTCCTGGGCCTGCTGGCGGCTGATCAGAGCATGAACCTGCCTGTTTTCAACCTGGACAATTCCTTTTTCAGCCAGGCGTTTAATGACGGTATAGGTTGTGGTCCGTTTCCAGCCAAGTTTTTCCAGGCAGACAGCCGCCAGCTCTGGCTGAAGACAGGGTTCCAGATCCCATAGAATCTGCAGAAACTGGTATTCGCTTTCGTTAATCCGAATCCGTTCCATCTGCTTCTCCTTTCTGTCTACAACAGTAGACTTCTTATCTATATTCTACATTTGTAGACAAAAGAAGCAAGTCCTTCTTGCTTATAAATCCTTACGATTGGAGAAGATAGATTCTGGAGTTACTGTTCACACCCCCTGGGAACCTCTAAAATTTTAACCCTCTGATTTTTTCTCGAAAACCATACATTTTCGAATCAACTTTTTCTGCTGGTTTTCGAGTTGTCTTTTTAGGAAAGTTTTCAAAT
>CAJTLE010000038.1 GCA_910577085.1 uncultured Allobaculum sp. | reverse complement strand
GTCAATTCTCAAATAACGTAGTCAGTTAAGACTCAGGCTAGTCAATCAGGCTTGAAACAGATGCATGAAAGCTTCTTATTTCAAGCCCCATCCAAATTGCAAGGCAGTTTGGGTGGGGTCATTGACTGAGATAGAAGTGTTTGCGATCATCCCATGGAGTGAGGATGTTCATGGATTCGCTGGGGAAGTCGCAAAAACAAAGATCGGCTTTGAATGGCCCATGACCAGCCAGATCCTTCACTTCGCAATGAACCTTGCGGAATTCTGGCGTGAGGTCGTAATCAAGAATCATGTTTTTATTTTCAAAATGGGCCTGTCCCTGGCTGGATGTTTCTGGCATGAAGAAGTCTTTGGCCGGCGGCAGCAGTTCAGTCTGGGTGGCATCGACTCCTTTGACCAGATCCAGAAAGGAGACGCTGGCCATGCGGAGATAGCCAAGATCCGAGAGTGTAAAGGCGATGGCAATCTGACCGGTATTGACCAGGTAGTAGTCCCATTCTTTCATTCGCAGATGCGAGATTTTGAGGCGGGAATGGTCATATTGCCAGTGCGGGTGTCTGGCAAAACCGACTTCGCCAAGCGTTCCATCCTCATGGTGGGTAAATACAGGTCCGAAGATTTCGTGCTGATTCATAGGTATCCTCTTTTCTTCTTCCCAAAGGAAGCGCAGACAGTTTGATGAAAGTCCTTGACTCTATATTAACCAGAACAGGTACGTTTTGTGAAAGCGGTTTCGAAGAAATGTGACTGTATGTTTGCCGGAGAAGAAGCTGTGGAGCAAGAAAAGCGCGATCGAGGGCTTGCAGATTGAATGAAAAGAAGCAAAAGAAGCTGACGGAGAATGAACGATTGGTGAAGAGATCACTTCTTTTCAAAATGCACAGAAAAATATGAAGACGGGGGGGAACGCCCCGATGCCATAGGACATTTTGACAGAAATGAATGAATACGACGGATGGTGAATATAAAGTTCAAAAAAGGCAATTGAAATACACAATATAAGTAAATAAAGATCGTGGCATGACGTCTTTTCAAAGAAAACGGATCGTCAAAATCGATCATAATCAGCCAAATGAGATGAAGAAAAATGAAATGAAGAAAGATGGAGAAAATTGAATAAAGTGTGAAATAATTGTGAATGATTCTGGATAAAAGATGTGTAAAGAGAAAAGCAATAGAAATCAAGAATAAATAAAATGAATATAAAGCCTATAACTATAAGATTTAATGAACTTCATAAACCAAAGAAAAGCAAAAAGAAGAAGACTGCATAATACAAAGAAGACTGGTGAAGGTACAAGAATATGGAATGACTGAATTTGCGAATGATTTTGAATAATTTTGACAGAAAACGCTTGCAATCATCATTTTGATCCGGTATTATTCAAGTGTCATTAAGGAAGAGACAAGGTTGAAGAAAGAAGGAGGATGATGAATGATATTGGTAAGAGGTGAACGAAAATGATCGCAAACGAGAGACAACAGCGCATTCTTGAGTATCTGGCCGAACGAAAAAACGCCTCGGTCAATGAATTGATGGATCTGCTGGATGTATCAGACAGCACCCTGCGCCGGGATCTGCTGTCTTTGGAAAAACAGGGCAAATGTGAACGGGTTCATGGCGGAGTCAGCGCAATCGCGCCGATCCAGGCCGAAGATCAGAGCATGAATCTGCGGCGGACCGAATTCCATCTGGAAAAGAAGGGAATTGGACGCCGGGCCGTGGACCAGGTTGAAGAAGGTGATCTGATCTATATCGATGCCGGAACGACCACGGAAGCCATGCTTTTACAGCTGGATGTTCCTGGGGTGCGCATTGTGACCAACTCTATCAATCATGCAGCCCTGGCTGCCAACAAAGGCTATGAGGTCACACTGATCGGCGGGCAGTTTAAATCCATCACCGATGCGATTGTCGGCGAAGAAGCACTCGACTTTCTGGAGAAGTACTCTTTTGATGCCGGGTTCTTTGGGACCAATGCGATCAGCCCGGATGGCGATCTGCTTACGCCTGACTTGCATGAAGCGGCCGTCAAAAAGAAAGCGATGCGTCAAAGCCAGCGCGTTTATGTCCTCGCTGATTCTTCCAAACTCGACAAAACTTCCAAAATCCGCTTTGGAGATCTCCAGCATGCGGTTCTGATCTGTAACGAAAATCCAGATCTTGAAAATGCGCTGATTCTTCAGGATCAGCCGGAAAGGGAAAAAAGATGATCTACACACTGACCGCCAACCCTTCCCTGGACTACATCGTCCGGGTTGAAAATCTTGAGATTGGCGAAACCAATCGTGCGTATGAAACAGAAATCTTTGCGGGCGGCAAAGGCTTCAATGTTTCCAGCGTATTGTCTGCTTTAGGCCATGACAGCATTGCTTCCGGATTCACTGCCGGTTTCTCTGGCGAAGAACTCGAACGGCTGTTAGAAGCAAGAAATTTTAAAAAAGACTTCATCCCATGCAGTGGCCGCACCCGAATTAATGTAAAACTTAAAGCCCAGGAAGAAACCGAAATCAATGGCACCGGCATTGTGATCGATGATGCGCAGGTGGCTGTATTATTCGACCACTACAAAGCCATTACAGATGGCGATGTGCTGATCCTTTCCGGAAGCATTCCCGGCTGCTTAAGCAAAGACTTCTATGCCAGAATCCTGGAAAGCCAGAAAGATAAAGATGTGCTCTTTGTGGTCGATGCCAGCGGTGAACTTCTGGCCAAATCACTGCCCTGCCATCCATTCCTGGTTAAACCAAACCAGGCTGAAATTGAAGAACTGCTCGGGATCAAGATTCACGATGATGATGAACTGATTGCCGCTGGCCGCAAGCTGCAGGAAGCGGGCGCCCGCAACGTTCTGATTTCTCGTGGAGCCAAGGGAGCCATGTTAATCGGTGAAGATGGCGCCATCTATGAAGCTGGATGTCCACAGGGCAAACTGGTCAACTCTGTAGGCAGCGGGGACTCGATGGTTGCAGGTTTTGTAGCCGGCTGGATCGACACCCACTCTCTGGAAGAAGCGTTTGCTCAGGGAATCTATTGCGGAAGCGCAACAGCCTTCTGTGCAGACCTGGCCCAGAAAGAAGATATCGAGGCTTTAAAAGCGTCTTCGCCATTAACCGTCCGTCGGTCGGCTTAATCTGGATTCCAGAAACTGAGATTGAAACAGATCAGACATTCAAAGCAAGAAGAAAAGAGAAATTCAAAGAAGAGAAAGAACAAAGGAAATTTTCAGCATAGACCATGCGGAAACATAGAAATCAGGAAACGTTCTGCTGCAAAAAGGGAGAATTTACCCAGGCTGAAAAAGAAAACAGACTTGCCAGATGAGGTGGGGACCAGATCTGGCAGGCAAGGATTGTGAAGACAGATGGGGATCATGTCTTCAATACAATCCGGGCACCATAAGCTTTAAAGATTCTACAACGATAAAACTGACAAATCTGACAAAGAAAAACGAGGTACGTATGAAGATTAAGGATCTGCTCGCTTATGAAGCGATTGATGTTCAGGCATCAGCTTCCAGTAAGGAAGAAATCATTAATAAGGCCATTGATCTGATGGTAAAATCCGGCAAGATCGACGACCGCAAGGCATACGCTAAAAAAGTATTTGAACGTGAAGAAGAAAGCACGACTGGCGTCGGGATGGGAATTGCCATTCCGCATGGTCGTGATGGAGCCGTAAACACAGCCGGGCTGGCTGCCATGGTCATCCCGGATGGTGTTGAATATGCTTCGCTGGATGGCCAGCCGGTTCACCTGTTGTTCTTGATTGCTGCACCAGAAGGCGGCAGCGTGCATCTGGAAGTTCTCGCAAAACTGAGCCGCATGCTCATGGATGAAACTCTCAATGCCAATTTACAGCACGCCAAATCTGCTGATGAATTCTTACAGATCTTAACAGATGCTGAAACAGCTCTCGAAGGACCAGTGGAAGAAACTGCACCAGTCAATACCAGTGCTCCATTAATCCTGGCTGTAACCAGCTGCCCGAATGGAATTGCTCATACTTACATGGCGGCTGAAAACATCGAAAAGAAAGCCAAAGAACTCGGTTATCGCGTGAAAGTCGAAACCCGTGGGTCGGGCGGAGCGAAAAATGTTCTGACGGCTGCTGAAATTGCAGAAGCCGATGGCATCGTGGTGGCAGCCGATGCGAAAGTTCCAATTGACCGCTTTGATGGCAAACGCCTGATCCAGGCCCCTGTTTCCGATGGAATCCACAAACCAGAAGAGCTGATCGCAAGATCCCTGGATCCCAACACGCCGTTATTTAAAGGCAATGGAGCCGCTGGAGCCGACAGTGCCGGCGGCGAAAAAGAATCCGGCTGGCGGGCTGTTTATACCTCATTGATGAATGGTGTCAGCCATATGCTGCCTTTCGTCATCGGCGGCGGGCTGATGATTGCAATTTCCTTTTTGATTGACGGTTTCTTTGTAGACATGAACAGTCTTGAAGAAGCAGAACGTGCGTTATTCGGTACGATCAACCCGGTTGCTGCCTTCTTCAAAAATGTCGGCGGCCTGGCTTTTGGCTTAATGCTCCCGGTTCTTGCCGGTTATATTTCTGAGGCGATTGCGGACCGTCCGGGTCTTGCGCCTGGTTTCATTGGCGGCCTGATTGCCGCAAATGGAAAATCTGGCTTCTTAGGTGCTCTGCTTGCTGGTTTCTTAGCTGGTTATTTAGTAAACCTGTGCAAGAAAATGTGCTCCAAACTGCCAGCCAGCCTGGAAGGCATTAAACCAATGCTGATTTATCCATTACTTGGTATTGCTTTAATCGGTGCGATTATGGTTTACCTGGTTGAACCTCCAGTTGGATGGCTCAATACCCAGCTCAACTTCTGGCTCGAATCCCTGAATGGTTCTTCCGGTGTTCTGCTCGGTGCTCTGCTTGCCGGCATGATGGCTTTAGATATGGGCGGCCCGTTCAACAAAGCGGCTTATGTATTTGGTACGGCTTCTCTTGCTGCCGGCAACTACTCCATTATGGCTGCCGTTATGATCGGCGGTATGGTTCCACCTCTTGCCATTGCTTTAGCGACTTACTTATTCAAAGACAGATTTACTGAAGACGAAAGAAAAACTGGCCCAACCAACGTCATCATGGGTCTGGCCTTCATTACCGAAGGTGCCATCCCATTTGCGGCCAGCGATCCACTCCATGTATTGCCTGCCTGCGTAGTTGGTTCTGCTCTTGCCGGTGCTCTTTCTGAACTGTTTGGATGCACACTCATGGCTCCTCATGGTGGTATCTTCGTAGTTCTGACAATCGGCAACCCACTGATGTATATCGTTGCTTTAATTGCCGGCACAATCGTTGGCGCTTTGATTCTTGGCTTCTCCAAGAAGAAAATTGCAGCAAAAACTGCCGCGGCAGCTGACGAAGAAGAAACTGAAACTGCAGCAGCTGCAGCATAATTTTAAACTTACTAATTGACGAACCCGATCGAGTATCGAAACCTTCTCCTTTTTCAACCCTGTCGACTTGGTTCGTTCCCTTTCCTGGCTGGAATTCTGGATGGATTCCAGCCTTTTTAAGTTCCCGACTCGACAAAACGGGCCGACTCGACAGAATTTTTGTCGAGTGACTCGATAAAACAAGCCGGGAAAGGGCAGAAAAGGTGGATTTCAGGCTGAAAAACCCGCTGTGGACTCGACAAAACAGGCCGACTCGACAGAATTTTTGTCGAGTTACTCGATAAAACGAGCCGGAAAAGGGCAGAAAAGGTGGATTTCAGGCTGAAAACCCGCTATGGACTCGACAAAACAGGCCGACTCGACAGAATTTTTGTCGAGTTACTCGATAAAACGAGCCGGAAAAGGGCAGAAAAGGTGGATTTCAGGCTGAAAACCCGCTGTGGACTCGACAAAACGGACCGACTCGACAGAATTTTTGTCGAGTGACTCGATAAAAATGGTACTCTTTCACTATAGGGAGGGATTGTAATGGCGTTACCAGTGAATGTAGATACGCTTATTCATGGCAATATCGTTGAATCTACTCGAATTGAATTTAAAGAAGATTTTAATCCGGAAAGGGTTGTTCATACAATCTGTGCTTTCGCAAATGATATCGATAATATCGGAGGCGGCTATATTATTATTGGTGTCAAAGAAGAAAATGGCAGTCCTCAGTTTCCATTGAAAGGTTTGGAGAAAAGCTCGGTGGGCGGAATTATGAAAAGTCTTAATGAGTATTGTAATCTGATTGAACCGCGCTATATTCCAGTTTGTGAACCTGTATTTTATGAGGGAAAGCACTTAATTGTTTTATGGTGCAAGGGAGGAACCGGACGACCTTATACAGCTCCCAAACTGATCTATTCAGCGAAGGATAAAGGCTCAAAGGCTGGCGGAAGAAAAGAGTCTCCTCGATATTATTACATTCGTAAGCTGTCTAGTACGATTCGGGCAAGCGAAGAAGAGATCAAGGATCTGTTTTATATTTCTGAAAATATTCCTTTTGATGACAGACCAAATGTTTTTGCCTCTGTAGATGATCTGGATCGGCAATTGATGATTGAGCATTTACAAGCGGTAAACAGCGCTTTATTTCCTTTATCTTCTCAGAAAACGACGCATGATCTGGCCAAGGATATGGACTTGATTTCAGGGCCTCCTGAACAGGAATATCCAATTAATGCTGCTATTCTTTTCTTCGCCCAAAATCCTCAGAAGTATTTTCGAGAAGCCTATATTGAAATTGTTCAGATCCCCGATGCAGCCGGAAAAGGAATGATTGAGAAAAAGTTTACTGGCCCAATTCAGTACCAGCTGAAAGCGGCTCTGAACTATATCCAGAATAATATTATTGAAGAGAAAGTCTTCAAAGATCCCCAAAGACCAGAAGCTGACCGTATTTATAATTATCCGATGGCAGCTATTGACGAAATTCTGGCCAATGCTGTTTACCATAAATCCTATCAAGTCAGAGAGCCGATAACGGTAAGAATTACAAAGACGTCGATTGAGGTTACTTCACATCCTGGATTTCACACCAGCATTAAAGATAAGGATATTCAACAATTTAATATTTGTGCGCGTTTTTACAGGAATCGGCGGATGGGAGATCTTCTTAAGGAACTTCATTTGATCGGGGGAAGAAATACGGGTTTTCCAACTATCTTAAAAGCCTTGCAGGAAAATGGATCATCCAGCCCTGCTTTCAGTTATGACGAAGATCGTAGATATTTATCGGTGACTTTAGCTGTTCATCCTTCTTTCGACATGCGGACAAATAAAGAGAAAAGGTTGATTCTTTACCAGAATCGAATTTTGGAAATTCTTAGTGAGCAACCGTTAACGATTACTCAGCTGGCGAGAGAAATGGGTTATAAGGGAATTACGAATAAACTGAAATCAAATATCGAAATTCTTGTTAACAAAAACAGGATTGAACGGGCAGTAGGCCAGTCCGGTGAAATCCTGTTGCGTGGAAAGCAGTAAAAGGTATGAAAACTGTTGATCCGCAAATTCCAAAATTGATTTTGTCTGTGAAAAAATCATCTGAATCGAAAACGGACCTTTTAGAAAACCTTGAACGATCAGCTCTTTGCTTTCATTAAAATCCTGCGGCACGCTTGTCTGCGTTGAACTTATTGTTTCTGATTGCTTTGTCTGAAGAATTACAAATTGTTATGGGATGCTTGTTTGGATAAGTCATGAACTTTGCATGAGATGCTTGCCTTTCGAGGCATCTTCCTGCGTCCAAAAGAGGGCATTGTCGGCAGAAACTTTTGGGGACTCTGGCAGAATAAAGAAGACTTAATTAATGAGTTAATGTGTTCTACGTTCTGGAAACGGAGGGAAAAATGAACGTTTCTGCTTTTTATATGGTTCTGATCCCCTTTTTAGGGACTACATTGGGTGCTGGCTGTGTGTTTTTGATGGGCAGCCAGCTCAATATAAAACTTCAAAAGGCACTGACTGGTTTTGCGGGAGGCGTCATGGTTGCAGCTTCTGTCTGGTCTTTGTTGATTCCGGCTATTGATGAAGCAGCGGATCTTGGCCGGTTTGCCTGTGTGCCGGCGGCAGTCGGATTTTTAGGCGGGATTTTCTTTTTGCTGGTTCTGGATATGGTTGTGCCGCATCTGCATCAGAACAGTGATCAGCCAGAAGGCATCCATACGGATTTAAAAGACAGTATTCTGCTGGTCCTGGCTGTGACTCTCCATAACATCCCGGAAGGAATGACGGTGGGCATTGTGATTGCCGGCTGGCTGAGTGGACAGACGATGATTACTTTGTCGGGGGCGATGGCTTTAGCCATCGGGATTGCCATTCAGAACTTTCCGGAAGGAGCGATTATTTCCATGCCTTTGCGCACCCAGGGGCTGAAAAAGTCAAAAGCTTTTGGATACGGCTTTTTATCGGGCGTGGTTGAGCCGATTGCGGCTGTTGTGACTTTATTGCTTGCCAACCAGCTGCTGCCGTTTTTGCCCTACCTGCTCAGTTTTGCAGCCGGGGCGATGATCTATGTGGTCGTGGAAGAACTGATTCCGGAAGCTTCACAGGGGGATCATTCCAACCTGGCCACCGTGGCTTTTGCGCTTGGGTTTACCCTGATGATGGTGCTGGATGTTGCTCTGGCCTAGAAAAGCCAGAAAACAACGTCAACGCTTCGAATGGTTGATCCTGAACTTCGTTTTGAAAATGAAAAACCGCCTGGAATCCTTCAAGGTGCAAAGTGCAAAGAGAAGGAATCCAGGCAGTTTTTCTGTGGACAGAATGACGGGATTTGGCGCACTAGACGCCATAATCGATTTGAATATTGGAGGGATTGCCGACAACGGAATCAACATACTGGCGGATCCATTCTTTGGACAGATCCAGACCATAGGCGGTGATGTAATGGTTGGCGATCATTTCATCGTTGTATTCATGAATAGTTGTAGTCCGATAGGTCCGTAAATCCGGTGTGATGTAGGTAACAGTCGGAGTAAACTTGACGTTTTCAAAAGACGCCTTTTTCGTTTCGAAATCATAATCAAGCTGGAACTGCGCCATGCCGCCAATCATACTTTCATCACTGTTCTGCGCCGAGACAAAGTTGCCTAACGAATAGTAGACCAGTGTGTTCTGCTCCGGAGAGACGAGAAATTCAACAGGCTGAATCACATGCGGATGGGTGCCAATGATGACTTCCACACCCTGATCATGTAAAAACTCGGCGATCTCTTTCTGTTCAGGCTGAATACCCGTCTTATATTCTTCGCCCCAGTGCATGGAGACAATCTGGACATCACTGACTTCTTTGAGTGCATCCAGTTTGGTTTTCATCAGATCATAATTCACGGTTTTGTCTTTGTTGCGGTAGTCATTGACCAGCCATTCAAAGCCAAAAGGTTCGGTTAAGCCATTGAGATCATAGGTAAAGGTGCATAAGCCGACTTTGATGCCATTGATCTCTTTGACCTGGGGAGTGTCCGCCTGTTCAGGGGTGGTATAGGCACCGGTGGCGCTGATCTGCGGATGATGATCTTGAATGTAGTTGAGTTCGGTGATCAGGCCATCGCTGCCAGCATCCAGGGAATGGTTGCTGGCGACGGAAATCCAGTTGAAGCCAGCTCCTGCAATGGTATCGATCATTTCCAGCGGACCATTGAAAGCCGGATAGCCGGAAAGACCATATTCATCCCCGGCACAGACCGTTTCAAAGTTGATGTAATTCAGATCGGAACCCGAAGTATACGGTTTGGTGATTTCATAAATCGGAGAAAAGTCCCGGTTGCCATGATCCTGTTCGTAGTAAACGAAAATTGTATCGTGAAGCAGGTTATCACCAACACCGGTAAAGGTAAAAGAAGCGGTGTTCTTGGTATGCTCCCCTTCATGAATTGGACTGGCTGCCACCACCGTCGGATCCTGTTTAGGGGCTGGATGGATGATTTTATAGAAGGCAAAGCCCATAAGTCCAATGCAAAAGACCATGAGTAAGGAGCAGAAAGTGACCAGAGCAATGCGAAGCCGGCGCTTTCTACGCCGCCGACGCTGTCTTTTTTCGGAAGAAGTATTTGGAGTTGTCATAATCGAAGTATAACATTCAACAGTCGCTTACTGGAACCGCTTTCAGATAAGGACGGACACTTTATGTTTTGTTGAATCCATTCAATTCCAAAGATGGCGAAAGGATGGAGGAGCCCTTCTTATTGAGGGATTGAGAAGAACGCAAAAAATCCCCTGGAAAACAGGGGATCGAAGAGTTTGGACACACAAATCAGTCCGACTTATTTACGATTGGAAGCTGGCGCGAAGACAACCAGTTTGTAGTAGGTGCGCGAGGTCATCTTATAAATGATCAGATAGATCAGCGCAAAGACCACGAAGCATGTCAACATGACGATCAGAAACAGCCTTTCATTGGACATATTCAGACCGCGCAGAATCCGGGTGAGCATCGGGTAGGCAAACAGAATGTGAACGAAAGCTACACCAAGCGGTAAGAAGAACATGAGCAGGACCTGATCGTTGATCACTTTCTTGATCTGGCCGGAATCCAGTCCGACTTTTTTCATGATCGTAAATCGTTCTTTATCTTCAATGCCTTCGGAAATCTGTTTGTAATAGAGGATCAGAATGACCGTCAGAATAAAGAGGGCAGACAGATAGACCCCGATAAACAACATACCCGAATACATCGCAAAGACTTCCTGTTTCAGGCTTGCTGTATTGGCAAAGTTAAGAATCTGCGTGGTAGAGCCATTGCTCATCAGACTGTTATGAATGGTTTCCTGATGATCGACTGAATCTGGAGTATCAAACATCAGAGAAACGATCTGATTCACCGGCGGAAGCGTATCGAGATGCCCGACCGCAAACGTTCCGGCCACAGAATATTGTTGGAGAAAAGTAAGTTTTTCGGGCAGTGTGTCGAGGAAATCCACGATTTCAATGGTGGCTGTATTGTCGCTCAGGGTTAAAGTCTGAGGTTCGGTTGCTTTTCCAATCACAATGACCTGCCCCGGACCAGGGTTGAGGCTGGTGCCGGCCATTTCATTAATGGACTCCACATCGACGACATAGAGTGGACGCACGCTGTTTCCTTCCTGATAGCTGTAGGTGGAAAGAACATAGGAAAGCGGGTTGGTCATCGTTGTGCCTGAATTGTTGACGGCAGTTTGGACTTCGTCGATGACCGTCTGTTTTGTGCTGGTGTCTTCAGGTGTGGTATGAATTGCGGCTTCCATGGCGTACTGGCGGGGATAGATCTGTTTGTTGGTCTCATCAATCGTTAAAACCAGTGACAGAGTGGTCGAAAGGGTAACCAGAACCATAGTCGAAAGAATCGCAATGTTGGCCAGGGCAGCCGCGTTTTGTTTCAGTCGATACTTCAGGGTTGAAATCGAGATGAAATGTGCTGGTGAGTAATAGAAGCGCCTGTTTTTCTGAAGCAGGGTCACCAGAACGGTTGTGCCATACATGAATAGCAGGTAAGTTCCAATCACTACGAAGAATACGGCCACAAAAAACATCAGCAAGGCTTCCAGCGGACTGGTGATTGTGACGGCCATGCCATACCCGATGACAAGACTGACAAGACCAAGCAAAGCGAGAATCCAGCGATTTTTAATGGCCTGCTCACCCGCTTTGCCCTGCTGGAGTTTTTCAAGGGGGTTGGTGCGGATGGTCGCATAGATCGACCAGAGAAAGATCGCCACAAAACAAAAGCACATCCAGGATGTGGTAATCCAGAATCCATCCCAGGAAAAATAGAAGCCAAAGACAGGATCCAGATGGACGATTCTTAAAATCAGCAGATACATCAGCTTATCCAGACAGATTCCCAATGGAATGCCAAGAATTAAAGAACAAAGGAAAATCACGGTCAGCTGATAAAACTGAATGCGGATCAGATGGGATTTATTCAGACCTAAAACCGCAAACAGACCATTTTCCTGGGTCCGGTTTTTGATCCAGACACTGTTGAGATAAAACATGAAGATCAGCACAAACAGAAGAATAATCCGATAGCCAAAGCCCATCATCATCTGAACGTAGCCGCCCCCAAAGGACTGGCCCAGGCCGGGATTGTAGGCCAGGGAGACAATCGCATACAACATGGCCGTCATGATGATCGAACCGCCAATAAATGGAATGGAGATTCGATAGTTTTTCTTCAAAGACTGGAGGGCGAGCTTGAGATAAATCGCGTGTTGCATCAGATGCGCTCCTGATTGGCCATCAAGGTCAGCGTTCTGGAGATCTGTTCATAGAAATGCTCGCGGCTTTGGTCTTTTCGATACAGCTGATGGAAAATCTGACCATCAGCGATAAACAACACGCGGCTGGCATAGCTGGCCGCACTGATCGAGTGGGTGACCATAACGATGGTCTGGCCATCCTGATTGAGCCGGTCAAAGAGTTCCAGCAGTTCCTGCGAACTTTTGGAGTCCAGGGCCCCGGTCGGTTCATCGGCCAGTAAAAGTTCGGGATTGGTAATGAGCGAACGAGCAACGGCCGCGCGTTGTTTCTGGCCGCCGGAAACTTCATAAGGATATTTTTTGAGCAGATGCGTCAGACCAAGCTGTTTTGCGAGGGGATCCAGGCGTTGTTTCATTTCGGGATAGCGCATTTTATTAAGCACCAGCGGCAGCAGAATATTATCGGCCAGATTGAAGGTATCGAGCAGGGAATAGTCCTGGAAGACAAAGCCTAAATGGTTGCGGCGAAAATCACTGATGGCTTTGGAGGGAATCGTAGAGGAATCCTGATTGTTGATATAGATCTTGCCATCCGTTGGCTTATCCAGAGCGGCAAGCAGGTTCAACAGCGTCGATTTTCCCGATCCGCTTTCGCCCATAATGGCGACAAATTCACCGGGTTCAACCGAAAAAGACACATCGTGCAGGGCTTCTACCTGCACGGCGGAAAAACGGGATTTGTATATTTTCTGCAGATTACAGACTTCAAGAATAGGCATGAGTAGTTCTCCTTACATCAAAGATTGACCGAATGATCGATAGGATCGATCCCCGGTTACAGTCTCCAGTTTAAAAAATCCATGACCGTCCAGCCATGGATTCTCCTAACGAAACGGGCCGGTGTCTTACGCACACGCAAGATGGACCGTAAGGATCAAATTTTTTCTTGATCTGGGTTCTGGGAGCCGGAGAGTGATCAGGGCTTCCAGACTCAGTTTCCAGACTGAGTCTTTGGATTCAATCTTTAAAATAAAGGGCCGGCGGGAATTCGATGGTCGCAATGACCCCAGTTTTTCCATCCGGTAAGTCTTTTCGATTTTCCACTTTGAGCGTGCAGCCAAGCCGCTGGCAGATTTCTTGCGATAAATACAGACCAAAACCGCTGGAAGCAGTGAGATTGTTATGGCCATTTTTGCCCGTAAAGCCTTTTTCATAAATACGGGGCAGATCTTCTTTGGCAATACCGCAGCCCTCATCCAGAATTGAAAATGTTGTACCCGTTGTTTTGATGGTAATCGTTGAAGAGTCAGGAGCATATTTGAGCGCATTGGAAAGCAGCTGCTCAATCACATAACCAATCCATTTGCGGTCCGTGCAGACCACCCCTTTGTCAAACTCACAGTCCATGGTGATGTGACGATGAATGAAGGAAGAAGCATTTTCACGGATCAGCGGGCGGATCACCGATTCCAGATTGACATTCTGAATCCGGTAGTCTGATCCATCCAGGCGCACATAGATCATGGCCTGGCCCACATCTCTGGCAATGCGTTTTTCGCAGCGGATCAACTCATCCCGATCCGGGTTTTCGAGTTGTAACTGCAATTCCATCGCAGCTAAGGGCAGTTTGATCTGATGGGCCCACAGGGAAAAGTAGTTTTCCAGATCGGTCTGTTCTTTTTTGGCACTGGAAGAGGCCGAGATCATTTTCTGATTGAGCTCTTCCATCTTTTCTACACACGACTGCAAAGAGCGGGGGTACTTTTCCGGATCAAAGACGTCTCCGGCTAACAGATGCTTGATGTCATGGAGTCTTCGCAGATAGAAGCAAAGATAGATGAACATCACAAAGGCGATAATTGCCAGATACAGCACAGCCAGTTCAGCCGGCTGGTCATAAATCCAGCAAAGAATCGCCATCAACAATGCGCTGCAAAGCCATGCCGCGATAAGCAGCCAGTTCTGGGCAAACAGTTCTTTGAGATAGTTGAGATATTTATGCTTAAGCGGTTCTTCTTCGGTTAAAAAGTAGTCATCGGGTTTATAGACAGGAGCGGGCATTGAAATCACCAGACCTTTCAGAAATTGAGAATAGAACATCCACCCGGAAACGGATCATCGCAGCCGAAATAATAGAGGATCAAAAGACTCGGTCTACATTGGATCTTTGTTCACTCATTTCAAGATAGCTAAATTCAATTCAAATCACCACCAATCTTCCCAAATGAAAGATTGGAAAGACGAAAACAGGCAGCCAAGATTGAGCTGCCTGAAGAAAGGTCTGCAGAAGACCTGGGAACATGAATCTGGAAAGAATGAATCTTCGAAGCAGAAAAAACGAAAACGATCTTCTACTCCGGTTTGCGTGCTTCAATGACCCAGAACCCCTTGTCGCGGGTAACCCGACGGGTAGTCAGACCCAGTTCATTGAGTTTATCCATCGCACTTTGTGCACCATGCTGCTTGCGGATGACGATCCAAAGACTGCCGCCTGGAAGCAGGTGAGCAGCGGATTGTTCAAAGAGTGAATAGATCACCTGTTTGCCGGTGCGGATGGGTGGGTTTAAAACGATCAGCGGATAATTCTGATCATTGACGTGATCCTGATTGAGAACGGTGGCTTCAATGTTGTATTTGGCATAGTTCTCTTCGGCTAAATGGCAGGCCTGACTGTTGGGATCAATGGCGACAAGTCTGCTGTTCCAGAAACTGGCAAGAATGACACCGATCACGCCGATGCCGCAGCCAAGATCAAGAAAGTCAGCAACTGGTTTTGCTTCTTTTAAAATCGTTTCGCAAAGAATGCGGGAGCCGGTGTCCAGCCCTTCTTTGGAAAAGACACCAGCGGAAGAGTTGACGGTAAACGAGCGTCCGTCAACATCAAAGGTAATCGGGAATTCAGTGGTATCCAGATTGGGATCTGCTTGATAATAATGAGACATAGTTACCTCGAAAAAAGACAGGGAAATCCCTGTCTTTGTTATTTCTATCGATATTGTGAATCCATAAGCAGCGGATGAAAACCTGAATGCCCTGATGCTCAAAACAAAGAATTGAGAGGAGAGATCCAGATCAGGATCCGGCCGGGTTTCAGAGGATCTGTTGTCCCTGTTGGATTCCTTTGGTCAGACTACTTTTTTTCTTCTGGCTTGTTTTCAACACGGAAAATCAGGGCGCCTAAAGCAGGCACTTTAACGTTGATGCGCCATGGCTGATTGTTCTGTGGTAAGTGGAAGGCACGGACATTCTGGATGTCATCATTGGAAATTCGTCCACCGTATTTTTCCCACTGCGTGTTGAGCAGTTCTGTATAGGTTCCGCTATAAGGAACACCGAACTGGAGCTGATATGGGTTAGTTGAGAAGTTCAGGATAAATACATAAGTGTATTTGCTTCCCTTACGCATGAAGGAGAAGGTGTTGTGATCCGCATCATCAGCGTTGATCCACTGGAAGTTGGTTGGATCATAGCCATAGAAGAAAGCATCATCACCGGTGCAGATACCAGTCATATCTTCGAAGAATTTTTCGAAAGAAGCGTGCATTGGGTATTTGCGTAAGAACCAGTCGCAGCCCTTCATTTCATCCCATTCACGCAGCATGCCAAGTTCGTTACCCATGAAGTTTAACTTCTTGCCTGGATGGCCGAACATGTAAGTGTACAGACCACGGGCCTGGGCAAACTTGTCATCATAGCTTCCCCACATCTTGTCAACGATGGTTGCTTTACCGTGAACGACTTCATCATGGCTTAATGGCAGAATGAAGTGTTCGGAATAGAAGTAAGCCATCGAGAAGGTGATGTCATTGTGATGCCATTTGCGGTAAATTGGGTCGAGTTTGAGATACTTGAGGGTATCGTTCATCCAGCCTAAATCCCACTTGTAGTCAAAGCCAAGACCGCCATCCAGTGTAGATTTACATACATTCGGGAAGTCAGTCGAGTCTTCGGCAATCAGCATGATTTTGCCTTTGTATTCTTTGTTGAGGGTGAAGTTCATGCGCTTGATAAAGTCAGTAGCCCCTTTGTTTTCGCCCATCATCTTGTTGCCTTTCCAGAAAATCGCATTGGAAATGGCATCCATACGTAAACCGTCAACGTGGTACTCTTTGAGCCAGTAGTTGGCAGCGGACATTAAGAAAGAGCGTACGCTTTCTTTCCATAAGTCAAAGTTGCTTGTGCCCCATTCGGAGTCAGCATCTTCATGTTTGGAGTATTCGTAAAGGGGAGTTCCGTCAAAGTAAGCCAGTGCATAGGCGTCTTTAACAAAGTGAACAGGGACAAAGTCCATGATGACACCAATGCCGGCATCGTGCAGACGGTTAACGAATTCTTTCAGCTCAATTGGAGTTCCATAACGGCTGGTTACGGAGAAGAATCCGGATACCTGATAGCCCCAGGAGCCATCAAATGGGAATTCGGAAAGCGGCATTACCTCAACATGAGAGAAGTGGTATTTCTTGCAGTGAATGATCAGTTCATCCACGATATCAGAATAGTGAACGAACAGACCATCTTCGTGCTGTTCACCAGCACCAGGCACTTCTTCAACACGAGTGTTGCGGTCGCGCCATGAGCCAATATTCATTTCATAGATCGAGATCGGTTTGTCGAAGCCTTTAGTACGGGTTTCCATCCATTCCTGGTCGGTCCAGCCATCAAAACTTAAATCAGTAATGATCGAATCATGTTCGGGACGGACTTTGGCAGAGAAGCCATAGGGGTCGATTTTGTCAACGACATCTCCGTTTTGCTGGGTAATTCTGTATTTGTAGGCCTGGCCGACTTTCGCTTCAGGGACAACAGCGGTCCAGACGCCTTCGAAATCTTTTTCCATCGGGTTTTCTTTGGCGTCCCATTCGTTGAAGTCTCCAACGACCGAGATAGCCTGCGCATGTGGTGCATAGACTACAAAGCTGACCCCTTCTTTTTCAGGGTGAGCGCCAAAATACTCGTAAGCATTCAGTTCCCGACCTTGAAAAAAGGGGGTAAGATCCATTTTTTCCATGGGTTTCCTCCTGACTGATATGTTTTTATTATTCATCTATCATTGTATATCAAAGGAAACATATGGAAAGAACCAAGAAGGGAAAAATGACTGTTGTTCAGTTTTATTTTTTGTACATTCTTACATTCGTCTAAATTTCCAATTCATGCGAACAGGATTTATGAACAAAACGAATCGGATTGATAATTATCTCACATCCTCTTTTTGGAAGGATGGAGAGTGCCTGAAAGAATCTGATCGTCACGAAATATGGCATGTAGGCTCTTGTATTTGCTCTGCGGCGGCCATCCTGTACCGGAGCAATTCTAAAATCTGAATTTGAATCCAGCTGAAAAGGAAGGATTGTAGCTGCATCTGTCTAACGACTTTAATCCCATGATTTCCGTCTGATTTTAATCTGGAACCCGTTTGTTCTCTCCGCATTTTCCTGGTTGAATTTACGGAGGACAGACCTGAAAAATTCGTGGTTCACGTTAAAAAAACCGGAAGAGGGGAACTTCAATTGCTCGATCAGTGTATGAGAACTGAAAAGATCCGCAGGAAAGATCGTCATTCTGCTTCGAATAGGTACAGGAAAAAAAGAGTCAGTTTTGAAGGCGGAAAATACAGAATGATTGATTCTGGCCTCTTCGATCATGGATTGAAAGATTTGTTGTAAAAATCAATCATAAAAAAACCGGACGTGAATCCGGTTTTCGTTGTCTTTAGCAGAGTGTTAATCAGAGCATCGATCAAAGCATTGATTAGAGCTTTGGTCGACCTGTTTGGGTTACGGTCAGTGAACTTCTTTCTTCGTATCGACTGGCGCAGAGTCTTCTGCAGATTCTTTTGCCGTCTTTGCCTGGGCAGCTGTTTCGACTGGAACAGAGGCAGCCGCGTCCTGGGAAGGTTCAGTGTTTGCGGCCGCTTTGTCTTTTCCTTTGTCCGGATGACTGGCCTGATAGTCTTCGATCAGTTTCTGGTATTCATCCAGAATGGTCACCAGTTCATCATAGGTCCGGATTTTGGACAGGCGGTCTTTGTATTCATGGCTTTTTGGCAGGCCTTTTAAATACCAGCTGGCAAGGCCGCGCATCTGGGAGAGAGCCACACGCTCGTCGAGATCTTCGCAAAGCAGTTTGGCATGGAGTTTGCAGGCGGCAAAACGCTGTTCGAGTTCAAAGGTATGATGCTCGCCGGTAAAGTAATCAACACATTCCTGAATCAGAAATGGATTGCCGACAATGCCGCGGCCAATCATCACACCGTCACATCCGGTTTCGTCCATCATGCGAACCATGTCTTCAACGCTGGTCACATCTCCATTGCCAATTACAGGAATGGAAACTGCATCTTTGACTTTCTTGATCCAGCTCCAGTCGGCTTTGCCTTCATACATCTGAGCCCGGGTGCGGGCATGCAGGGTAATCGCACTGACGCCGGCTTTTTCCATGGCTTGGGCCATTTCAACACAGTTGATATGATCCGCATCAAAACCCAGCCGCATTTTGACGGTCACTGGCTTTTTGACGCTGGCGACCAGGTCTTTGACCAGGTCATAGGCATAGTCGATATCTTTCATCAGATAGCTGCCGGCTTTGGCCTTGATGACTTTATTGACCGGGCAGCCCATGTTGAAGTCAATGATATCGCAGTCTGTTTCTTCATCCAGAATCCGGGCGGCATTTAAAATCGTATCTTTATCATGACCAAAGATCTGGAAGGAAACGGGGTGGTCGTTTTCGTCGGATTTCAGCATGCGGCGAGTTCTGGTGGAGTCGTAGTAGAGGGCTTTATCCGAGACCATTTCGTTGCACACAAGTCCGGCTCCAAACTGACGGGCAATGGTGCGAAAAGCTCTTGTCGAAACGCCGGCCATCGGCGCAATGACAACGGGACTAGGCAGCGAGATCTCCCTGATCTTCAGAGACATGGCTTTCGAGTTCCTCACTTTCTGTCAGGTTCTTTTCGGTTTCTTCCAGAATTTCTTTCAGTTCATCTTCATCGAAGTGATAAGTCGTGTTGCAGAAATTACAGGTGACATCTGCACCATGGTCTTCTTCAATCATTTCTTTGAGGTGTCCTTTAGAAACCGTGCGCAGCAGACCAGCTGTTTTTTCTTTGGAGCAGGTGCATTTGAAGGCAATTGGATCGTTTGCCAGAATCTTGGTGTCTTCAAACATATCCAGTGCCAGCTGATCGAGCGAAGAATCATCATAGTGTTCAATCAGTTCAGTCATTGGTTTGAGGCCGGACAGAACATTTTCGCAGATGGAGATTTCAGCATCGGTAGCATCAGGCATCATCTGTAAGACGAGCGCACCGGCAGACTGAACAACACCGTTTTCGTCGATTTTGACACCGACACTGACCGCGGTTGGAGTCTGTTCACTTAAGGTGAAATAGTAAGCGAAGTCCTGACCAATTTCACCATTCTGGAGTTCAACGGTTCCGGACCAGTTATCTTCCATGTGTAAGTCTTTGGTAACAATTAAGGTGCCTGGCAGACCAATCAGATCATGGACAGGCAGATGGGCTTCTTCTGGAGTGAGTTCGGGGTTGGCCACAAATCCACGGACATTGCCATTGGAATAGGCATCGACAACGATCGAACCAAGAGGTCCAGTGCCAAGAATGTTGATGGTTAACATTTCCTGTTCGCTTTTGAGCATGCTGCCCATGATGGAGGCGATGGATAAAACACGACCTAATGCATCCGCACTGCCATTGGGCAGATCAAACCGGTCCATAGCGTCCTGAACGAGGTCGGTTGTCCGGTCAATATAAAATCTGACTCTGCCATCGAGAGCCATTGCTTTAACAAGTTGATCTTTCATAAAATCATTCTCCTTTGAATTCAGAAAATCTGACAACAGGTTCCATTTCATTATAGCGGCCTGACCTCTTTGAATCGGTTTCTACAACCTGCCAGATTCTGGCTCTACAACAGAGCTGGTAATGAGAGGATAGTCCAATCGATCAGCACTGATCTTTCCGCACAGAAAAAGCGGGAGGAATGATTTCTCATTCTTCCCGCACTGTTTCCGGCAGTTTTCGTTGTTGTTCTTTGACTTGACCTGGCTTTTTTAGCACAAAATCGAAGCACCAAGTTCGATGGCACCTGGGTCTTTGAACTTGAATTCCTGGCCATTTGGATTGGTGACAATCAACATCACTGGCATGTCGTATTTCTTGGAGAGAACTTTCTGGTTGACTTTAACGATCGGCTGGCCGGCTTTGACTACATCGCCCTGTTTTTTGAGAGTCGTGAATCCTTCGCCATTGGATTCAACCGTATTGATTCCGATGTGAACCAGCAGTTCAACGCCATTATTGAGGGTCAGACCAAAGGCATGACCAGTTGGAAACATGACCGTGAGTTTGCCATTGGCAGGCGCACAGATGGTGACTTCGTCTTCTGGATACTCGAAGGCAAGCGACTCACCCATCAGTTTCTGCGCAAACATTGGATCGGAAACCGTTGTGATATCAATGATGTTTCCGTTGGCTGGAGCAACGATGGCATCATCTGCAACCTGGAAAGAAGGTTCCGCAGGTTTGGATTTGAAAAGATTTTTGAACAGTCCCATAGATTGATTTACATGCTGCTCAGATGTGTCAATGAATGTCCAAGGTATGCCGACAGTCATATCAGAGCAGCGTCTCCTTGCTTTAAATATATAAAGTTTCACAAAGCCGTGAGTATAAAAACAATGCCATTCGGTTAAGCGGATAAAACCATGATTTGATTCACAAAAACTGAATACGGCCAGTGCCAGGTCCAGAAAATGCTCGAACCAGCTGAATAATCGACTTAAATTAAGGTCTGTCAGGTCTG
>CAJTLE010000037.1 GCA_910577085.1 uncultured Allobaculum sp. | reverse complement strand
ATCCAAGATCAGGTTTGGCTTATTTTTTCAAGAATTTTATCCATTCCATTCGGGTTGACTTAGCAGTTGAAAAGCAGAAATTCTTTCAAAAAATGTAGTTCTACTTTTGGGATTATCTAAGGTTGATTCTTTGAAGCTTTCTGTTCGTTTCTAAGAGACCAAAGCTTATGAAAGGAAAATAACTATGGATAAAAAACGTTTTCGTGTCAACCTGGTATTGATCCTTGCTGCCTGTGTCATTGGAATCATGACAATGGTCGCAATGATGCTCCAAAGCATCAGTTACTCCACTGGAATCGCTGTGATTGTGGGCACTCTGATTCTTTGCTGTGGCGGATTGGCGTGGATCAACTATCACTATAGTGCTTATGGCAAACAGTTTTCGACCCGATATCCCGACAGCCAGCACAATAAGAAAAGCTGAGCAATAATAACCTAAACGATAGCGAGCAATAATAACCTAACAATAATGAGCAACGAAAACAAGCAACGAAAATAAGCAGGAACAAGCAAAACCGAATCCTTCACCACAACCAAGAAATGACCGGAAACACCTTTACGCAACGTGTTTCCGGTCATTTTATTTTCAGCAGACAGGCGAATATCCTGTCATCTATCAATTGTTCGTCAATTCTATGCTTTTTTGGGCAGTGCTTTGCCAATGGCTTCCTGAACGGAATTCAGGCGGTACTTAGCCAGCACTTCTGGCAGCTGGTCAATGATCTTCGGGCAGGCCCATGGATCAATCAGGTTGGCGGTGCCGACTTCGACTGCACTTGCTCCGGCATACAGGAATTCAAGCACGTCTTCAGCCGTGCTGATGCCGCCGCAGCCAATGATTGGAATATTGACATTCTGAGCGACCTGATAAACCATACGCAATGCGATTGGCTTAATGGCAGGACCGGACAGACCACCAGTGACATTGCCAAGCAATGGTCTGGCGGTGCGTAAATCCATACGCAGACCCATGAGGGTATTGATCATAACCAGACCATCAGCACCAGCCTGTTCAACAGCCTGAGCGATTTTCACGATGTCGGTTACGTTTGGAGACAATTTGACATAGACAGGTTTATCCGCAACCTGTTTTACGATCCGGACAACCATTGCGGCTGCTTCTGGATCGGTGCCGATGGCCATGCCGCCATGGGCAACGTTCGGGCAGGAGATGTTGAGCTCAAAGGCTTTGATGCAGTCAACGCCCGTCAGATGCGAAACAACTTCGCCATATTCTTCAACGGAGCTGCCGGCAATGCTGACAATGACCTCGGTGTTCTGCTTTTCCAGGAATGGAACTTCGCGCAAACGGACGAATTCAACGCCTTTGTTTTCCAGACCGATCGCATTGAGCATGCCAGATGGCGCTTCGCCAATGCGGGGCTGGGCGTTGCCGATGCGGGCATCAAGCGTAACGGATTTGGTGACAAAGCCGCCTAAAACGCCAAGATCGTACAACATTGCAAATTCACGGCCATATCCAAAGGTTCCGGAGGCCGGAATGATCGGGTTTTTCAGGTTCAGACCTGGTAAAGAAACGGACAGATCCATTATAAGACCACCTTTCCAATCGGGAAGACAGGCCCATTCTTGCAGACACGGACCGGCATACCGTTTTTATCCACAAGCACACAGCCCTGGCAGACACCAAAGCCGCAGCCCATGCGGGATTCTAAGGAAATGTATCCTTCAGTGTATGTGTTCTGAATGGCACGCAGCATTGGCAGCGGACCACAGGCCAGAACAAATGGACAGTCGATGTTGTTGGCTTTCAGACCATCCAGCACGGTGCCTTTGACACCAACCGAACCATCCATCGTGCAGATAATCGGGGTGAGGCCTAACTGTTCAAATTCACTGGCGTAGAAGACTTCGTCTTTGGTGTTAAAACCAAGAGCAACATTCACTTTCACACCGGCATCCAGATAGGCTTTAGCTGTCAAAAGCAGAGGTGGAGTGCCTACACCACCGCCAAGCAGAACGACTTCATCGCGTTTGACGATTGGAAAGCCAGTGCCCAGCGGGCCAAGCAGGGATAATTCAAGACCTGGTTCAAACGTACTCATCAGTGCAGTGCCTTTGCCCATGATTTTATAGACCAGACGGATCGTATCCGGACCGGTCCAGGAGATGGAAATTGGACGACGGACTTCATAGCCGGGCAGGCCGACCTGGACAAACTGTCCAGGTCTGGCCTCACCCGCAAAGTCGCAGGCGAGTTCCATCCGGTAAATATCTTTGGCAATGGGCGTGTTGGAAAGAATCTTTGCGTTGGATAATTTCATAATGTTTTATTTCCCCATCTCGTTCATGGAAATCATCGAGAACGAAAGTGACTCAAGAACTTTCATCAGGGCATTGGTTGTATCGAGGGCAGTCATACAGAAGATGCCGTTTTCCGAGGAGACACGACGGATAACGAAGCCGTCATCTTCGTTTTTGCGGGAAGTCCGGCTCATCGTGTTGACGACAAAGTTCACCTTGCCATCACGGATGATCTCGGTTACCGTTGGCAGATTGCCTTCTTCTTCGATCTTGGCGACTTCATGGACAAACAGACCATTTTCGCGGAAGAACTTGGCGGTTCCATGGGTAGCGTACAGACCATAACCGATGTTGGCCGCCCGTTTTGCCAGTGGCAGAGCTTCTTCTTTATCGCGATCAGCAATCGTAAAGAGGATGTTGCCATGAGGGCTGACCTGAATGCCGGCGGCAACCAGGGCTTTATACAGCGCTTTTTCCAGACTGACATCAGAACCTAAGGCTTCACCGGTCGACTTCATTTCCGGTCCGAGCACGGTATCTACCGAGCGCAGTTTGGCAAAGGAGAAGACTGGAGCCTTGACAAATACACGGTTCTTTTCTTCTGGGCGATAGCCTGGGGTGTATCCCTGTTCTTCGATCGAGTGGCCTAAAACAGCCATGGCTGCGATGTGGGACATCGGAACGCCTGTAATCTTGGACAGGAATGGCACGGTTCTTGAGGATCGTGGATTAACTTCCAGAACATATACCTGATTGTTATGATCGACGATGAACTGAATATTGTACAGTCCGATGAATCCAAAACCTTCACCGATGCGGGTTGCGTAGTCGATGATGGTTGCTTTGACTTCATCATTGATCGTCTGCGGCGGGTAAACAGAAATCGAGTCACCGGAGTGAACACCGGCACGTTCGATGTGTTCCATGATGCCTGGAATATAGACATGCTCGCCATCGGCAATCGCATCAATTTCCAGCTCTTTACCGACGATGTACTTGTCGACCAGAATTGGTGCGTCATGGGAGATTTCTTTTACAGCATTAGCCATGTAGACACGCAGTTCGTCATCGTTATGGACAATCTGCATGGCGCGGCCGCCCAGTACATAGGAAGGACGAACCAGAACCGGGTAACCGATGCGGCTGGCAATTTCGAGCGCTTCATCAACAGTCAGTGCCGTTTCACCCTGTGGCTGTGGGATGTTGAGCTGATGGAGCATGGCTTCAAATTCGTGACGGTCTTCGGCTTTATCAATGCTTTCCAGACTCGTTCCTAAAATCTTCACCCCATGTTCGGCCAGCGAAGCCGCCAGGTTGATGGCGGTCTGACCACCGAACTGAACGATGACGCCTTCTGGTTTTTCCAGATCGATAACTTCCATGACATCTTCTGTTGTCAGTGGTTCGAAATACAGTTTGTCGGAAATCGAGAAGTCAGTGGAGACAGTTTCCGGGTTGTTGTTGATAATGATGGCTTCATAGCCGGCTTTGCGCAGCGTTTCCACGCAGTGTACGGTTGCGTAGTCGAACTCGACACCCTGACCAATTCGAATTGGGCCGGAACCAAGAACGACAATTTTCTTGTTCTCACTTGGGATCGATTCGTTTTCCTGCTCGTAAGTCGAGTAGAAATATGGGGTAGCGGATGTAAACTCGCCCGCGCAGGTATCAACCATTTTGTAAACCGGGATAATACCGGCTTCATGGCGCAGATCGTAAATGGCTTTTGGCGTTGTATTCCAGCTTCTGGCAATGTAGGAATCCGAGAAACCGTTCTGTTTGAGGGTGCTGAGCACTTCCACATCCATTGGATGTTCTTTCATCTGTTTTTCCAGACGGAGAATATGCACAATGTGGTACAGGAAGAAGCGGTCGATCTTGGTTACATCAAACAGCTCTTCAATGGTTTCTTCAAGAGAAGCACTGCTGTTGCGGATCCACTGGGCGATGGCGAAGATGCGGCGGTCGTCCTGTTTTTTAATCAGATCCATCAGTCCATCCTGGCTCATGTCCGCCATTTCTTTCATTTCCAGATGGTCGACTTTCATCTCCAGTGAACGGATACCTTTTAAGAAGGATTCTTCAAAGGTACGGCCGATGGACATGATTTCACCGGTGGCTTTCATCTGGGTGCCCAGGCGGCGGTCCGCATTGGCAAACTTATCAAATGGGAAACGTGGGAATTTGGAGACCACGTAGTCAATCGCTGGTTCAAAGCAGGCGTAGGACGTGCGGGTAATCGGGTTGATGATTTCATCGAGGGTCAGACCAACAGCCAGTTTTGCGGAAATGCGGGCAATTGGATACCCGGTTGCCTTACTGGCCAGGGCGGAGGAACGGGATACACGTGGGTTGACTTCGATGACATAGTATTTAAAGCTTTCAGGATCCAGAGCGAGCTGAACGTTACAGCCGCCGCAGATCTTCAGGGCACGGATAATCTTTAAGGAGGCCGAGCGCAGCATCTGGTTTTCGCGGTCCGTTAATGTCTGGACTGGAGCGACAACGATGGAGTCACCGGTATGGATGCCGACTGGATCGACGTTTTCCATGTTGCAGACAACGATGGCAGAGTCATTGGCATCGCGCATAACTTCATATTCGATTTCTTTGCAGCCGGCAATCGACTGTTCAATCAGACACTGATGAACTGGGGAAATTTTCAGACCGGCATCGCAGATTTTGCGCAGTTCATGTTCATTGTTCGCAAAACCACCGCCAGTACCACCCAGCGTATAGGCAGGACGGACAACAACTGGATAGCCCTGCTTGTTACAGAATTCAACGGCCTGATCCACAGTGTGGACGATGTCACTTTCTGGGACTGGTTCATTGATTTCACGCATCAGAGCACGGAAGAGTTCACGGTCTTCGGCGCGGTTGATCGCGTGCAGGTCAGTCCCCAGAATTTCAACGCCATATTCATCCAGGATGCCGTCTTCAGCCAGTTCAACAACCAGGTTCAGACCTGTCTGGCCGCCCAGAGAACCTAAAATGGCATCTGGTCTTTCCTTATAAATAACGCGTTTGGCAAAATCAAGCGTTAATGGTTCGATGTAAACCTGGTCAGCAACGACGGAGTCCGTCATGATGGTGGCCGGGTTGGAGTTGATCAGAATGACTTCATAGCCTTCTTCACGCAGCGACTGGCACGCCTGGGTGCCAGCGTAGTCAAATTCAGCGGCCTGGCCGATGACAATCGGACCAGAACCAATCACCAGAATTTTTTTCAGGTCTTCTCTTCTAGGCATTCTTCTTCTCCTTTTCGTTTTTGATCAGTTCTACAAATTCATTGAATGTTCCTTTGGAATCATTCGGGCCGGCGTTGGCTTCCGGATGGAACTGGAGGCTGAACACCGGATATTTGGTGTGGGCAAGCCCTTCACAGGATTTATCGTTTAACGCCTGATGGGTCATGACCAGGTCTGTGTCTTTCAAAGAATCGACATCCACCGCATAGCCATGGTTCTGGCTGGTGATTTCCACATGACCGTCGCGCAGATCGACAACTGGATGGTTGCCCCCGCGATGACCAAATTTCAGCTTGTAAGTTTTTGCGCCGCAGGCCAGGCTGATCAGCTGGTGACCCAGGCAGATACCAAAAATTGGAACCTGGCCAATCAGGTTGCGGATCGTTTCAATGGCTTCTGGCACATCGGTTGGGTCGCCAGGGCCGTTGGTGAGCATGACACCATCTGGACGGAAACTTAAGATCGTCTTGGCATCGGTGTTCCATGGAACAACCACGATGTCACATCCCCGCTCAGAAAGCTCACGGATAATGCTCAGTTTGCATCCAAAGTCCATGACCACAACTTTTGGTCCACGGTTTGGAACGGAATACAGTTTGGTCGAAGAAACGCGGCGCACCTGATCGTGCAGCGGCTCACTCTGACGAAGCATTGCGACCAGAGCATCCACATTTGCATCGGCATTGGCCATGATTGCTTTCATGGTTCCCTTATCACGAATACGGCGGGTAATAGCCCGGGTATCAACCCCGTAAATGCCCGGGATTCCCTGGGATTTACAGAAAGCATCGAGCGTTTCATCAGCACGCCAGTTCGAATAGTTTTCACATAAGTCTTTGACCACCAGGCCGAACGCTGCGGTTTCAATACTTTCCCAGTCGTCGCGGTTGATGCCATAGTTGCCAATCAGTGGGTAGGTCATCATGATGATCTGTCCACAGTAAGAATTGTCGGTCAGAATTTCCTGGTAGCCGGTCATTGAGGTGTTAAACACCAGTTCACCGACGCGGAAGTCATCTGAGCCAAAGCTTTTGCCCTTCCATACACTTCCATCTTCCAGTACAAGCAGTCTGTCCATACGAGTCCTCCTTCGTTTTACGATTGAAAGCTGTAATCATTGATACCCTGTCAAATGCTCAAAATCGAGCCGGGTATTTCTATTGTACGTCCCAAGTCCGGTCCAAAGGACCAGTCTTGAAAGACGATCATTCTTCTATCCTGTTTTGCATCACTATGCATAGTTATGGTGATTCAATCCTGCACAATCAGTTGTTTCGTTCAAAAACCGGGCGGCCTTCAAACCAGGTCTGCTCAATGCGGACCACACTTGGCCAGCCGGCAAATGGGGTGTTGTGACCTTTGGAAAGGAATTTTTCAGGATCGATCACTTCATTGGCCTGCAGATCAGCCAGGAAGAAATCCGGACGATAGCCGGCTTCCAGTTTTCCGGTTTTTTCCAGACCAAAGGCAGCCGCTGGTTTTTCAGCCATCCACTCGATCAGCTGACGCAAAGACCAGCGTCCCTGGTTGTGGACAAATTCCGTATATAAGAGAGGAAAAGCCGTTTCCAGTGAGACGATGCCAAAAGGTGCTTTATCCATCGGACGATTCTTTTCTTCAGCCGTGTGGGGGGCATGGTCATTGGCGATAAAATCCAGATCGCCATTTTCCAGACCTTCAATTAACGCCATGCGGTCTTCATGACTGCGCAGCGGGGGGTTCATTTTCCAGTTTGGTCCCTGCACATCGTTTTCTTCGAGCAGCAGATGGTGTGCAGTGACTTCGGCGCTGACCGGATAGCCAACCGCTTTGGCCGCATGCAAAGCCTGAACACTCTGCTTGGCGGAGATGTGATCGGCATGGTAACGCAGACCATGCTTACCGGCCAGGCGCAGGTCGCGTTTGAGCTGTTCGCTTTCGCATTCACTTGGAATGCCGATCCAGCCGTTTTCTTTGGCCATTTCACCAGCGTGGACACTTGCACCCGGCTGACGATAGTTCATATCTTCGGTATGGCAGGAAAACAGAACGCCAGCTCTGGCCGCTTTTTCCATGGCTTCATTCATGATCGCATCGGACTGCACACCAACGCCATCATCCGAGAAGCGGATAATCCCCATTTTCTTCATGGCCGTATAGTCCACCGGTTTTGCTCCGGCTTCATCGACAGTAATCGTCGCAAACGGGATGGTACGGATGCGGCTGTCTTTTTCGATCAGGACCAGATAGTCCTTCATCACCTCAGGGGTCGAGGGAAAAGGCAGAACGTTTGGCATCGCAAAGATCGTGGTAAATCCCCCGGCAGCCGCTGCGGCTGTTCCGGAGGCGATCGTTTCTTTTTCACTGTGGCCCGGCTCACGCAGATGAACATGGGTATCTACAAGACCTGGCAGGACAGCCAGTCCATTTCCATCAACGACCTGAACTTCTTCTGGATCCAGGCCCATCGCTTCCAGATCAATTCTGGGTTCGATGGCCAGAATTTCCTGTTCATCAAAGAGCATTTCGGCTGGCTGCAGGGCGTGGTTGTAGAAAATCTTGACGTTGGTGATCAATGTCTTCATTACGCTTCGCTCCTTCCAAAGGGCGGCAGGCCTAAAGCACGTTTGACGATGGCCTTGCGCACTAACATGCCGTTATGCATCTGTTCAAAGATGCGGCTTTTGGGGGCTTCGACCAGATCCGTGTCGATTTCCACACCGCGGTTAACGGGGGCTGGATGCATCAGAATCGCATGGTCTTTCATGCGCGCATAGCGCTCTTTGGTCAGGCCGTACTGTTCGAGATAGTCTTTCCCTTCCAGGCTTTCCAGCTTGGCGCCGCGTTCCCACTGGATGCGCAGCATGATGATCGCATCCGCCCATTCGACGCTTTCATCGAAATCGGAGAATGGATAGCCTTCCCGCTCCCATTCTTTTGGTCCGGCAAAGCGAACCGTGCTGCCAAAGCGTTCAAGGGCTTCTTTATCGCTTGCAGCCACGCGGCTGTGGGCAACATCGCCGCAGATCAGGATATTCAGACCATCGAGATGGCCGAATTCGTTGTAGAGCGTTAACAGGTCGAGCAGGCACTGGCTGGGGTGGTTGCCCTTTCCATCCCCGGCATTGATAATCGGGACCTGAATGGATTCAAGTTCTTTGAAATAGTCGTCTTGCGGATGGCGGATGACCAGCAGCTGGTAGCCGACCGCTTCAAAGGTCCGGACGGTGTCGTAGAGTGATTCTCCTTTAGTTAAGGAAGATGTTTCCGGATTGAAGTCGACCGTCGGCAGTCCTAACTGCTTTTCGGCGCTCAGAAATGAGTAGTGTGTTCGTGTCGAAGGCTCAAAAAAAAGATTAGCAGTGAGAACCTGATTAGAAACAGGTAACTGCCAATCTGAATGAGAACTAGAAAAAGCCTTCGCATCATTGAGTAAATCGAGAATCTCAGCATTGGAGAGATCCTTCATGGTTAACAGCGATTTTTTATTCATCTGCTTTCCTCCCTGATGTTCAGACATCTAAATCTTCAGTATTGTAGCATAGCCAACCCCAAAAACAAGATCCTTTCGAAAGACTGACATCACTCTTTGAAAGTTATAGGTTCCATATTATCCTGAACGAACGAAAACTCCCTGATTTCAGGGAGTTTTCGTCAGATTCAGATTGTGGTTAAGATCGATTTTCCAAAGAATGTAAGACTTACAAATTTGCGGATTTTCTCCTCTGTTCGGGTCTGCTGCGATCTGTTCCTGGCCTGTTTTTGATCAATTTCCGGATTCTGTCCTCAGGGGGCAAAGGGCAAAACCACTTTTTCAGGGGCGAACAGCAGGAACTTTTCCCTCTTTTCGATCTTATTTTCTTTTTAGCCTTATCTTCTTTTCGTTCTAGTCTTCTTTTCAGCCTCAATCGACTTTTGCTTTTTCGTGACGCAGCTTTTCTACATCCATGGTGTGAAAATCGATCGTCATCTCTTCATCCTGACCATGCAGCACAATCAGGTCGGCTTGCGATGGCGTAGGAAGAACCGTGGAAAGAACCATTTCCCCCTCATTGACAAAAATTTCAATGGAGTAAAGGTCCATAATGACCCGAAGCTCATGCACTCCATTTTCAGGAAGGACAGCTTTGCGAACGGCCACATAATCATCTTCCATGCCGCAATATGTTCGATCCATTTCCATACAGCCTTTTGCCGCATCAATTGTGAAGGTTGTTTTGTGGGCAACATCACAGGCCAGATCCAGAACAAAATTGTGAGCTGGTTTTGAAAATTGAATTGTCATATCAAAATACCGGCCGCTCATCCGTCTATCCTGATAGGATCCGTCCAGATGGATATTCTCGATGTGGATCGTTTCTTTGTACCAGTTTTCAATTTCACGAATCGGCTTTTGAATCAGTCTTCCCTGTCTGAACGATAATTCCCGCGGCAGAGTCATCTGCGAAGTCCAATTCTGACTGGAAGAAAGAATCGGGGCACTCCATGAAGACATCCATCCCATCAGCACCCGCCGTCCATCTTCTAAAAGCGTCGTCTGCGGGGCATAAAAATCCAGTCCATAATCCAGTTGTCTGGCCTCGTTCTGGAAAAACTGAGAGGTTTCCAGACTTTGATTGAGATGGCCAGGAACATAGACACTGTTATGACCATTGTGGAACTCATAACCCTGGGCATGCATATTCTGTGGCGAGCAGATCAGCATGGGCTGGTCTTCAAGCATGAAGACATCCGGACATTCCAGCATCTGGCCATTGGTTCCATCAAAAGAAAGCAGGATGGATTCATACGTCCAGTCTTTCAGATTGGGGCTGGAAAACAGAATCACTTCTCCTTTCTTTTCAGGATTTCGAATCCCGGCTGCCAGATACCAGGTCTCTTTCGTTTTCCAGAGTTTCGGGTCCCGGAAGTCTACATCCGAATATCCCTGCGGCAAGGCCGATTTGGAAAGAATTGGGTTGGCATCGAATTTGACATAATTCTTCCCATCGCCAATGGCCAGACACTGGTTTTGTTTTCCATGGGCGCAGCCGGTATACACCAGCACATGGCCTTGCTCACTGGAAACGGCCGTTCCGGAAAAGCAGCCCTCTTTGTCAAAAGGCTGATCCGGAGCCAAGGCCGCCGGTTTCTGTTTCCAGACCATCAGATCCTCGCTGACCTGGTGGCCCCAGTGCATCGGTCCCCATTGATTGGCATACGGATGGTACTGGTAAAACAGATGGACCTGGCCGTTGTAAGATGAAAATCCATTGGGATCATTCATCCAGCCCACAGCCGGAGTTAAGTGAAACGCCGGCTGCTGGTCTGCTGGAGTACGATGTTCAGTTTCAAACTGTCGCGCCTGATTTAATTCTGGTGTTGGTTGAAATTCGGTCATTGTTTCAAAGTTTACTTCTGATGTCATTGTATCGTTCCTGCTCAGACAATTGCCTTCTCAGTGGCTGCATCAAAGAAATGCATTTTTTCAGGGACAAAGACAAAGTCTCGTTTATCGCCTTCATGGCAGATTTCGTATTTATCAACACGGGCCACAACATTCTGGCCAGCCAGATCAAAGTAGAGATTATTTTCATTGCCCATGACTTCCGTATTGGTAATCACAGACTGCATCAGATTTTGGGGATCCTGGCTGATATACAGATCCGAGAACTTGATATCCTCACCACGGATGCCCATGATGGCTTCTTTTTTGCCCGCTAAAAGTCTGGCCTGTTCAGGATTCAGTTCATATTTCAGACCATCTTTAAAAATCAGCGTGTTATCCGCAACCTGAACCGGGAAGAAATTCATCTGCGGGCTGCCGATAAAGCCAGCAACAAAGACGTTATCTGGATGTTCATACAGATCCATTGGCTTGCCGACCTGCTGAATCACACCATCTTTCATCAGGACAATGCGATCCGCCATCGTCATGGCTTCCACCTGGTCATGGGTGACGTAAATCGTGGTGTTTTTCAGTTTTTTGTGCAGCTGGGAGATTTCGTTGCGCATGGATACACGCAGTTTGGCATCCAGGTTGGACAGGGGTTCATCCATTAAGAAGAGCTTGGAATCTTTCACAATAGCCCGCCCTAAAGCCACACGCTGACGCTGACCACCAGAGAGATTTTTCGGTTTGCGTTTGCGGTATTCTTCCAGACCGAGAATCTCTACAGCCCAGTCCGTTTTCTTCTTGATTTCATCGGCTGGTACTTTCATGTTTTTCAGACCATAGGAGATGTTCTTTTCTACCGTCATATGGGGATAGAGTGCATAGTTCTGGAAGACCATGGCAATTCCGCGATCGCCTGGTTTTACTTCATTCATTTTCTTACCATCAATATACAGATCGCCATTGGTAATCTCTTCAAAGCCAGCGATCATGCGCAGCGTTGTAGACTTTCCACAGCCGGATGGTCCGACGAAGGCGACAAATTCACCCTCTTCAATTTCAAGTGAGAAATCTGTAACAGAGTTTTTTTCGTTTCCTTTATACCGTTTGTCGATGTTTTTGAGTTCAATGAATGCCATGAGAATTAACCTTCCTTTCCACCAGTGGTCATTACGCCTTCAACAATCTGTTTGGAGAAGAACGCATAGATAAGAATTACAGGGATTGTGATCATCGTGATCACAGCCAGCGTCATGCCGGTTGTTACATTGTCATTGGAGGTAATCGCGTTCAGACCAATCTGAGCGGTCAGCAGATCTCCAGAAGTAAAGACTAAGGATGGCCAGAGGTAGTCGTTCCAGACACCCAGGAAAGTGAAGACGGCTACCGTGGCAACAATGCTCTTGCTCATCGGCAGAACCATCGTAAAGAAATAACGGATCGGGGAGCAGTGATCGAGCTGAGCGGCTTCATATACATCGTCGGGCAGTGCCATAAATGTCTGCCGGAACAGGTAGATGTTGAAGGGGTTGACAATGCCCGGCAGGATATAGCCAATCACAGTATTGAGCAGTCCCATTTTGGCAATAAACAGGAAGTGAATCGTAATGATCGTTTCCATTGGCACAATCATCAAAAGCAGTATGATCATGATCCACTTATCGCGACCCGGGAATTTGATTTTAGCCAGGGCATAGCCGGCAAGACCATTCACGATGATGCCAAGGACAATCAGAATGGCTGCATAAAGCAGGGTGTTTCCGACATAGCGGACAAATTTGGTGCCAAACAGAATATCGGTGTAGTTTTTAAAGAAGTTTTCATTCCATCCCGGCAGCATGAATGCCTGGATGCTGTTCATATCGGCGGTAATCTGCGCATCCGTTTTAAACGAGTTGCAGATCAACCAGATTACTGGAAACAGAAAGAGCAGCGATGCCGCGATCATCAGCACGGTCAGAACAATCTGTTTACGCTTCTGTGCTTTGTTCAACATAGGAAGCCTCCTCGTCTTCTTCTAATGTTTTTCCAAACTGGAAAAGTCTTTTCTTTGGGGATTCTGTTACTTCTTCTTTATCAGCAGTCAGTTTGTTCTGAACTGCGGTCAGCAGCATGACGAAGGCAGCGAAGACCATGGCCATCGTGCTGGCCATACCGATTTCCCAGTTCACGGTACCTGTCTGATAAATGTCATAAACAACGGTGTATGTTGACATGGATGGACCACCACCGGTCATAACCATCGGCTGAACGATCATTCTGAAGGCACCGATTGTGACAGTGATAAAGACAAACACGCAGATTGGTTTGATTTCGGGAAGCGTGATGTCCACAAATTTGCGCCAGGCACTGGTGTGATCCAGTTCGGCTGCCTCATATAAAGCTGGGTTGATGCCCTGCAGGGCTCCCAGAAAAATAATCATCTGATAACCAACGCCCTGCCATACGGACATGAAAGCAACCGAAGGCAGTGCCTGAGATGCCGAATGGATAAAGGGCTGGGCCGGAATGCCAAAAAAGGACAGGATAGCGTTGAGAATACCTTCTGGCGAATAAATCTGGATCCATAAGTTGGAGACAACGGCCAGTGACATGACAACCGGGATGAAGAAGGCTACTTTAAAGTACTTCTTGCAATAGGCGACCTTGTTAATCAACAAAGCCAGGCCCAGAGCTCCTCCGCACTGGAAGGGAACAATGATCAATACAAATTTGATCGTGTTCCAGAAGGCAAGAACGAATTCTTCGTTTTTGAACAGCTCAATATAGTTGTCCAGGCCGGTAAAATGCGTGAGGCTTGGGTTGAGTGCGAAGAAATCGGTAAAACTGAAGATCAAAGTCAGAATCATCGGAATAAACAGGAAGATGGCAAGCAAGACCAGTGCCGGTCCAAAAAACGCCATTCCCATTAACGACTGCGTTTTCTTTTTCATTTTTCTACCTCAAATTGTTTTGAATCGGATATCCAGTTTCTGGATTGCCATTTCTCAGCTGGCATAGCGCTTCAGCTTATTTTCGATCTTGTCCACTGCTTTATCGAGTTCACTTTGCGCATCATGTCCTGAGATAACGGTATTTTCGAGAACCTGCTGCACGCTGGTGGAAACCTGTGGATAGGCTGGCGTAATGGAACGCGGATGACCGTATTTGGATAGCTGCTCATACAGCGCTTTGTAGTTTTCATCGGTTGAGAAAATCTCTGTCTGGTCAAAGGCTTCATAGGTGGATGGCAGAGAGTTGGTCAGTTCATTCAGCGTTTTTCCGCTTTCGACGCCACTCATGTATTGAACAAGCTTGGTTGCTCCTTCCAGGTTTTTGGTGGCACTGCTTGCGGCATAGGCCCAGGATCCAGTTGGCGTGTATCGTTGACCATTCCAGTCATCGCCAACAATATAAGGGGCGACCCCCAGTTGGATGTCCGGATAGTTGTTATAGATCGTGTTGACTTCCCAGGCCCCATCAAATTTGAAGGCTGCGCGTCCACTTTCAAACAGATCTGGAATTTCGACACTGGACATATATCCTTTATTAACCAGAGTCTTGAAGTATTCAAGCGTTTCTTTGTTGGCTTCGCTGTTGAAGTATCCTTCTGCTTCCAGACCTGTTTCATCGACGAAGTCACCCCCATTCGACCAGAAGAATGGTGCGTAATAGTAAATGGTTGCTTCCCCCACTGGAAAGGACATCGCCAGTGGGTATCCATTCAGTTCATCTGTAATGGGCTTTACCTTTTCAAGCACATCGAGAAATTCACTGAAGGTCCAGGGATGATCTCCATCCGGAACTTCTACCCCGGCTTTTTCAAGAATGTCCTTGTTGTAGTACATCCCAACCGAGGATTCCATGGCACCCAGAGCGTAGAGTTTTCCATCATAGGTTCCCTGATCCAGAATCGAGGGAAGATAGATGGAGGTTTCTTCTTCGCTCAGTTCGCTTAATGGCTGGATGATGCCATTGGCTGCATAGGCGGCTATGTTTGGTCCATCTACCGTAAGGACATCGGGCAGATCTCCGGACATAACCGAAGCGTTGATCTTGTCCGAATAGCCTCCGCCGGAATCGTTACGCGGAACGAATTCCACATCCGCAAAGTACTGACCATCATATTTTTCATTGAATTCATTCACCGACTGCCGATAGGCACGGCCTTCATCGGTATCTTCAATCACATGAACCCACATGCTCAAATACTCTTCCCCTTCGTCATATCCGGGCTTACTGCCTGGCTCCACCTTTTTTGAGGAGCACCCACTCAACAAAAGGCTTGAAGCAAGCAGGGCTGACGATAAAACTTTGAATCGCTTTCTCATATGTTCTCCTCTGTTTCCTTCTAAAGTTACCGGTCAAGTTATCGGTTAAGTTACCGGTTACTTTACTTAGATGATAGGGTTTACACTGATGGGTGTCAAGAGAGAAATCGAATTTTTCGCAAATTTGTATAACCGGTTACTTTGCTTTATCTAAATAAAGAGAACCGGTTACTTTATTGTTGATTTTTGAGAGGCTTGCGCTTACTCTAACCATATTGGAATCGAAAGCTGAAAACAGAAATCGAGTCCCAGTCACCGTCACCTTGCAATGAAAGGAAATTTCTGATGAAAAAAAGAGTCACCTTCGCAGATATTGCCAAATATACCGGTTTTTCAAAAACCACCATTTCCCGCTTTTTTAATAACCCTGATTCCCTGACGCTCGAAAACCAGGAGATTATTCAGAAAGCGCTGAAAGATCTGAATTATCAGGAGAACAAACTTGGAAAAATTCTCGCCAGTGGCCAAAGTGAATTTATCGGAGTTCTCATTCCCAATCTGTATCTCAATTACTATGCAGAAATGCTGGACCTGATTCTGGCTACCTATGAAAAATACGGCTTTAAATTCATTGTTTTTCCCGGTAACTCCAGTGCGGAAGCAGATCGCAAATATATTCATGAACTGCTGGCTTACCAGATCGAGGGACTGATCGTTCTGTCCTCTTCTATGCCCAGCCAGGAACTGGCCCAGTTGAACATTCCAGTGGTTGCCATTGAGCGGGAAGCCAAAGCCATTTCCAGTGTCGACACGGATAATGCAGTCGGCGGACGATTAGCTGCCCAAAGACTTCTGGAAGATCAATGTGACTTCTATATCCATATCAATGTTGATGTCGATCCAGAGTCCCCGACCTATAAACGAATCACCAGTTTTGAAGACTATTTAAAGGAACGAAACCAGACGCCTGCAATTTACAAATGTGTGAGCGGAAATTCCTATCACGAACTCCAGGAAAATTTCAAGTCGATCTTCGAGGATATCGAAAGCCAATTTGATCCGGATAAAGTCAAAGGCGTTTTCCTGGCCAATGATACCTATGCCAATCTCTTCTTAAACCAGATTATCCGCAAATACGGCCATCTGCCCGATACCTACAAACTTATTGGTTTTGATGGAACAGCCGCTTCTGCCGAAGCAATTGTGGGCATCACGACTGTCGCACAGAAAAAAGAGGAAATGATTGAAAAAGCCATGGACATTCTTCTTGAACAGATTCATCAATCCAAACAAAGAAGACCACAAAATCCCAGTGCACCTGTTCATATCCAGGTAGATCCGGTGCTGATTGCCCGCCAGACTGCCTGAGTTCTTTTTCCTGTTCCATTTCCCAAAGAAAAACCCTTGAAAGAAGAAAGCCATATCTTCTGGCTAAAACTCTTTCGAGGGTTTTGGCTATTTGAGTGTTTTAAATTGTATCCAATTTGGATCCTTCAGGATCAGGGATCGCACCGCTTGCAGGGCTCATAACCCATCGCTTCGATTTCCGCTTTGGTCATGGTCACATCCTGACGGTTTTCCGGATTCATATCCGTGGCACTGGCACAATCCGGCCGGTGATACTTGTGGGTCTTGGCGTTGAGCACATAGTTGGCAACATTTGGATCTGCCGTCTGCGTGCTCTGAGCTCCCATTGGGTCGCCTGGCTGGTTGTTTCCAGTCGCGTAATCAATGGTTACCCCCGGCTGGACATTGTAGGCAAAGACGCAGAATTCAACGCCTTCTCCCTGGTCTTCGACGGAATAACCTTCAATCAAAGCGCCGCGGGCAACCAGATCATTGCCGGAAAACATTGGCGTTACCCGATACATCACATGGTTGCCTGTTTCTTTGATATAGTCACGAACCATATTTTCAAAAGGCGTCATGCCATCGATATTGAAATAGCGCGTTCCCGTCATCAGATTTTTCGGGTTATCATTCTGACCGGATAATGACCAGGCAATTAAGTGGCAGCGGTTGTAGAGATAGCCGCCATCGGTGATGAAATCATAAGGAGTCTGGACCCAGCCCGTTGGCTGCACGCTGGAAATATCCCCGCGCTTGCCCGATGGCAAAGTTTCCGGGCCAAGACTTCCATACGCTAAAGTGACCCGACCCAGGCTGTCCAGATCAAAAAACTGGGTGAACGCCTCGCTTGTGATTTCGTTTGCATCAAAGTACGGAACGTTATCATGAACCGCTATATAGGGCTCGCCAGAATAAGGCGGAATCTGGTCCAGTGTAATCGGACCAGAAGCGCCAGGTGTTGTCTGAACTGTTGGCGCCTGCTCCAGGGATTCAACTGAAGGAAGTTCCGATGGAACAGACTGGCTGCCTGAAGGCAGCTCAGAAGGAGCAGGCTGGCTGCTTGCTTCTGGAGAGGTGACTTCCGTTGTCTGCGAAACAGGCGGAGTGGGTGATGGATTGGCGGACTTGCTTGAGCAGGCACTCAGGTTGAAGATCAGCCCAAGGCCTAACAGAAAAGCAAGTCCTTTTTTAAACATTGGTCGTTCAGGCCGCATTGCGAACGAGCACCTCCCGCACAATTTCATCGTGCGATGTTCCTTCAAAACTCATCTCCTCTTCGATCGTAAAATCAGACAGATCCAGGCTCAGCCTTTCATCTGCCGGATAATACACATCCATAAACCGGTAAAGGAGAATTTTATTGATTTTTTCTGCCTCTTCGGGCGTCGGGTCATGATCAAACAAAACCCAGTCTTCCTCATTTTCCGGCTGGTCTTCACACACATCCAGACCATACCGGCTGGCCATCCGGCCAAAATAGGATGTCGCATATAAAGGCCCATCAATTTGCGTTTTCAGATCTTCCATCAACGCCCCATCCCGACTTGGGGGGCGATGATTGAAAGCCAGACCATTGCGCTCATCCACAATCAATACTGCATTCATATCCAAATTCCTTTCCTGACAGATTGAAATCCAGAGGACTTCCAGACTGCCGGCTCGTTTGAGCCACCCTTTGCAGGACTGCATCAAAGCGCATTGCCGATCTTCATGCCGCCAAAAGAGTCGTTGCGTCTGTAAAGTTTAAGAAGCAAAGGTGCAGCTTTTCTTCTTTCCTCCCGTTTATTCTAACTTTATTCATTTTCTGTTCATATAGCAGATCATGAATGGTTTTAATTGTAAATATCGTGGTGAAACGTTCATTAAAAGTTCAGAAAAGCGGTTTCAATTTTAGAAAACATTAATTTTATTTAGTCGCTTTCCCATATTTAGCTGTTAATTCTTCCGCCAGTCTTGTCTACAATAGAAGATGAAAAGAGGAATTCTATGAACGAAAACGTTGTATTCTTTTTAAAATTCAAGAAAGATCTGCAGTTTTACTATGAATCCCTTTCGCTTTCTGAAGCGCTGAACCTGATGAAAAAACATGGCTTCACAGCGGTTCCAGTCATCAATGCAGCGGGCGAATATGTTGGATCAGTCAGTGAAGGCGACTTTCTCTGGTATGTTCTCGAGCATGGTTCAGATGCCAGTGTATTGTCCAATACGACGGTTAAAGATCTGATCCGCCCGAACTTCATGCCAGCTGTCAATATCAACATTGAGCTGGACGATCTGCTCAATCAGTCTCTTCACCAGAACTATGTTCCAGTGGTAGACGACCGAGATATCTTTATTGGGATTGTGACCCGGCAGACACTGCTTAAACATTTTGGCCACAAAGCAAAAGATTCTATCCAGGCGATCATTACGCCAACTCTTGATCTCAATTCCAGTCAGGTTCAGATTCAGCTCAAGCGTTAGGATCTGCAGACACTGGATCATACATAAAGCGGGAATTCCCCGCTTTTTTCATTTTTTGAATCTGTGCAGACTGCTTCCATTCTTGATATGACTGAAATATGGAGCTGGCTTCCCCATATTCTGATCATCCAGGATAGAAACCTGTGGCTTTCTGGTTGCCAAAAACGCTGAACTCTGTGACTGAATTCATCAAAACGACTGCTCGAATCAACAGTAAAATCTTTTTGAACCTGCGGAAAGTCATTATTATTTTTGACAACCAAGGAGGTTGTTAATCGTGAATCACTTCTTTCCACATTGTTCATTCAAAGACATTCTGATGACTTCTGCTGGAGTCGTATTGATTGGTATGGGCAGTGGTTTGTTCCGGGCAAGACTGTATGGAGCAGATCCCTTTACTACAATGGCTTTAGGAGTCAGCCGGTTTGCGGGTGTATCCTTTGGGTTCTGTCAGCTGATAGTGAATATCATTCTGCTGATACCAATTCTCATTCTGAATAGAAAACTGATTGGAATTGGAACAATTTTGAATATGGTATTTGTCGGATATATTTCTGATTTTGTTGTCTCATTTTTTCCTGTAGCAGATCAAATCGGTATTGCCATGCGTTTAGTGATTCTGACTGCAGCGATTTTCCTTGCTTCTTATGGTGTCGCCGTTTATATGGTCCCTGAACAAGGTGTCGCTCCTTATGATGCAGTGAATCTGATTCTCTCAGGAGGCCAAAAACTGCATCTGTCATATCGGGCAGTTCGAATCGGATGTGATACCTGCTGTATTTTGACCGGTCTTCTCTTCTTCTGCACTTCTGGAGGAGAGCCGCTTAGCCTTGTTGGAATCGGCACGATCTGCAATCTAGTCCTGATGGGACCACTGATTCAACTGTTCAGAGAAAAAATCGAATGCAGAACAGTCTTACAAAGCTAGCCGTTAATCGCCGATTAACGGCTAGCTTTGTATTTCGGCTTATTCTCTTTTGCAGGATGAACTTGCCGGTCCTGCGAAAAGAGTTCGATGAACGCAGGCGGATTCAATTTGAAACAACCAATATGCATTATCGCTATCAATGCATCTAATTATTGTTGGTAGGTCCAGTATTAAATGATTTAATGCTGTTCACATTTCTTTTAAGCAATCCTGCAGAAAACAGATGAAAGCAAAATTGCATCAGTTATATAATTTCTTTATGGAACAATCTGACGTATTGCTCATTGAAGAGCAGCTGTTTAAGGATATTCGAATCAGCTTTGCCGGTAAAGCCGTCTGCCAGCCAGGCCATTCTTATGGGCCGGCGGTGCGTCCAGTATATTTGATTCATGTGGTGACCAAAGGAAGAGGTGTTTTTAAAAGTCAGGAAGGCGAATATCATTTAAAAGCTGGGCAAGGATTTTTGATTGAGCCAGATATAATTACCCACTACGCAGCGGACCTTTTGGATCCATGGGAATATTTATGGGTCGGCATCTCCGGAGAGCGTGCGGGATTCTACCTGTCAACGATGGGACTGAGTAAAAAGAACCCAATTTTAAAATGCAGCGATCTGGAAAAAATTCAGCAGGTTGTCGATGGAATCCTGCGTTTTTCTACTCCAAATCTTACTCAGCAGTTGCAAAGACAATCTTTGTTATTTGAATTCCTGTCACTGATTGCCGCTGATCTTTCTTTACAGGATTATCTCGATCCTTCATATGGAAATGAATATCTGACTACAGGCATCTTGTATATTCAAAACCATTATATGGAGCCTCTGCAGATTCAGGACCTTGCAGAACAGATTGGCATTGACCGGACTTACCTCTATCATCTGTTCCAAAAACACACCCATATGTCGCCCAAAGATTACCTGTCTCTTTTCCGGCTTACCAGAGCTAAAGAATTGTTAGCCGTCACGGATCTGCAAATCGGCGAAATAGCCAGACGATGCGGATATCCAGATTCACTCGTTTTTTCCAAAGCGTTCAAACGGCAGTTTGAACTCACGCCTACACAATGGCGCTGCTTCAACAGTTCAGGCGACACGGAGAATCGAAAAAAGCGAATTAAGCAGCAGAAATCTGAACATGACGGTAAATCCGGGCCAAATCACACAGGACACGATAATACATAGAAAAACAGGAAGGTGATCACGCGGGGCCTGTCTTGCAGTCGATGAATTTTTGCAGACCGGATCATCAATTCTTTCACGCCTCTGAGGCTGGATATCTGAGCAGACCACTGGTCTGCTTTTTCTTTACTTTTTTGTGAATCACTTCATGAATTTCTTTACGAATTTCTTCATAGAAAAATTCGCTTGTTCATCTCTATCCGTTCTGACTGAAACTGTTTTTAGCGCAGGCTGGTGCGAGAAGTTGTGAATCGGTCTAACGCTCAGGACCGTTATTCTCAACATTTTGACTGCTCAAGTTCTCAAAAAAACTTCCGAAAACTTCTTAATACGGCCTTGATTCATCTTCTTTTTTTATTTTTAAATCAGTTTTTGTGGCTACCCAAAACAAAAAGCGGTTTCACATCCCGACCAAACTATAAAAGTAGTGGGAAATCACTCTTCATGCAGACCCATTCATTGCATAGTTGTTCAAACGTGGATCTTTAAAGAGTCAACATTTTGACTGTTTCTCCCGTCAAAACCTGCTCATAAAGAGTTTGTTTACAGATTAATATTGAGCCATAAAAACAAGAAAGGCCTTTCATGTTTCAAAAAGGAGTCTGTTATGAATAACAACCGTTCAGACCGTATGGTCTACAAAAAAGTCTCAGCACGTGAGAAGTACTGTTTTGGTATCGGAGCTATCGGTAAAGATGCAATCTGCAACATGGTTGGAAGCTTCCTGATGCTGTATTTTACCGATACTTTATTCCTGGCACCCGCATTTGTCGGTATTCTGTTCTTCGTGGCAAGAATCTGGGATGCGGTCAATGATCCGATGATGGGAATGATTGTTGACAACACTAGTGTTTCGTTTCATTGACTTTTGTATTTATTTTTTTGAATGATAACGTCTAAACCTGTGTCTTATCTGGATACAGGTTTTTGTCGTTTATATGGTACTAGCATTACCGAAAAATGGGCGCACTC
>CAJTLE010000036.1 GCA_910577085.1 uncultured Allobaculum sp. | reverse complement strand
CTGACAGCAAGCGCATGAAATCGCTTTCAGAAATTTTGATTCTGTAAAGTTCTTTTTAGTGCGCCCATTTTTACCAAAAAACATAAACGTAATCCAGAGATTGCCTTCTCTATCAAGGCAAATGTACCTGCATACGGTAGAACTGATTTTTTTCTGATTACTCTGCATTTACACTTGACATTTAATAGTTAGGATCGCCAAATACAACGACGACTGGCGGACAGCAGGCTGCTCCAAACCCATATCTGAAAAAGACACCATGGGGCTGGCCAGTGGATCCACAGGGATTACGTTTTGTGCTCAACGAACTGTACGATCGTTACCAGAAGCCGCTGTTTGTCGTTGAAAACGGCATGGGAAATATCGATGTTGTTGAAGAAGATGGCTCGATTCATGATGACGAGCGCATTCAGTATCTCGCCGACCACATCCGCGAGCTCAAGAAAGCAGTCGAAATCGACCGTGTTCCGGTCCTTGGCTACACACCATGGGGCTGCATTGATATCGTCAGTGCCGGAACCGGTGAGATGAAAAAACGCTACGGTATGGTCTATGTTGACCTTGACGATAAGGGCAACGGCAGCCTGAAGCGGATGCGCAAAGACTCTTTCTACTGGTACAAACAAGTCATTGATTCTAATTGGGAAAATCTTGACTGGACTTCCAGAGCCAGGAAAGAAGAAGCACCAGCTCAATAAGCCAGCACTCTTTTCAAAAAACTGATCTTGATTCCATAGAGGCAATCGCTGCTTTCCTGCAGGTGATTTGCGACAGGCCATCTGCAGGTAAATACTCAATCTCCCAAACAAATCTGAAACAGATTTAAAAATTCCAGGAAATCAAATCGAAGACCAAAAGAAAAGTCATAGCCAGACAGGCGGAGCCTGCGGCTATGACTTTTTTATATTCACTTTTTTAGCTGTTCGTTGCCTGCTGTTTGTGCAGATCTGGAATCTGTTAAGAAAAAGAGCAAAGACTAAGGCAGACGATGACCGGCAGCCATGTAGAGGCGATACCATTCAGCCCGGTCGAGTTTGAGGTTCATACCGGCAATGATTTCTTTCATACGGCTGATCTTGGTCGTTCCCGCAATCAGCTGAACGCTTGCTGGATAACGGAAGATCCATGCAGCCGCAATAGCGGTTGGCGTGACATTGTATTTGGCTGCAAGTTCATCCAGGACGTCATTGAGTTCCGGGAATTTTTCGCGGTTGCCAATGAAGACACCTTCCCAGTCTCCATACTGGAACGGAGACCAGGTCTGGATGCTCATGTCATGCAGACGCAGGTATTCCAGAATGGAGCCATCGCGCATGACGGCGCCATCTGTTGGCATGTTGACTTCAAAACCTTCACTGATCATCCAGCTGTTGACGATGGAGAACTGTAGCTGGTCAACGAGTAATGGCTGGTGAACGTATTTCTGAAGCAGTTCAATCTGCATCGGGTTGAAGTTGGAAACACCGAAGTGACGAACTTTTTTGGATTCATAGAGTTCATCAAAGGCTTCTGCAACTTCTTTTGGATCCATCAGGGCGTCCGGGCGGTGTAAAAGCAGGACATCGAGGTAAGTGGTGTTGAGGCGTTCGAGAATGCCATCAACGCTTTTGAGGATGTAGTCTTTGTCAAAATCATACATAACCCCAGGGACGATTCCGCATTTGCTTTGAAGAAGAATGTCTTCCCGCTTATAGCCGGTTTTGGCAAAGGCCTTCGCAAACATGGTCTCGCAGGTTCCGCCGCCATAAATATCGGCATGGTCGAAGAAGTTGAGACCATTGTCGATGCACCAGCGGATCCATTCCACCTGCTGGTCTTCATTGAGTTCATTAAGGCGCATACAGCCAACCGCAATGCAAGGCACATTGAGGTTGCTTGTTCCTAATTCCATAGTTTTCATTGTTTAGTTTTCCTTTCTGGGATGACCTGAAGCCGGGATCAGATTGGTTAGGTTGATGGACGAATCCGGCTTTCAGGAGTGCTTGTCTTTCATGATAAGCCATTACGGCTTGTGGGATACAACTTTTCAATAAATTTGCTTTTCGGCATGCCTCCTGTTCCTGCTGGAAGACTTCTGTTTTCAGACCTGCGCTTTCAGATTTCTGCTCTCAGGTGTCTGTATCTCATTCTTCCGGCGACTGGTCAACTTTGAAAAAGTCAAAGCGTTCTTCATCGTCTTTGTTCTGGCAGATCTTTTGAATCAGGCGGTGGGCCTGCAGGTTGTCTTTGAGGCAGACCAGATAGAAGTCCATCTGCATCCCCTCCAGGGGACGGATGACAACAGTCGGGTTGGTATCGACCACAGCCCGGGAAGTAAAGTAGGGAAAGGCGCCAAGAATTGCCGCGCTGGTAAAAGTCGGCCGATTGTCGATGGAAAGAAAATGCGTATTGGGCAGCTTTTCCTGGACCAGACGATTCCAGTAACCGATTCTTTTGTAAAGAAGCAGATTCTGACCGGCAAGGTCTTCCAGCATAATTTTTTCTTTGGCCGCCAGCGGATGGTTTTGGGGAACAGCCAGATCCAGCGTTTCTGTGGTCAGGTAATGACAATACAGATCAGGATCATCGACCGGCTCGCTAATGATCACCAGAAAATCCTGACCGGTTTTCAGATCTTCAAGCAGTTTTACAGGATCATCCTTTAAAACAAAATGTGCCTTGGATCCAAACTGGCTGCGGATGGTTTTTTCAAGCTGCCATTCGGGAAGCGGGGCACAGGTTCCAATCTGGATGGTCTGCATGGTTCGAATCTGGTCTTCCAGTTGCTGGGCCTTTTCGAGAAGTGCTCTGGCTTCTTTAGCGGCTTGCTGACCCGTTTCGTTGAGAACAACCCGATTGCGATGGGAACGAATGCATAATGGGACGCCAAGTTCGTTTTCCAGTCGGCGTAAGGACTGAGAGATGGCGGGCTGAGAAATGTGAAGAAAGTCAGCGGCCTTTTGCAGGGTGCCCTCCTGATCAAAAGCCACCAGAACTTCCCATAAGCGAAGGTCAATCATAGATTCAGTATAAGCGTTTCTTATAGCTCCTTAAAGAATTGGTATTATCTTTTCTTCTTGGGCAGTTTTATCCTGAAGACAGTTGAAGAAAGACAGACAGAGATCCTGTCAAGGAGGGCAACTCTATGGAATACGTAACATTAAATAACGGTCTGAAAATGCCAATGGAAGGCTTCGGAGTTTTCCAGGTACCAGATCCAGCACAGTGCGAACAGGCAGTGATTGATGCTTTAGATGCTGGCTATCGTCTGATCGATACTGCTGCTGCCTACATGAACGAAGAAGCCGTTGGCCGTGCCATCAAGAAAAGCGGCGTTGATCGCAAAGATATCTTCTTAACCACCAAACTGTGGGTTCAGGATGCAAGCTATGAAGGTGCCAAAAAAGCCATCCAGACCAGTCTGAAAAAACTCGATACAGATTACATCGATCTGCTTTTGATCCACCAGCCAATGGGCGATATTTATGGCGCATGGCGGGCAATGGAAGAGGCTTATCGTGCCGGAATCCTCAAAGCAATCGGTGTTTCCAACTTCTATCCAGCACGCTTGGCAGATTTCTGCTTAACGGTTGATGTTCAGCCGGTGGTTGACCAGGTTGAACTCCATCCATTCTTCCAGCAGCCACAAGCCCTGGAAACCATGAAGAAATATCATGTTCAGCCGGAAGCCTGGGGCCCTTTTGCGGAAGGTAAATTTGGAATCTTCACCAACCCGGTTCTGGTTAAGATCGCCCAGGCACATAACAAGACTGTCGGTCAGGTCATCTTACGCTGGAACGTTCAGCGCGGTGTTGTTGTCATTCCAAAATCTGTTCATAAAGAAAGAATCATCGAAAACTTCAATATCTGGGATTTTGAACTGACTCCAGAAGAAATTAAGGAAATCGCTTCTCTGGATCTTGGCAAGAGCAATATCGTTGATCACAGCTCTCCAGCATTTGCGGAAATGCTTCATGGCATGAAAATCCACGACTAAACAAGAGTCTTGATCTCTTTTTTCCTTCCACTGAAACTAAAACACCAATCTCAATTTTCAAGTTCAATTCAAACGGCATCGATTCTCCAGAAAATCGATGCCGTTTTTTGTTTGGACCCTTGAAAGATATCGGAGGGATATTTTCCAGAATTGCTTTGAAAAGGTTGGCAACAAGTGGAGGATTTCTGCTTTGTAACTGGAACCTTTTGACTTTTGTAAAGGGACAATTCCTGTATTTGCAACTGGAAATTGCGAGATTCGGGAAGGGAAAAAGATGGTTTCCTGAAGGTTGAGCGTCTGGAAGTTGTCACATTTCAAACTGACAGTTGGTAGAAGGTGATTCTCCAACTCTTTATCCTAGGCCCATCAAGTCTGCAGCTGACTTGATAAAGCTGAAAAGGAGCCGGATGTGTGGATCCGGCCAGGGAAAAGGAGATCCGTATGAAACTTGTAACCAATAAAACCGATCAAGGATTTGACCGGAAACTGAAAAGGAAACGATCCAAGGACCAGAAACCAGAGTTACACCCCATGGCGAACAAAAGGAAAATCACCAGGCAGAACCAGCGGTTGTTTCTGCTTTTGTGGGGAGGAGAGCTGATTTCATCCATTGGCAGCGGGCTGACCAGTTTTGGTCTGGCGGTCTATGTGTTCCAGAACACAGGCAGTGCCAATGCAACCGCAATGATTTCACTGGCGGCTTTTGCTCCTTCTTTGTTTTGTTCATTGGTTGCCGGGTGGCTTGCCGATCGGTACGATCGACGGCTTTTGATGATGCTTGGAGATGGTCTTTCTGCCCTGGGAATTTTGTACATCTGGTTTTGCCTGCGTCATGGTGGAGCCAGTTTGATTCAGATCTGTCTTGGTCTGTTTGTCAGTTCATTGTTTTCGGTGCTGCTCGAGCCAGCCTTCCGGGCAACCATTACAGATTTACTCACCCCGGAAGAATATGCCAGAGCCAGCGGCCTGATTTCTCTGGCCGGGGCTGCCCGGTATCTGATTGCCCCAATGCTTGCCGGATGGCTGATGGTTCACAGTGGAATTGAGACTTTACTGGGATTTGATGCACTGACTTTTTTCCCAACGGTATTTTGTGCAGGATTGATCCGTAAACAAGGAATTCATCAGAATTCCAGTTCTGCTTCTGATCTTGTTGTTGGTGACACAGCCGCAGAGGCTGCTTCTGAATTTGCTTCAGAGGCTGCTTCCGACCTTTCTTCTGATTCTTCTTTGAGGACAGGTATGCTGGAGGATCTCAAAGAAATCAGAAAACCACTTCAAAAAACTCCGGGACTGGCGTATCTGCTTGGTCTGCTTGCAGGCCTGACTTTCTTTATCGGTATTGTTCAGGTCCTTAGTCAGCCATTTATTCTGGATCAGGCTTCTTCTTCCACACTGGCCTGGGTTGAAACGGTCGGTGGAATGGGAATGCTGGCGGGAAGTTTATATCTGGGGGCACGCGGACTCCATTCTCATTTCGTCCCTGTTTTGTGTGGGTCAGTCTTTCTGGCCGGTCTTGCCATGTGTGGGTTTGGGTTCAGTTCTGGTGTTTTTTTGGCAGGAATGAGTTTTCTGTTCTTTGTCTGCTTTCCCTTCGCCAATACGGCACTGGATTTTCTTATCCGTTCTCACATTGAAGACAGACTGCAGGGACGGATCTGGGGTGTTGTCCTTTTCATTTCTCAGCTGGGATATGTTCTGGCTTATGGACTTGGTGGTCTTATAGCAGATGGTCTGGCAAAAATGCTTCATTGTTCAGTGGGGCAGGGATCTGGTTTTCTGATTGCGGTCAGTGGACTTCTGTGCAGTCTTATGGCGGTTGTCCTCTATCGGATTCCCTCGATTCACGTTCTGGATGAAAAGAATCACGGACGCGATCGCAACGAGAGTTCTGCTTTGTATGAAACTGTCCAAACCCAAGGAGAATGAGAGCAGAAAAAATGAAAAAAGTGGATCGTTTTAACCGGTTTGCGGTAAGGATAAGATTGATTTGAATGATTGGCTGGAGTCTGGGTTAAAGAGATCGGGAATGAGAAAAAGAAGCCGGTACAAACGGCGGATTCAGGCAAAATGATTCAAAAACCAGTTCAAAATAATGTTTAAAAACCATATTTCGGCCAAATATCTGAACAATCAGGGGAAAATCAGAAATTAATGTGGAGGAAAATCGGGGAAGGAGACTTGGAATGAAGAGGAAAATTTCTGCTTTCTTTGGCCTTTGCAACTGATAGTTGTCACATTTCAAGCCGGCGGTTGGTTGCGGGCATAAGGGATGTCCTTTATCATGGGCTCATCAAGCCGAGTTGAAAGAAACAAGGGCTTGGGTACGCTGCGTATCAAAATTTAAGATCAGGCGATGGATCGAGCAGGGCGTCAAAAGCTGAAGAAAGAAATGCCTTATGGCCATTGATCCACTCTATCCATCGCTTTTCATAAGACAGGATCTGTATGGTTACAGATCCGGAAAGGATATCTTTATGAAATTTGCGGAAAAACTGACCATCCTGCGCCGCCGCCGCGGCTGGAGCCAGGAAGAACTGGCTGCCCAGATTGGTGTCTCCCGTCAGGCAGTCTCGAAATGGGAGAGCGGACAGAGTATGCCGGATCTGGATAAAATTCTGATTCTGTCCAACCTGTTTGAAGTCAGTACCGATACGCTCCTCAAAAACGATCGACAGCTTGCCCCAGTTACGTTTGAGGATCTTGAATCCAGTGAGAACGATCGAAAAGAAGATTTTGGAAATGGAGATCCGATGGCAGATGGAAATCCTCCCATGCCGGACATTCCCTTGAACAAAGTCGTTGATCTGATGACCGCCAAACGTTTTCTGGAAGTCAAAGAATACACGGCTCCCCGCCTGGCCTTAAGTGTTTCCTTCTTTATTTCCAGTGTGATTCCTCTGCTCTTTTTCTTAGCAATCCGTCAGTTTGGCTGGCTTAAGATCTCTTCGGAAATGGTGGTTGGTCTGGGACTCTGTTTTCTGTTAGGACTGGTGGCCGCCGGGGTTTATAAAATCATACGGGATGAACCCCTTAACCAGCCCTATGAATATCTGGAAAAGGAAAACTTCCGGCTGGATGGGCAGGCATATATTTTTACTGAAAAGGTCAAAGATGAATGGGAACCGAAAATCCAAAGACAGATGGCTGTCGGGATTGTCCTTTGTATTCTTTCACCGATCGCGATCTTTGCACCCCTGTTTATGAAAAACAATGAAGCCTTCATGTTGATCGGAGTCTGCGTTTTATTAGGTTTTGTTGCAGTGGGCGTCAATTTTATCGTGACGGCAACCACTTTAAAGGAAGCAACCGATATTCTGCTTCAGGAAGACGACTACACAACCTCTGCCAAGAAGGTCAATAAAGTCCTTGAACCATTAGCCGGTGTGTATTGGACAGTGGTGACCGCCATTTATCTGGCCTGGTCGTTTCTTTCCAACCAATGGAACCGTACCTGGATTGTCTGGGCGGTCGCAGGAATTTTGTTTGGTGCTTTGAGTATTGGTCTCAATGCCTATTTCAACCAGAAGTCCTCTGACTGAATGAAATCGGCCGGAAAGACTTTATCCTTATATTTATTGATATGTCTACCGATATATTTATTGATACGTCTATCGATGTCGGGTCTTTCCATATCGATTGAGATCGAATCTCTGCTGATCTCTACTGAGGACTTGGACAAAAACAATTGGACCATCGACGGAAAAAGCCCATCTGCCTGGCTGTGGCAGACGGGCTTTTGTAGAGAGATAAAAGTCGTTAAGTGGGCAAAGAGATTGTGGGAGGTAAAGTTGTTGTAAAGATATAAGGATAAGGGGTAAGCGTTCAGATCTCATTATCTTTTTTCCAGAACCAGGGATTCGTAAGGACGAAGTGCTTCAGCATCTTCACTGAAATCTGGATAGTTGGACAGGATGCGGTCATAGCCATGCAGATCTAAGCCAAGGGGCGCTTCTTTGCCATAGAAGTTATGGATGCAAAGAATTTCCTTGCCGCCCAGAACCCGCTTGAAGGCATACAGATTTTCATCGTCTTCCAGTAATGGAAGGGTAGATCCCTGCTGGAGAACTGGATTGTTCTTTTTGAGATCGATGAGTTTCTGATAGTAGGCATAGATGGAATCTGGATCCTTTGTCACAGCTTCTACATTGACCGTATCGACATTGTCGTTAACCATCAGCCAGGGTTTGCCAGTGGTAAAGCCGCCGTTTGGTTCGTCATTCCACTGCATCGGGCTGCGGCCATTGTCACGGCTTTTCGCCTGAAGGGTTTCCAGGATCATCTCATCCGAGAGACCTTTTTCTTTTAACATTTCGGCTGCGTTGAGGCTTTCGACATCGACGTAGTCTTCAATCGCTTTGGTGTTGATGTTGGTCATGCCGATTTCATCGCCATACAACATATAAGGAGTGCCGCGGCGGGTGAAGATCACACCGGCTAACATTTTGGCCGATTCTTTTGGATAGTTGACGGGATCGCCAAAGCGGGAAAGTGCCCGGGGCTGGTCATGGCAGTTCCAGAAGATGGCATTCCAGCCGCCTTCTTTTTCCATTTCGGTATCCCATGTGAACATCAGATCTTTGAGTTCCTGAAAATCGAATGGCATCAGGGTCCATTTCTGTTTGTCTTTGTAGTCGACTTTCAGATGATGGAAGTTAAAGCACATGGACAGCTCTTCATTTTCTGGTTTGGAGTAGCCGGCACATTTGTCGACTGTTGTTGCTGACATTTCACCAACGGTCATGGCATCTGCTGCTCCTAAGGCTTCTTCATATAACTGGTGAAGATACTGACCAACTTTTGGACCATCGGTATAGAATTCCTTGCCTTCAGATCCTTCCGGAGCATCCTGGTAGGAGTCTTTATCAATCAGGTTAATGACATCAAAGCGGAAACCTTTGACGCCTTTTTCACTCCAGAATTTCAGGACATTGACGAGTTCTTCGCGCACTTCTGGATTTTCCCAGTTCAGATCGGCCTGGGTTGGATCGAAAAGGTGCAAATAGTATTCGTCAAACTGGTCCACATACTGCCAGCACGGGCCGCCAAATTTGGATGGCCAGTTGGTTGGCAGCATGCCGTCTTTTCCTTTTTTCCAGATGTAGTAGTTTTTGTATTTCTCATCCCCGGCCATGGCTTTTTTGAACCATTCATGTTCGGTAGAGGTATGGTTGAATACCATATCGAGCATGATGCCGATGCCGCGTTTTTTCGCTTCTTTGACCAGTTGTTCAAAATCTCCCATCGTTCCATAGTCAGGATTGATGGCCGTGTAGTCAGCGACATCATAGCCATTGTCTTTCTGTGGAGAGGGGTAGATTGGGTTGAGCCAGATCATGGTGATGCCAAGATCTTTAAGATGATCAAGATGGGAGAGAATGCCGCGAAGATCGCCAAGACCATTGCCAGTGGTATCCTGGTACGACTTCGGATAAATCTGATAAACCACTTCTTTAGAGCAATCCATAGGTATTCATCCTTTCCTCATTTCAGAATTTCGTTTTTCTTCAAATCTTTCTGTTTCGTATTTTGACTGCGGATTTCTATTTCTCTTCTTATTTCTCAGGTTTGTGTTTACAGAGTATTCCATCCTTTGAAAGTCCGCCCCTCCTGCCCGTACAGGAAGCGAGGCAGCAGGAGGAGCGGACTGAAGGATATTGACATGTAGAAGTGCAATTAAAGGGGAAAGCAGGTCAATCAGGATAAAGCAGTTAGTCGTTTGCGGTTGGCAGGATGACTGCAGCTTCGTCAGTCGCTTTTACAGTACCTTGAGTGAGCAGTTTTACGTTCTGGCCGCTGGTAACAACAACCGGGGAGACAACTGCCTTGCCAGCTTTGCGGATGGCATCGAGGTCCATTTCAACCAGTGGATCACCGGCATTGACCAGATCGCCCTGTTTTACGCGGAGATTAAATCCCTGACCGTTGAGTTCAACGGTGTCCATACCTAAGTGAATCAGTACTTCTTCGCCTTTGATTGTCTTTAAGCCAATCGCATGTTTTGTTGGGAAAATCATCATCACTTCTGCATCGCATGGGGCAAGTACAAGACCATCGGTTGGGTCAATCGCAAAACCCTGACCCATCGCACCAGAAGCAAATGCCTGGTCTTCAATTTCAGATAAAGGAAGCAGTGTTCCAGTCATTGGAGCGTTTAAGATTACATCTTTTGCAGCCTGTTCTGGAGTGAGCTGCTTTTCAGGTTCAGCTTCGCCGTACAGAACCTCAGGAGACAGGTGGGTTTTACCCCAGAAGTAAGTCAGTGTAAATGGAATGACAATCGCAATCACCATCGCAATGGCGAACAGTCCCCAGTACTGCGGGAAGATGGACAGGATGCCAGGCAGACCGCCGACACCAATTGAGATGGCGCTGATGCCAAAACCAACAGAGAACATGGCCGCAATGGAGCTGCCGATCATGCCGCACACGATTGGGAAGCCATATTTTAAGTTAATACCAAATAATGCAGGTTCAGTTACACCTAAGTAGCAGGAAATTGCCGCTGGCAGGGCAACCTGCTGGAGACGTTCATTTTTACGGGTTAATAACGAGAAACCAAGAACAGCAGAACCCTGAGCGATGTTGCTTAATGCGATCATGGGCCAGAGAATCGTGCCGCCATACGTCGAAATCAGCTGCGAGTCAATCGCATTGGACATGTGGTGCAGACCAGTGATAACCAGCGGCGCATAAAGCAGACCAAACACACCCGCAAACAGCCAGCCCATTGGATTCATCAGTCCGGCATATACAACTTTGGAAATCCAGTCACCAAGTACCCATCCGATTGGACCAACGATGGTGTGGGCGATTAAAACCGCTAAAACCAGGGAGCAGAATGGAACAACGATAATGGATACGATGGCCGGTGTGATCTTCTGGAAGAAGCGTTCAAGATAAACCAGAACGAACCCTGCCAGAATGGCCGGAATAACCTGGGCCTGATAGCCGATCATACGGACCGTCGCAAATCCGAAGTCCCAGACCGGAATATCCGCAGCGGCCGTGGAAGCAACCGCATACGCATTTAATAACTGCGGGGAAACTAAGGTAATACCAAGAACGATACCCAGAATCTGGCTCGTACCCATTTTACGGGTAATCGACCAGGTAATGGCAACTGGCAGGTAGTGGAAGATCGCCTCCCCGATCAGCCATAAGAAACTGTCGACGCCGCTCCAGAACTGGGAGAGGTCACATAAAGTTTTGGTTCCATTTTCAAACAGATACAGCGAGTCAATACAGTTGCGGAAGCCCAGAATCAAACCACCCGCAACCAGTGCCGGGATGATTGGGGTGAAGATTTCACCCAGGTTGCCGATCACACGCTGCAGCCAGTTCTGGTTGGTTTTGGCAGCCTGTTTGACAGCATCTTTGGATGCTCCTTCGATGCCTGAGACTTTGATGAAGTCATCGTAATACTTGGTTACATCGTTTCCAATGATGATCTGGAACTGACCGGCCTGCGTAAAGGTGCCTTTGGCTGTCGGCAGTTTTTCAATTGCCGCAACGTCAGCTTTGGAAGGTTCAGCCAGGACGAAACGCATACGGGTTACACAGTGGGCGACGGAGATGATGTTCTCTTTGCCGCCGACCAGTTTCAGAAGCTCTTTGGCTTCCTTTTGATAATCAGCCATGTTTTTCTCCTTTGTTTCCTGATGGAAACGCTCTCTACATTGGGGATTTCTATAAAACTCTCTAACTTGTACGTACATGTCTTTCGACGCTCTTACTATAACTTGTACGTACATGTTCTGTCAATGAAAATATGGAAAATTTGTGAATGTTTTTGGGTGAACATTGTAAGTAAACCTAAAATGATCAAATTAAATCTTGTTCAGACAATAAAACCGGACAGATAAAGGAGATCCTTTGAGAAAACATCAGCCGCAAAACCAGGCTCTGGCAAAAAGCAGGACGGCATCCAGAAAACAACCTGTCGGGATCCTGCTGGGATATGGACAGCCAAAAGAAGGTCGGCTGGAAAACGGCCAGGCACCATGGCGGACTTCTTCCAATCCAGGATGGCTTTTGGTGTGCAGTCTGAAACGGGCGGGAGGCGAAAAAGAAAAAACGGAAACGCTATAAACGTTCCCGGCGGGAGAAATCAAGAAATTTGAATTTATCGGTGCGATGGCGCGATTCGGTGTACTCAAAGAGCGTCGCATCCTCCAGGTAAGTCAGGGAGCGGACGACTACAAGCAGATTGCCGCCTTTGAGATCCATATGCTCCTGATCAAATTCAGAAGCAGGTTCGACGGTGATTTCCTTGCGCGCAAAGCCAATCGGCTTGCCCAGCACCTGTTCGATATATTGATATAAGGAATCCTGGGCAATTTCCGGCGTCATTCCAGGAATCACTTCGGGATTGAGATAATCCCGGTCTTCAATAATCCGTTCGCCATCATAAGAGCGGATGCGATAGATTTCCAGGGCTTTCGATCCTTCTGGCATGGCCAGTTTTTCAAGAATATAGGGATCGTCAGTCAGTCCGAAGCGGATGACCTCCGTTGCGATTTTCTGGGGAGACTGCAGGGCCAGTTCCTTAAAGGAAATCAGGCCGGAAGCTGGAAAGGTCACAATATCAACCGGGAGGACTTTTGAACCCTTGCCTTTTTCTTTGAGAATACTTTTTCGATCCGCAAGCAGGTTGAGCGCTTTGCGCACTGTATCCCGGCTGGCATCGAATTCTTTGCACAACTCGTTTTCACTGGGCAGATAGGAGTTGGGCGGGTATGTTTTATGGGTAATTCGTTCAGAAAGTTCACGGGCGATCTCAATATATTTCGACATAAACACTCCTTTCGGGCCGGCAGACGGACCATTGAAAAAAGCCATAAGGGAGCAGACAAAAATCAGAGGCTGGTTGTACAGTAAAAATACTGAATCTTATTGTATAACGACCCAAACGTTTGAAAAGAATTAAAAATCTCTTCCTTGTTCAAAATTTGAATGGCTTTGTCTGCTTTTTGCTCGATCTCTCTTGATTTGACCGCTCTTTTCAGTCTGATTGTTCGATCCTTCTTTCCTGCTGGAACAGATGGATTCCAAAACGATCACGCTGGCAGGCAAACAGGTGGCAGAGTTGGAAAAAGACGACCGGAAGAATTGTAGACGGGTGATATAAAGTAATTATATATCGCTCAATATAGATAGAAAGCGCATAAGGACGCATCAGGAAAGGAACTGTTCATGTCAGAAAGCAAAAAACAGAAGCAAAATGCAACAGGCAAAAACCGAAACAAACAAACAAAAGCCCAGGCTGAAAAGAAGAAAACGATTGAACTCGTTCAGGCGTTGAGCAGCGCTTTTGGGCCCTCTGGAATGGAAGATGAAGTTCGTGACGAGATCTGCACCCGTCTGCAGGCTCACACCAAGCCAAGATACACCTTTTCTTGCGACAGCATCGGAAACCTGTATGTCGAAAATGCCTGCAATAGCAAGGTGTGGATCACTCTGGACGCCCATATGGATGAAGTGGGTTTCATGATTCAGAATGTTCTGGCGGATGGAACCCTCTCCTTTTTACCGTTAGGCGGCTGGGATCCGGTCAATGCGGCCGGACAGGCTGTCACGATCCACACTGTGTATGGCGGGAGAATCCGAGGTGTTGTCACCAGCATTCCCCCTCATTTTCAAAATGGCCAGGAGAAAAAACAGCCGGACTTTTCCAGTCTGCGTATCGATATTGGAGCAGACAGCCGGGATCAGGTGTTCGAAGCCGGCGTAGAGCCGGGCTGCTTTGTGGTGCCCCAGACTGAATGTACGTTTGATTGGCAGTTCAATACATTTTGTGGAAAGGCCTTTGATGATCGGATCGGCTGCGCGGCCCTCATGATGACGCTTGAGCAGCTGAAAGACCAGGAACTGTCCCATGTTGAAGCCATCTTTACGGCCCAGGAAGAAGTCGGCGAACGCGGTATGATGGCGGCTGTGGAGGCTTTGAAAGGAAAACTGGCGATTTGTTTCGAAGGCTGCCCGGCTGATGATACTTTTGGCGAAGTCTTTCCGACCAGCGCCATGGGCAAAGGTCCAATGATCCGCGCGTTTGATAAATCGATGATCACCCATCCCAAATGGCTCGGTTTTGCGCGCCTTATTGCCCACAAAAACGATCTGCCGCTCCAGATTGCGGTCCGCAAGGGCGGAGGAACCAACGGCGGCATTTTGCACACTCACAATATTCCAACGATTGTCATTGGGATCCCGACAAGATATGCCCACAGCAGCTGCTGCTTCTGTTCCATTGAGGATCTCAACAATGCGGTAAAGCTCGCCTGCAAAATCATTGAAGGAGTCGTAGAGATTGCCCAAAGCGCACAGGATTCGTTTGCACCGATTTTTGAACCCAAAGAAGAATGGCTGATCGAATATCTCTTTGGAAGCAATCCAGACAGAAATCTGAATTTTGAAGGCGATAGGCCTTTTGATCCCGATGATGAACTGCCCTTTTAGTCCTGCCGGCTAAAAGAGTCGGCTAAAAGAAGGAGCTGTCGTTTAAAAGCCAGTCCGAAGCCATAAACATCTTTTACATTCAGCAAGTCAAAATCCAGAAAAGCAGAAGGGCAGAAAAGGGAAATACGCAGACGTGATCAAAAAAAGAATGTTGGCGGATTCCAGTCTTGAATAGTCTTATTCAGATTGGGATATTTGGATAAAAAGATGATAATGCAGGTGGAAATGAAAGCGAAAGGCAGAGAAGAGAGAAACAGAGAACGCCAGTCGATGTCTTAAAAGATGAAAATTGTTTTTCTTTTTTGAAAAGGCTGTACAGTTTGTTTGTTCCCTCGTATTTTAGACAGTTTTTTGGTTTGGATCTGGCGGATGGGATTGACTCTGATCTTTCTTCTTATAATATACAGGGTATGGCTGATACAAAGAATATGCGCAAAAAGCGCAAGAAGAAAAAAAGAAGACTTAAATACGACCCGCTCCGACTGGGAATTGTGATTGTTGTCGCGCTGGCAATTGTCTGCACGGCCTGTTTTTCTGTGTATGGCGTTGTGAACATGTTCCGGTCCGGAAACAAAGAGAAGGTCAGTGAAACCACTGCTGACTCTTCCAGTACGTCCGGTTCGATTTCAAATACCACCCAGATTACCGCAAGCGTTGCGGCCGATCCAAGCCCGGCTTTAGTCAGACTGGCTGCCGCCAAAACGACCATGGAAGCGATGTTTGAAGATAACTCCCTGGCGGATCTGAAAGTCCAGATCAATGACTACCTGACCAATAAAGGCATTGACCCGTCCAAAGTCTCCTGGGCAATTCAGGATCTGGTGACCGGCGAAACGGTTGAATCCAACAATGCCCGCCAGAACTTTACGGCAGCCTCTACCTATAAACTGCCGCTCTGTGTGTACTACTATGAAGAAATTGCGGCCGGCCGCATTAACCCCAGCGATACTCTCGTCTATACGGAGGAGATGCGGGAAGAAGAGGATGACGAAAACCTCAATCAGCCAATTCACCGGAAATACAAAGTCGGTGACAAAATTCAGATTGATGAACTCCTGGAAGCTGCCCTGTTATATTCGGATAACATCGCCGGCCATATGTTGTATTCCAACATTGGCGGTTATACAGCATTCAAAGAAATTGTCTCCAAATACGCCAGCGTTCCCCAGACTTCAGATTTCTATATTGAATCTGAAAACCTGATCAACGCTGACTACATGATGCGGCTGTTGAAGTATATCTACGAAACGCCCGGCACGTTTAACGATCTGAAATACTGGCTGCAGTACACCGCCTATAACACGTTCCTCAACCGGGATGTGCCAGGCACGTACATTCAGAAAATCGGAAACATCAATGAAGTCCGCAATGCGGTCGGCATTTATAATGGAACACCGCCTTTCACCTTATCGATTTACTCCTGTGCTTCGAAAAAAGATGGCCTGGATATTTTAGGAGAAGTCGGTGCCATGGTGTTATCTTATTTCACCAACCGCTACTACAGTGGAGTCTATTCGGCTTATGACATGACTCCATATCTTGAACTCAATGCCCAGATGTCAACACCGCCTGATGTCATTGAAGACCGCGATGGTCCAGACGGCCAGAAACTGCCGGAAATGACGGAAGAGCAGAAGAAGAAAATGTCCGAAGCCATTCAAAAAGAACTGGGCGGCGACGAAAGTTCTGAGCAGAGTTCTGAAACGGCTCAGCCCGATGTCGTTTCCCAGACGCAGGCTCCAGTGGCTGAACCAGAAAGTTCATCGACCCAGTCGCAGGCTTCTGACTCTGCTCAGGACAGTTCTCAGTCTCAGGACAGTTCTCAAACCCAGAATCTGGCTGCCTGAGCTGGCAAAAGCAATCTACTCATCGTTTAAATGTTCAAAAATTACATCCTATTGAAGCCTTCGCTCTTTTGGGCGGAGGTTTTTCTGATCAGAAAGGAAGTGAGAAGACATGCACCGCATTTTGGATCAGATACAAACAAGAATTTCTCATCGCCTGCAGACCTGTCATCGACTCACTTGCCTGACTCTTTTGATGCCCCTGAGTGTTTTGCTTGCAGGCTGCGAGGTAAATACCATGACCATTTCAACTCTTTCTGATTCCGCAAACAAGGAATCATCACACTCGACTTCTTCGCAGGTTTCCAGCCAGTCTGAAACGACAAGCCAGACACCGGAAGAGCAAAAACCAACCCTGACTGATTTTTTACGCACAGCTTTGCGGCCGAAAGATCAGGTGCTCTATGTCTGGGGCGGCGGCTGGAATGAAGAAGACACCGCTGGTGGTGTGGAAGCCAATACCCTGGGAATGGTGCCAGGCTGGAAAACGTTCTATGAAGAAAATGTCGAGGGGTATAATGCGGATGATCATGACTACGAAATCCACAATGGCCTGGACTGCTCTGGCTATTTAGGCTGGGTGCTCTATAACACCCTCGAAGACAAGCGTGATTACGTGGTCAAATCCGACCAGTCCGACGAGTTCTTAAGCGGGCTGGGCCTTGGCCAGCGCCGGGAGGCCAAAGAGATCACTGAAATTCTGCCTGGAGATATCATGAGCGAAGAAGGCCATGTCTATATTGCGTTAGGCCAGTTTGAAGATGGCAGCATTTTAATGGTCCACAGTTCTCCACCGGGCGTGCGCATGTCCGGAACAGAAGGCATTGCCTATGAAACAGCCCTGCTCTACCAGAATAATGGCTGGGATCCATTGGCGGATGCTTCGTTTCTTGACTATGATCAGTTTCGTTTCAGTGAAGAAGCCCTGCCGGATCCCGATCATCTGCGCGAAATGACAACCGCTGAAGTTGTGGATTTTCTTTACGATGATCCATCGATGACGCCTTCCGAGTCTTCGTCGCTCTCTCACGAGTAAATCAGACCCAAATTAAAACGACCTGAATGTTCGCATTGAATGTTCAGGTCGTTTTGGTTTCAAACCAGTCCATCTGAAAACAGATCGGCCTGCTGCACAATCTTGTGCATGAAGTTGAACTGATCTTTTTGCCTACAGTCTGCCATAATAAAAGGTAACGATACATCAAAGCCATGCATCCCCAAGATGCGTGGCCAAAAGGAGTTTGTATGCCAAATACACTTGATGCAAAAACACTGGCCGCATACTTTGACCACACTTATCTTAAACCGTATGGAACGGATGAAGATCTGATTCGCTTATGCAAGGAAGCGGATGAGATTGGCGCTGCTATGGTGGCGATCAATTCCCGATGGACTTCCTTCTGCAAACAACAGCTTGCCAACAGTCCGGTCCATGTCGGTGCTGCGATCTCTTTTCCATTAGGACAGAGTGATCTGGACACCAAATGTTATGAAACGACCAAAGCCATTGAAAACGGAGCCGATGAAATCGACTATGTCATCCACATCGGCAAAGCGAAAATGCATGACTGGGACTACCTGGAAGAAGAAATGCGCCGAATTGTAGAGATCTGCCGCCAGAACCATGTCCTGTCCAAAGTAATTTTCGAAAACTGCTACCTGGAACCAGAAGAAATAAAGCAGCTGTCCCAAATCGCCGCCAAAGTCGGTCCGGACTTTATCAAGACCTCTACCGGCTTTGGACCTTCGGGTGCCAGACTGGAAGATGTCCGCTTGATGAAAGAAAACTGCGGGCCTAACGTCCAGGTCAAAGCGGCTGGCGGCATCCGGGATCTGGATACGTGCCTTGCGATGATTGATGCTGGAGCAACCCGCATCGGAACCAGTTCATCCCTCAAAATCCTTGAAGAACTCAAAGTCAGAAACCAGAAATAGAGTTTTCAGCATTTTCTGACAATTCTAAATCAGCACAAAATCCCGGCAAGACAGAAACGCCGGGATTTTTAAATGACAATTCCGCATCATCAGGACAAGCATCGCTCAAGATCCCTAAGATAAACAGAACGATAAGTTTATGAGATCGATGTTGATTGATTTCTGTCTTCTTGCGACATCTACCACCAGCTGGGCTCATCGTCAAAATCAAAGTCATCGTCATCAGGAGATGGCCCGTAAATCTCGTCATGGCATTTTTGACACATACTATAGGGATAATTCCACGACAGCTTCTTGCCGCAGTATTTACAAGTTCTGCCCTTAGACGGTTGAAGAAGAAGGTTTGCGATCGTATGGGCGATTTTATGCCGCTTTTGTTGAGCGTATTCTTGTTCGAAAGTGGATTCTGACATACGAGCATATTGATAATAAAGGTCCCATAACGCAAACAGAGTGGTCAGACTGTCAATATCATGATGATTCAGAGTATTTTCGTAGCCGCGATAATGATCCGGCCGCATCTTTTGGATATCTTTGCCAATACCGGCTTTCATCAACGCAATCCAATATTCATGAAGGGTAGTATTTTCAAAATTGAATGTCATAGTACTAAAAACAGCCGCGAGATTTTCATTGCTGAGATATTTTTCGGCCTCTCTGGCTTTCAGAATATCTGCGGATACGTTTTGCTGGACGAATGCGGAATCGACTTTACTCTCCGTTTTCCAAATTTCCAGTTTTTCCGATAAACGCCCTGGCATTGTGTATAAAAAACGAGGAGGCCCAACAACGGGCGATTGCGAATTGTCTGATTTGCGTTCTAAATATTCGCGCAGCTTCTTTTTCTGACCTTTGCTTTGATGGGGCAGGCAAAAAATACCATTCTCATAAATTCCATACCGGCCGGCCCGGCCTGCAACTTGCGCAATTTCACTTGGGTAAAGAGTGCGGCGGCTATGGCCATCATATTTTTCATCTTCTAAAAAGATGATTCGCGAAATGGGAAGATTCATACCCATTCCAATACAATCGGTAGCGACCAGTACCGGTGCCCGACCAGAGGCAAAGCGTTTGGCTTCCAGCTGCTTGGTCTCATATGGCAGAGATCCAAACAGCTTAGCGCAGACCATTCCTTTTTCTTCCAGCTCGGCAGCCACCGCAAATACCGCTGTTTTAGAAAAGACGATATAAGCGTCGCCTGGTTGTGGATGGCTGAGATCTGGTGATGGCTGTTGCATGAGAGGTGTCATTCGCTCGTGTCTAATGATTTCATAACTGTCCCCGCAGCTTTCGATCAAGGAAACCAGTGTTTGTAATCCTTCGGGTGCCGTGCATAAATGAAGCTCGTGAGCCTGCAGACCAAGAATGGCTTCTGTCCAAAAACCACCGCGGTCTAAGTCAAAAATCATCTGACATTCATCAATCACCGCTACGTCGTAAACATGATTGAGATCGGACATTTCAACGGTCGAAGCGACATGAGTGGCCTGATTATCGATATTTTGTTCTTCACCAGTGATGAGCGAAGTATGAAGGCCGCTTTCTTGAAGATCGGTATAAGTCTGGGCGGCTAACAGACGTAACGGTGCACAATAAATACCGGTTTTTGCATTTTTTAAAGCCAGAATGGCTTGATAGGTTTTGCCAGAATTTGTCAGACCTACATGAATCATCACTCGGCGATCCATAGATCTAGCTTTTGGATACCGATTCGGCAAAGCAGGCAGGCTGGTCAGTTTAGAAACCAGCGTTTGTTTAAGCGTATTCCAGCGCTGCCAGACCTCTTTATAGTGAGGATTGCATTGTAGATCGGCTAAAATGTCCTGATCGCTGTACTCAGGATGGGAATATAACCAATCGTGGTCAGAATAGAGATCAGCAAAACGGAGCTCTTCGTCAGCCTGCTCTAAAAAGAACTCTTGTTCTGTGCCTTTGAGACCTGCTTCAACAGCGGCATCCGACATCAGCTGGGCCCAGAACTCTAAAGCATCAAAATAAATTGGCATCGTTCCCCCACATTCTTCGTCTAATTCAAATGCATGGCGAATAGAGTAGAGGATATCGGCAGCGTTCGCAGGTGACATATCCAGCAAGTCTTCATCATTTTTTAAATGGTGACGATAATGTGAGTTTGTCAGCCAGGCATCATAATTTTCGACCCGTTTGACATATTCAGGAATGTTTTTTGTTCGGACAACATTTCGATACATCTCGAGTCTTTGATTGCAGGCAAGATTATCAATACAGTTTGCTAAAAGTTGATCGAACAGCTCATTGTCCAGCATCGCAGTGATGATGTCACAAGAATCTTGATGAGAAAGTTCTTTTAGCTTGCGCTGGCAGTCTGTATCTGCCGCTGCACAAGCGCGAACGATCTTCTGAGCTCGTTTATGCTTTAAACACTTGAGAATAGATAGTTGTTCTTCAATGGCCAGTTGTTTCCAATAAGCCAATACGGCTTCGTCTTCCGCAACCGAATGACTATTGATTGTATGGTTTGTAAGCATATGGGATCTGACAGTATCTTTAAAGCCTGGAATGGCCTGGAAATCGCTGGCATTTATTCTGGCGATTGTCTCCTGAATGGTCTGATTATATGTTTTCTTCAGATCTTCAACACGTTCTTCAAGCGGCTTTCTGGATTCAAGAACGCTTTTCGCAATATGAGTCAGCTGTTGTTTGGCTGCTTCAAAGTCGAAACTCAAATTTTTGATTAAAGGATTCATGGATGTGTTATCTTCACCTCTATTTCTTATGGCCAAGCAAATACTCGGTTTTCAATTGACAAAGTTCAATTGAGCAGCAGAGCACTTTAATCTTGGTACTTGTATATACGCGGATTTTTGGGGCTGCTTCTATTTTTTTGAATTTTTTTTGGAATAGCTCTTGAACAAGTCACTTTTGAAAAGAGCAGCTCATTTGTACGAAGCATATTTCTTGATAGGAGAAGGTCTTTGGATCCAATCCGCACCTCATCGCTTTATCCATTCTGGCCAATCTTGCAAAATCGGTGTTCCTATACTATAGAAAAATGGAGGATGACTATATCAATTTTAAAATTAGCATCAGCTGCTATCGTCAATGAGACGGATACGAAGGTGATCAATGAACTGATCAACACGGATGAGCTCCTTGCAGCTAATTCCACATATGCTTTTTCATAAAATCCAGGCTATGGAAACATTGCAGTAAGCGGGCCATAAGTGGGGAACCTATTTCAATCAATGGTTAGCTGACTATGGCTATGATAAATTAGGCAGCGATGACAAAAAAAATATGGGGGACTGCCCTTTGAGGATCCATGGCATAGGTGGCGTAGAAGGTAAACTGTACTACAGTAAAAACAAAGCCCAGTCTTTAGGGGAGTACACCCGCTAACAGAACATATTTCTTGACCGGATCCAAAAACAGGTGTATTCTCTAACTCACTGGTCAAAAATCCGGAAGTCAAATAAAGGAGACTCTGACCAATTTGTGAAATTAGAAAATATTTCACAAAAGCGCTTGACCCGGGCTACTACCCGGTGTTATAGTATATGAGCGTTGAGGGAGCGCCGACAGGCGAAACTGAAACATGAATCATCTTTAGATATCGAAGAAATCATTGATTGTGAAATTCTTAAAAATATTTCACAAAAGATGTTGACTTATGATTCTGCTGATGATAAGATAAACAAGCCTTGTGAGGGAAATTGATTCACTCACAAACAGATGGCTCTTTGAAAACTCTGATTACAGACAATTCAATATTCGAAATTAACACGTCGATTCTTGAACAACACTTAATACTTCAAATAATCAATTCACGAAATTTAAACGCAATAGCGTTGAGTCAATATCAAATGGAGAGTTTGATCCTGGCTCAGGATGAACGCTGGCGGCATGCCTAATACATGCAAGTCGAACGGAACACTTCGGTGTTCAGTGGCGAACGGGTGAGTAACACGTAGATAACCTGCCCATATCCGGGGGATACGCTTTGGAAACGAAGTCTAAAACCCCATAGGAAAACAGAAGGCATCTTCTGTTTTTGAAACAGGCCTTTAAGCCTGGGAGATGAATGGATCTGCGGTGCATTAGCTTGTTGGCAAGGTAAAAGCTTACCAAGGCGATGATGCATAGCCGGCCTGAGAGGGCGATCGGCCACACTGGGACTGAGACACGGCCCAGACTCCTGCGGGAGGCAGCAGTAGGGAATTTTCGTCAATGGGCGCAAGCCTGAACGAGCAATGCCGCGTGAGTGAGGAAGGTCTTCGGATCGTAAAGCTCTGTTGCAGGTCAGAAAAGAAGGAAAGAGGAAATGCTTTTCTTTTGATAGTAACCTGCCAGAAAGTCACGGCTAACTACGTGCCAGCAGCCGCGGTAATACGTAGGTGGCAAGCGTTATCCGGAATGATTGGGCGTAAAGGGTGCGCAGGCGGCGTGGCAAGTCTGAAGTGAAAGGTACGGGCTCAACCTGTACAGGCTTTGGAAACTGTCACGCTCGAGGACAGGAGAGGGCGGTGGAACTCCATG
>CAJTLE010000035.1 GCA_910577085.1 uncultured Allobaculum sp. | reverse complement strand
ATTCATCGCTTTGACCTGTTCAGGGGTTGGATCATCCACGCCAAACCAGCGTTCATTGACGGTCATTGGATTTTTGAACAGTTCCGTTGCAAATCCCTGACGATCGCCTGGTTTTGCGGCCATAAACTGACAGGCACCATAGCAGTCGATGCAAAGATCGACTTTACGCTGTTCGGGTGTCGTACCTGTTTCTTCATCAAGCCAGGCTTCCTGCCATTGAGTGGCGGCATTTAAAGCGACATTGCCGCCAGCGGAAAAGCCGCAGACAATGATGTTTTTCGTATCGATCAGATATTCATCTGCATGTTCACGGAAGTAAGCCACTGCCTTCATGCATTCAATCACCGCATTTCTTGGCACATTCATGACCTGATCCATGACGGTATACCAGAGAATGGCCGCATGGCAGCCAATCGCATTAAAGCGTAAGGCAATGGGTTCCGCTTCACGATCCGACGTAAACGCGAATCCGCCGCCAGGGATGACCAGCACAAGCGGCTTTCTTTTGCCCACGTTGTATTCTTTCGTATTGTTGAGAATGTAAGTTTCCACATACGCAGTCTTGTTGAGTGGAATGTTTTTACAAAGCATGATTTTCCTTTCCGGCCATATTCTGGCTCTGGATTCTCTGGCCCTGTCCAACAAATTCGATCAGAGAATGGGTTGAATCGGCAGGCCAGATTGTCTCTTCGTTTTCAGGATAGCGATTTCAAAAATCAGCGTCAACAGAATAATTAAGCATTTTAAGCTTAATTTTACGATTAATTTGCTGAAGAAATAGAAATTAAGTAAATTCTTTTTTCCCATGGCTTTCTGGAAGATGGGTCTGGATCCGAACTGAGCACAGCTTCTGCTCCCTTCTCTTCTGTCTTTTTTCTGGATCTCTGTAGACTGATTTTCTGGATCACAATCAAATCTATTTTCTGGATTCCTGTCAGATTTTCAGGTTCAGTACAGTAGTTTTGGGATGTAAATCTTGGGCTGAAACGCCCGTCATGTCTCTGTCTCAAGTCCTTCTGCTGCCAGTTGACTTTTCTTTTTCAACCACCAATTCGGCCACCAAAAAAGACGTCCACAGCCGCTATCAGGCAAATGGACGTCCTCAATTTCGCGTTTTTGATTCAGATTTCGGGGATTGTCTTCAATCCCTCAGCTGTATTTCGGTCTGGGACCGAGCTGGTCTTTTTGAGAGTTACTTTTGTCTTCAGGAATGAATCTTCTCGTTTTGAGATGATCTTTCTTGATATGACCAGAGATCCTTTTTTATCCTTTTCAGATGATTGAATTCCAGCTTAAATCCCATGTGGGGCGACGGCTTGTTCAGTGCAGATAGCCATCACTGGGAATTTCATCCATAAAGTCACTGGGCAGTTCTAATGTATCTTCTGAATCTTCTAAATTCTGATCCGGCATTGGATTCCAGTTCATGAACTTTTCAGCATGGGTTCCTTCCATGGCCACAAAGAAGTTGAGCGGTCTTTTATCCAGTCCGAAGGAAGGCATTGAAGGATCAATGCGGTGGATGCTGGCCAGAATGAACGTTTCATAAGGACCATCCGGCTTATAGTAAAGGCCCTGAGCGCTGAAAACGACCTTTTTATCCGCTTCTTCGAGATCCACAAACCAGTCATGGACATAGCTTCGATAGTGAGCTTCCACCTGTTTGTAGGCATCTCTGTAGGTGTGGAAAATTGAAAGAATTGGCTGCTCCATCAAGACATAAGCCTGCTCATGTCTGACGGTATGGCCCAGGCGCTGATAAATCGTCAGATAAAACGGTTTTTCAAAGCGTGCATCAAAGGGAATGAGCAGATTCATCAAAAGCGTCTCATTAAAGCGCATGACGACTCCATAACTGTTGAATGAATCCGGATTGAGATTTTCCGGTCTGGCACACTGAATTGAATCTGGATCTTTGAGGACATACTTACTGGATTCAAATTCGAGCGCTCCCTCCAATTTATCCTGCATGATCTGATTGGTTAAAATTGCATCCTGATTGGATTTGAAGAAAACAGATGCCGCTTTCCAGTCTGGAAAGTAGAAGGCATCCCCTGTATCCATTTTTCCCGAGTTCAGATCGAGAAAGATTTTCAATGCGACATACCGATTGCCGCGGCTGCCATCCGTCATCTTGTCTACACTGTCCCTTTTCTTTCACGTCGCTTTTTCCTCTCTTTTTCGAATCGCAAAATTCTATTTTCTGCGCTTGCTATTTTCAAAGAGGACTGACAGTTATGCATGGTTCTGTCCATATCGCGACATTTCTATTTTGTGAAAATATTCTTTTTCCTCTATTTCTAATGATAGCGATTTTTACAATCATTGTCAGAAAACCGGTTTTGGATTCTTCACTTTTCCCGATTTCGCATGGAATTTTTATCACTATTTTCAACATTCCCTTTTTCTTTCGACAGATGTCCGAATATATCCGACATACAATTATTCACCCCGCCAAAAATCAAAAACCCGTCTGGGGAAGACGGGCATTTGACAAAACTGACTTGGTACGAATCTATCGGTTAACCTGAAGAGACTGGGGAAATCAGATCAGGTGTTCTTTGTGAAGAAAATATTTTTTCTGAATGATTTTGAAGGTGGGAATTTCTGATCATCAGGATCAGTCAAATTCATTCAAGTTTATTCTATCTTAGTCTGCGTTGAAGTGTTTGAGAAGCATTTTTTCAGCTTCAGCAGACCAGAGTCCTTTGTTTTTCTTGCAGACTTCATCCAGTTCTTTGAAGAATGGATCGGTTTCGCCAAGTTTACCGAAATCATCAATTGCGGTCATTGGCATGTTGATGTGGGTGTAAACCAATTTTTTGCCGCCTGGAACGTTTGGCAGATTCTTTGTGGTTTCAACAACGGAATCCAGACCACCAACGTGAGTCACCATAACTGCGGAATTGATCAGGCCAGCAGCGTTTTTATCGATAGCTTCTTTCATATCATCGATGGTTCCGCCAGTAGAGCCAATGACTTTACTTCTGGAGTAGTGGGAATCATACAGGTTGATCTTAGCGGAGAACTGTGGGTTAGATGGTCCCGCAAATAAGTTCATGCAGCCATCGTAAGCCATGATGGAGTTGCCCAGTTCGCAGACCCCTTCGTTTGGAATGTAAACGAAGACATCATCGTAACCATGACCATCGGTTAAGGCCATCAGTTCTTCTCTCTGGTCTTCCATGTTTGCGGTGTTGACATAGATCAGTTCAACGCCGTGTTCTTTTGCTTCTTCTTCGGAGATGACTTCACGTGCTCTATTGATACGTTCATCAGAAATTTCAGTCACAACAATCCGTTTTGGTTTGTTTTCGAAAGTCAGACCATAGGAGATGGCGCCCAGACCCATTGGACCGCATCCACCAAGGATAATGATGTTGCCGCCTTCTTTTGTACCCATAACATGCTGGTAAGTACCAGGAACGGTATGGTAGTTGGTGTGGTAGCCGCCGATGCAGCAGGAAACAGGTTCCGCTACGCTGGATGCGAAGTATGCATCGCCATCAAATGTCCAGAGGCATCCGGCTTCGATGATGTGATTTGGGAAGATGCAGTATTCCGTGTCGCCGCCGCAGTACTGATAGGAATATCCTGGGGATTCCATCTGGCCTGGGATTGCTGGCTGCTGAGCAAATTTCTGACCTGGTTTGAATTGATCCTGCCATTTTTTGCCGACTTTCACGATGTCGCCTGCAAATTCATGACCGATGATGACTGGATGATCATAAACATCGTTTGGAACTCGTTTATGTTTTGCACCCTGTTTCACCGTTTTCCATGTGGACATGCAGATGGAATCAGAAACAACTTTGACAAGGATTTCGTCATCCTGGATTTCTGGTAATTCGATTTCGTCGAGGCGGATATCATCAACGCCATACAGACGGACTGCTCTAGTTTTCATAGTTTCTCCTTCTATATCTCTATTTTTTTATCTCTATCTATACATCAGAATGAATTTCATGTTTTTGAGCACTTGTTTTGAGTACTTGGATGATGCTAATTTTTCTTTTACTCCTTCGGACCAGGTGGAATGGTCCCACCTGATCCAACAGGAGTTGAAAGCATATGGTTTGGACTGTCTACGGGCAGCGGTTTTGTCTGAGTCGAGACTAGGCAACGGTCAGGATTTCGCAGATTTTCTTTGGATTGGAGTTTACAACGGTTTCAACCATTTCCATGTCACCGAGTTTTTCAGCAATGTTCTGGAGGATGGTGACATGATCTTCAGTGGAAGCTGCAATCCCGATTACGATACGGGCTCTTCCACCGCCCCATTCGATGCCGTCTGGGTAGATCTGAACAGCAAGGCCAGTATTGAGAACACAATCTTTGACTTCATATTCACCATGAGGAATGGCGATATCGTTGCCGATATAGGTCGTCAGATCGTGGTCACGGTTAATCATGCCGTCGATGTATCCTTCAGTGATGTAGCCGCCATCCAGCAGCATTTTTCCTACAGAACGGATGGCCTCATCAGAGTTAGCAGCTTTGCATCCAGTGCGGATATTTTTAGCATCGAGGACTTTTGGAGTTTCGTTTTTCTTTTTGCGGTTGAAGAATGCCATGGTGTTTTTCTCTCTTTCTGTTCGTCGTTTTTGTATATCGTTTTCTGTTTATCGTTCTGATCAAAGCTTTTAAATGAAAGCCCGGGGTCTATTTTTTATGCTTGTCTGAGTTGTTTTGAATCTATTTTTTATGCGATTGATTTTTTGGAGTTTCTATTTTCTATGCGTTTCTATTTTTATGCTCTGAAGAGTAAGCGTCAGACTCAGCGGTTAGCCGGGCTGACGGTTTCCAGCAGTTCTTCAAGCAGGCTGACTGCCCGGCTTGAATGATGGGTTTTTAATGCTTCCAGCCAGTCTTCATTGGTGACCAGACCGCTGTTTAAAGCCGACAGGACTTCTCGATCAAGCGTCGTTGCGGTATCTGGCATTAAGGAGACGGCCATGAAGGTAATGTCTTCAAGTTCAGGGCTGATAAAGGTTTCGCCATCAGGAATGAGGACGAAATATTCCAGGCCATCAAGCCCCGCTGCACTGGCATGCAGCAGACCAAAGCCTTCGTCATGACTGATGACTGAGCCAAGACTTTCCCGTCGCTGCAAAGCCTGGGCAACAAGATCGTTTTGGGAGCGGGAATGGTTTGCGGCCTGTTCGATCAGATCCGCAATCGTTGAATCGGATCTGACTGGGATCATGGCAAAACTTTCTTCGATTTCCAGACAATCCTGTGACCATCTGGCCGTTTCTTTCATGCGGGACCGGAAGTTTTCGCGTCCTTCTTTTTTGGGAACAACCGGTTTTTGACTGATCAGATCGAGCATCTGTTCAACGGCATTGAGGTCCTGGCTGGTCAGCATCGGGGAGACCTGTACGACTGGAATCGTCATATCTGTTAAAGGATAGCTGCTGATCAATAAGGAAAGATCCGGCAGATCGTCAAGCTGGCTGAAACTCAGTGTCTGGATCACCATTCGATCGGGGAAGGTTCGTTCCAGTCTGGCTTTCATCATCGCGCTGGTTCCAATGCCTGATGCACAAAGAACACCGGTTGGAACTTTACGCTGTTTGTTGCGCTGAGCCAGCCTTTCCACGGCAGCTCCAGCATGAATGGTCAGAAAGCCGATTTCATCTTCGGAAATCGTTGTGAAGGCATAGGGTTCAAGTACTTTTGCGGCGGTTCGGCTTCTTTCAAACAGATCTTGATAATCCTGTCTGAGCCGGTTGAGCAGCGGGTTGTGAATCGGAATGCCTGCTTTCAGGCGGACCAGGGTTGGTTCCAGGTGAGCAACCAGTCCTTGCATGTACTGGCTGTCAGAGCTGAGCAGCGACCCAAGTGGTTCACCATAAGCGGCGCAAATCTTGCGGGCCGTCTGAAGAAGAAAGTCATCTTCTTTGTCGTCCGATTTTTCATTTTTGCCGGGAACGGCAAGTGAACTTCGTCTTGCCCCTTCAAGATGCAGGGCAATAAAGCCGATTTCAGCAGGTGGGAATTTCAGATCAAAGCTTTCTTCAAGAACACCGGCCAGTTTTTTAGCTTCCGTCAGATCCAGACTCTGATCGACTTCACCAAGAATCGCTTCGTCCTTTTCGATTCGTTCAATGGCAATCACCAGATGAATGATCAGTGAAATGTAGGAAGTCTGTTCATAACGGTTCAGCTGCAGTTCTTCCTGGTGTTCTTCGAAGGTTTCCAGCACTTCATGAAGGATGCGCTGGTTGAGAAGTTTCATAATGCCTGTTTCCTGAGCGGTCTGAAACAGATCGTCAAACAGGCTCTGCGCGTTGAGATACTCGATTGGAGCCGGTTCAATAGATTCATGAATCAACTCACTCATCGCCCTTCGAATATCTTTTTCGCTTCCCGAAAGCCTGCCGCTCCGGCCGGCCTGCAGGTTAAAGCGGGCCAGCCAGGGGCGTAAAGCTTCAAGGTCATTGGAGACGGTGGCTTCCGAAACCTGGAATCGATAGGCCCGGACACTCAGTTTTGTTCCTTCCGGTCTGGAAAGCAGATCGTAAAGCAACAGTCTTCGGCGATCCTCTTTACTGGAGGCCTGATGACTCGTGCCTGACAGACTCTCAAACAGTCGGGCACGACTTTCATCATCCCCTTCCAGGCGGATGCCTTTTCCAGGTCTGGAGACAAGCTGCACACCTAGCGGGGCAAGCAGCTCATCAAGACCATCGAGTTCACGGAAGATTGTCCGGCGGGAAACCTGGATTTTTTCAGCCAGTGTTTCCATGCTCAGATATTGGTCCGGTTGTTCCAGTAAAACTCTCAGAATTCGGCGGACGCGATCGGAAAATTCAATCACCCGAGCACTTCCTTGACGATTGCGTCATACTCAGGACCGCCCATGAAGTTTGTGATTGGGAAGATTTTGGCGTTTGGTACTTTTTCTCTGGCCCGATCCACTAAGCTTTCGTGGGTAATGACGTAATCAACATCTGGTAAGTCGTTAATTGCATAATGTGGAACACTGATCTCTACGCCTGCAGCTTTGAACTTTTTAGTCATGACGGCCGCACCCATTGCGGAGGATCCCATGCCGGCATCGCAGGCAAAGGCAGCGGTAAAGTTTTTCTTTTTAGGAGCAGCTTCTACAGCTTTTGGTTCACTGGAAGCGGCGTTTCCTTTGGCAGCGTTGCAAAGGTCAGCGACGATTCCATCGTATTCAGTACCACCCATGAAGTTGGTCACTGGGAAGATTTTTGCGCCTGGTACTTTTTCTTTTGCGCGGTCTACTAAGCTTTCGTGCGTAATGATGTAGTCAACTTCTGGTAAATCGTTAATTGCGTAGTGTGGAACGTTGATATCCAGACCCGCAGCTTTTAATTTTTTCGTTACCGCAGCAGCGCCCATTGCGGAGGATCCCATGCCAGCATCGCAGGCAAAGGCAACTGTGAAGGATGGTTTGATTGCAGCGCCGGCCGCAACTGGAGCAGGAACCGCCTGACCTTTTGATTTCGATTTGGAGTTCTGAACGTCTTTGGAAGCTTTTTCCATGTCGCCCTCTTTACCAAAGGCTTTTAACAGAACACAGTTCACACCGAAGGAAACAGCGGCAGCACCTAAGATCGAAACGATTACTGCGAAGTAGCTTCCAGGAGCACACATACTCAGGATTGCGATAATCGATCCAGGAGAAGCAGCGGAGACCAGACCACCGCCCAGCAGGCTGTTGAGGATAACGCCTGTGCATCCACCAGCGATCAGACCTAAGATCGTGATTGGATTCATTAAGACGAAGGGGAAGTACAGTTCATGAATTCCACCGAAGAATTCAATGATCATGGCACTTGGTGCAGAATCTTTTGCGGAGCCTTTACCGAATAACCAGTAAGCAGCTAACAGGCCAAGACCAGGACCAGGGTTGGATTCGATTAAGAAGAAGATCGACTTTCCAGTTTCTGCAACCTGATCAAGTCCAAGTGGAGTAAAGATACCGTGGTTGATTGCGTTGTTTAAGAAGAGGACTTTGGCAGGTTCTACCAGAACACTTGTCAGCCATAACAGACCATGGTTAACCAGCCATGTTACCCCAGATGCCATTGCGTTTGTCGCAACGACGCAGACAGGTTCGATCACCATGCAGCCAAGGATTGCCAGCAGGAAACCGAGGATTCCAGCGGAGAAGTTATTGACGAGCATTTCAAATCCGTTAGGGATTTTTCCGTCGAGCCAGGCATCGACTTTCTTGATGCACCATCCACCGAGTGGACCAGCAATCATGGCACCGATGAACATTGGCTGTTCAGCACCGGCGATCACGCCGATTGCGGCAATCGCGCCAACCATTCCACCGCGGTTGCCATCAACCATGTGACCACCCATGAAGGCGATCAGGATTGGCAGCAGGTACCGCTGCATTGGATCGACGATCTGGGCCAGCGTTGCGTTTGGCAGCCAGCCGTCTGGAATAAAGAATGCGGTGATTAATCCCCAGGCGATAAACGCGGAGATGCAGGGCATAACCATTGCGGAGAGGAAACGCCCGAATTTCTGAACTTTCTGTTTCATGTGTTTCTTCCTTTCTCTTGGTGATTTCATTCTACTTTTCTGTGTAAAGGCTAACAATCTTTTCTAAATCAGCTTTGGCGCTGGAAGCCAGTGCCATTTTTTCTGTTTTTCATGACTTTGGCACCAGTGCCAACGGTAAAATCTGGCACTGTTATCCATTCATTTCGTACTAATTCTGAAAACGGTATTTGTTTTTGATGTAATCTGAAGTATTCTAATTTACACAAAAAAATGCCTTCTGAAAAGAATCAGAAGACATCGTTTGAACGTAAGACACAAGAAACAGGAAGCACCCAGCGAACTGTATAAATCGATTTTTAGAAGATCCGCGGTGCAATGTGATGTTCTTTAAACAACGGATTGCGTAGATAGAAATAGATCAGGAACAGACACATCGCAATCCAGACCGCTGGTTCCGTAAAGCAGATGCCGATATACCCAACTTTTGGCACGATCACCAGGGTAAACAGCACCTTACCGACCAGTTCGATTACCGAAGAGGTCACGGGCACGGTCTTCTGCCCCATACTCTGCAGTGAAATACGCAAATTCAACAGGACTGCAAGTACGGGAAAGAACGGCACATTGGTTTTCATATATAACTCACCGGTATTCAGAACTTCCGGCGTACTGGAACCTGAAATCAAGGCCACAATCTGTCTGGCAAAAAGATAGATAATGACCGTCAGAATCACGCCATAGTAAAGACCAAGCCGGTTCGAGAAAGCAATCCCCTGCTGAACCCGGTTATATTCTTTCGCTCCGACATTCTGGGCAACAAAGGGGGAAGTCGCCATCATGGTCGAGAAAATCGGCAGGTTCAAAATGGAGAACAGCTTTCTGGCCGCTGTATGGCCGGAAACAATCAGATACCCCTGGACATTGATGCCAATCTGTAAAATCAGCGTTCCAATCGAAACGATGCTGGACATCAGAGCCATTGAAAGACCCATGGTCGTCAGATCTTTCACCATGCCGCCATCCCATTTGAAATCTGAAATTGCTGGAACGAGATCTTTACGCTTAAAAAAGACCCAGACGACACACACCACCAAAGAAACGCATTGAGCAATCAGAGTTGCCCAGGCCGTTCCGGCAACACCCATGTTGAACGTTGTAATAAACAATAAGTCCAGTCCGATATTGAGCACGGAGGAAATCATCAAAATCACCAAAGGGGTAACAGAGTCTCCTGCCGCGCGAAGCATTCCGGCCGCCAGATTATAGAACACCGTCACGGACAGACCCATACAGATAATCGAAATATAGGAATAGGACATCTCAAAAATAGCCGGGTCCGTTCTCATGAATGTCAGAATCGGGCGCAGGCAAAGTCCCATGACCACCGATAAAATGACGGAGACAATCAGCGAAAGCAGAATCGAAAGTCCAACGACCCGTCGAAATCCCTTATAATCTTTGGCCCCATACTTCTGGGCGGCAATGACGCCCATTCCCTGACCAAAACCATTGGAAAAACCAACGACCAGATCAAACAGACTGGTGACTGCACCAACCGAGGCCAGAGCCAGATCGCCTAAGTTATAGCCGATAATGATCGTATCGCAGGTATTGTAGAGCGTCTGAAACAGCTGCGAAAAAAACAGTGGAATCGCAAACAGAATCAACGCCCGCTTGTAGGATCCACTTGTCAGTGACTGTTGCTTGAACATATTTCCTCCTTTTTTCTCTTCTCTTCCTCCTTATTATCATAGCCTTACAGGTAAGCCTGAAAAGTGCGAACGGACACAAATCCCCCTGTTTTCAGGCAGATTCTTACACCCGCACCCCCTTTAAAGGGCTTTCAAAAACGAGTGAAATTTTAAAAAAGTCAGTCGCATCTTCATCGAACTGTCTTCCAATTTCAATATGGAATTTATTCAATGAAATCTATATGGAAAATGAGAATATCCATCAAAAACGACCATTAAAAAAGAGACCGACGAATCGATCTCTTTTGGTAAATCGTCTGGGTTGAATTCTGCCGGGCTTACTCTTATCAGCTGGCAAAAACACTTATAGTCTGACTCTGATCTTTCTAATCCATCATCCTAAGACTTTAACCGCATAGGAGCAGATCGGAACAATTTCCGCACCGGCTTCTTCACCAGCCTGGGCTACCATCAGCACCAGTTTGCGGGCAATACCCTGGCCGCCATACTGAGGCAGAACTTCTGTATGGGTAATCAGCCACTGGTTGCCCCGGATCTGATATTCACAGACCCCAATCAGATTTCCATCATCATAAACAGCCGAACGCTGATTTTCAGGTTCATATTCAAACTGAAGCATAGATTTCCTCCTCTGTGGACTGCGATTTAGTGCATGGTCATGCAGTCTGTACAGCCTGAGTGTAGCATCTGCCAACAGTTTTCCGGCCTCCGATACGCGATCAATCTACCGACAGATCTTCTTTATCTTTACTGAGCCGAAACCATTCTGTGATTTCGTCAGCACTTGGGCTGGAAGAGAAACGAACGCCTTCTTTCCAGTCACCGCCATTGGCAAGTTCGGCAAGCTGAGTGGCACTGTTTCCCACTCCAGAAGAAGCGGAAGTGCAAAACGGATAGACCGTTTTGCCTTCAAAATCAACGCCCTGAACAAAGCTGCTCATTGGCCAGGCCGCAATGCCCCACCAGATTGGATAGCCAAGATAAACGGCTTCGACACTGTCCCAGTTCTCTGGCGTTGTCGATTCAAGAGCAACCGTACGTAAAGATTCATCATCACGTTCTTTCGAAACACGGCTGTCTGGATCGTTGTAGTTAAGATCATCGTCTGTATACGGTTGGGATGGGATGACTTCAAAGATTGGTGCACCCGTCTGTTCAGAAATCAGATTGGCAGCTTCCATCGTATTGCCAGTTGCAGAGAACACCACAACCATTGAAGTTGGTTCATTCCCTGTTGTACTTGCACTACTGCCTGCTGAAGAAGCAGACGCACTGCTCGATGCAGCTGACGAACTGCCAGCACTGCTTGAGCAGGCAGCCAGAACGGTCATCATGGCCAGTGAAACCATTGTCTTCCAGATTTTTTTCATAGGGAGTCTCCTTTTCGACAAGATTACCTTTTTTGAACTGCCTCTACCATACATGGCGACAGTAACAATCGGTCGAGACCGATCGTCTGTTTCTTTTTGAAACTTTCAATATTGTTCTTTTTGAAGCGGATCTATTCCCTATATTTCTGGTATTTCTATATTTCTGATTATTCCTGATGAAAACAGGCAGCATCTTCTGGCCAAACCCTGCCACTGAAAAATGGTCCCTTCTTTTTAAAACTATTCCTGAACGTCTTTCACCGTAAATTCCTTCATTAGAGAAATAATATTTTGTTTGATTCCGGTAATTAAAGCAATTCTTTCAAAAAGTACGAAAAAAGATTTGCCTATTTCTCTTAAAAATGTTAACCTAATCAGGCGTTCAGATTTTGAACGAGACAAATGCGGTTGTGGTGAAATGGCAGACACGCTGTCTTCAGGCGGCAGTGGGGCGACCCGTGTGCGTTCGAATCGCATCAACCGCACCATTTGAAAATAACCCCGGCAGGAAAACCTGCCGGGTCTTTTTATATCTTCTTTTCATTGAGGATTGCGATCTGAATCCGGATCCATTTCACTTTTCTTTCTTGAAGATCAGCCGTTCACCAAGACGAGGGATCGCAAACGTTCCTTGTGGATAGTGCTCTTCCATATTCGAAACGAAATCCAATACCGAACAGGTATTCCCCATGATCATATCGTAATGACAAGGGATCAACTGGCCTGCCTGAGCGATCTTGCCAGCCATAACCGCTTCATATGGGGAAAGGTTGCCAATGCAGTTACGGGCAGTGCGGAAATAATCCTGGCCATTGATCGGGACGATCATGCAGTCCGGCTTTTCCATCTTCTCCAAATGATCAATCAGTTCTTCGCAAAGTAAAGTATCCCCCAGATGTGCGATCTGAACCGGACCAATCTTCATTTCATAACCAAGATTCAGATCCTTTCCCTGCTCATCTTTGAGAATTTCCGGATGAGCAGCCGAAAAGGCCGCCACCTCCAGGTTGTCGAAGTTTTCCTTGTCTCCATCATTCATCCCAACAATATTTTCTTCTGGAATTCCATCCTCAATCAGCGTTGCAACAATGCCTTCTGGAACGACAATTCTGATTTCGGGATTGGCCTGATACAACCCCTGAATCGTCTTTTTGTCATAGTGATCCCGATGTCCATGCGTACATAAGACCACATCCAGCGCTAAACGGTCCGGCGTAAATGGGATTTCATAATAGCGTCTTGTCTTTCCCTGCGCATCGGTCAGATCATTCAAAACCAGATCAATTCCGATCAGCTGATTACCATGTTTAAATACAAAACCAGACTGACCAAGATACCAGAGGGCTGTTTCGTCTTCACTTAACTGGGTCTGCTTGATTTCATCGAGCAGCTGTTCTTCTTTTTTCAACCAGGGCTTTTTCATCTTTGTTTTCTCCATTCTTTTATTCCATATTCTCAAATTCCATCCAGAGAACAAGTCCGGAAGCTGAAAGAATCAGATTCCCGACAAGAATATTCAGACAAAGGTTTCGTCTGATCCTTTTCTTTTACTTTTCCGTGTATGCTGGATATCGGTTCAATTTCTTTGATCCATTCCTTAAATCAGGCCCATTTTCGGCAAAATATACTACATTTTTCCAAAAAATGAGTTGTTCAGAATTATAGTTATTTACTTTATATAAAGTACAAATCAATTCTTTATCGCTTCTGATCTGTCTAACTTTCCAACAATCGTCCACACCATTACAATGAGCATCAAAATCATGCCGACAAATATGGCCGAATGAGAAAGGACTTTTTATCATGAATTCAAACGATTCCTTGACGATTCGTCAGGCCGAACCATCAGATTTTAATCAGGTTTGCGATCTCTATCAGAAAATCATTGCCAATCTGGACAAACGCACTAACTTCCCTTTGTGGACCTGGGGCGTTCATCCTTCTTTCGATTCCCTGCAACAAGCTCTGAACAATCAGGAACTCTGGTTGTTTGAACACAACGGTCAGCTTTGTGGCAGTGCTCTTGTCAATCAGGCTTTAGAAGGTGAGGAACAGGTCAACTGGCAGGGACAAAACGCCTGGTGTATCCACCTGTTTGGCCTCGATCCCGATCTTGGCGGCAGAGGACTGGCGGATGCGTTCTTACAGGGGCTGATGGCCATGATTCAGGAAAAGAAGGCGGACTCAATCCGGTTGAATCTGATTGAGGGTAACCTTCCGGCCCACAATCTGTATTCCCGCAACGGCTTTTTACATCGGGGTCACTATTCCGTCTGGCTGGAGGATGAAGGATCCCTGCCTTTTGAAATGATGGAATATCTGTTTTAAAAAAGACGCTGGAACTCTCACATGGGAGTCCAGCGTCTTTTTATATCTATCTGTCTATATGAAGGAAGAGTTTGATCAAAAGGATGACTTACCTGAATGATTTCCAACAAAGATCAGGCTGGCTTGCGTCCAGTGGTCATGACATGACGGGGATACCAGCGCTGGAACCAGGCGGTAAAAATTCCCATCAAAGCCGGAATGATATAGCTGCACATTCTGGCCCACTCAATCTGACCTGCCTGCAGGAAAATCCATGCTGCAGCTGAAATCACCAGGTAACTGATCCCCCAGCCTAAGGCAATAATCCAGTTGGTGCGCATGAAGATCGGATTTTTAAATGCTTCCGCTCTTCCAAATCCACCACTCGAATACCATGCACAAAGGGGAACTCTGCCGGGCAGACAGGAATACAGCCACAACACGCCAAATGCCAGCAAAGAGAGCGTAAAGACAATCTCATAGGAAATCCCCATTAAGTACAATGCGCAAAGTCCCAGCACAATGACCAGCGCCAGCGTATCGTACATGGTTTTGGTATAGGAAGAAAACAACAGCCACGTTAGTGCAAGTCCAATCAGACAGCCGCTCACGCACACGACTGGTGGGTTGTTGATCAGCGTCCACCAGAATGTCCATGGCAGCAGGAAGATCAACATGTTTGTCCACTTCGATTTCTTATTCGCACTCATGGCTGCATGTTCCTGAATACCTTTGGTAAAGGAAGAATCGGCTGAACTGGTGTTCTGACTTGGTGAGGATTCTGCTTTGGCGGCGGAAGTTGGCTCTTCAAGATCCGGTGAGAAATAGGTACCCCAGTTCATCAGAATCGAAGGATCGCCACTGACTGAATACAGGCCTTTCATCAAGGCCTCATCGCCTCGGATTTCATCCTGGGCAATCTGTTTCCAGACGGTATACGGTGTGGAAACAATCATGTCCGCCTTTAAGAAGTCTTCTGGTCTGGTGATCACGCTGGACTCTTCTTTCCCTAAAACGATCTGGTACCGTACACCAAGATCGGTATAGTCCATCTCCATGACCTGATCCTGACCGGGATAGGATTTTGGATTGTATAAAGCTGCCATCTGACGGGTAAAAATCGAAGCGCCGCTGGCTTGCTTTGTGGCAGTTTGACCAGATGCAGAAGAATTTCCATCTGCCGGGCTGGAATCTTCAATTCCCCAGCTGGCATCCGCTAACATCTCAAACGTCTTTCGGGGCAGAAGCTCTTTGGATAAAGCCGTTTTTGTAGAATCACTGATCGCTTCTTCGGGATGTTTAAGCTCGTTTGCCAGTCCATTTCCATATTCAAGGCCGGCTTGTTTGACGTGTTCCAGATAGGCATCGCACTGGGATTTCAGCTCCGGAACCCGGAACAGTTCGCCCTGGGCACAAAACAGTGGATAGTAGCCGCCCTGTCCGAAGCAATGATCCAGCATAGCTTCAACACCCGTGTAGTTGTTTCGGGTCGTATAGAATCCGCAGGTTGAAATGGCCACAACTCTCTGGTGGCTGCGATCATAGCGGCTTGGATGAGCCCCACTGTCGAGACCATCAGATCGTTCCACCATAAAGGGCTTAACTAAAGGCAGCTGGCGGTCAAAGAAGGTTTTCAAAGGACCAGGAACGGAGAAATAGTAGAGCGGAAAGCTGTAGATCAACAGATCCGCTTCAACCAGTTTTGGCAGGATAGCAGCCATGGCATCGTGGTGAATACATTGGCCCGGTGTCTTGTTCCAGCACGCAAAACAGCCTTTACATGGCCCAAGATCCAGGTTATTCACATCCACAATTTCAATATTCAGATCCAGATTATCGGCCTGTTGGAGACCGTCCAGAAAGGTTTCCGTCAGTTTGAAGGTGTTGCTTGTCTTGCCTTTGGGACTGCCATTGATCACAAGAACTTTTTTCATTGGATTTCCTCCTGATCCGAACCGTCGGATTCGGATTGATTTTGAGTAAACGGACTGGTTTGAGCTTCTGTTTGCAGGGTATCAAGACAGGCCCTTGCCCACTGACTCATCATTTCCTGATAGCGGCGGCCAAAATCCAGGGTCATCTTCCAGTACATCGCATCCGTAGCAGAGACTTCTTTGGCATAGTGGTCAATGTATTGAGGGACACCACCCAGAATCTGGGCCGCCTGGGCCGATTCCGCTTCCAGCTCCTTGAAAAACTTAATGTTTTCTTCGACGGGGTTTGCGGCAAAGAAGAAGACTTTCATCAATAGCGGATTGCGGGCCACTTCTTCAGGCGGAGTGGATAACCATCGGGCCAGTTCTGCTCTGCCAGCTTCCGTAATATGAAAGACGTTTTTATCGGGCTTTTTCTGCTGAGGAACAATTGTCTTTTCCGCCCAGCCTTTTTCTTCGAGTACTTTGAGTTCCCGGTAGATCTGGCTGGTCGTAGCATTCCAGAAAAAGATCAGGGAGCTTTTAAACGTTTCCATCATTTCATAGCCGCTCATATCCCCATAGCTGAGCAGACCTAAAAGTCCATACTTCAACATTTGCTTCCTCTTCTATATTCCATCAGTGGAATAAGTTAGCTTTATTCTACTTGTGGAATAACCAACCGACAAGCTGTCGACACAAAAAAAGCCATCCACAACTGCTTTTATGGAAAAAAGCATTGTGAATGGCAAAAATCAGCCGTTTGAATGGAGCAGAAGGCCAGAAAACGCCCTTGAAAACGGGAAAAACAAATTGAACTAGCGGATTCGTTTCAGTTCGATGTGAACAGGTGCATCCGTTCCCCGGGTGTGCTCGAGCAGCAGACCGGCATGCATCAGCGCTTTGGCCGAATAGATCGTTCCATCCTGCGTTTCATACACTGCCTCTTCTGGCAGATTGTGCAGACGGATTTTGCGGCGCATCGTGCTTGGACGGGTTTCATAAATGATTCCCAATAAGACAAGACGGTCTTTTTCTTTATTCATGAACTGGAAGATCACCTGTTCATTTTTCGGAGCACTCAGGCGATAGAAATCTCCATCGACAATCAGATCCTGAATCGAGCGGAAGTTCTGATTTAAAGTGCGGATTTCGGCTTTTTCTTCGTCAGACATTTCTCCTGGATCCAGCTCATAGCCATATGTGCCAGCCATGGCCATGGCTGCGCGGGATTCCAGGGAAGCCCATCGGCCCGTCTGCTGGTTTGGCACCTCGGAAACATGAGCCCCCATAGAAACGGCTGGATAGAAGAAGCTGGTTCCATACTGAATCTTGCTTCGCTCATGTACATCCGTATCATCACTGCACCAGATCTGCGGCGTATAGAAAAGCATACCTGCATCAAAGCGACCGCCGCCGCCCGAGCAGCCTTCAAACAGGATATTTGGGAACTTACCGGTCAGACGGCCAAGCAAATCATAAACACCCAGAATATAGCGATGACAGACTTCTTCCTGTTTTTCGACGGGAAGACTTGGGGCATACACATCACCAAGACTGCGGTTCATATCCCATTTGACATAACGGATATTGCCCGAAGAAAGCAGGTTGGTAAACAGATCTTCCAGATAGTCCACAACATCCGGATTGCACAGATCCAGAACCATCTGGCCGCGGGAAATTAATGGTTTACGATTCGGGGCATTGAGAACCCACTCTGGATGCGCACGGTACAGATCGCTGTTTTCGTTGATCATTTCCGGTTCAATCCAGATGCCAAAGTCCATACCGCGGGCATTGATCTCTTCAATGAGGCTGTTTAAAGAACCGCCCAGTTTGGCTTCATTGGGTGTCCAGTCACCAAGACCAGCCAGATCACTGTTACGGGCGCCAAACCAGCCATCATCCATGACATACAGATCGACATCGAGCTGTGCCGCATGGTCAGCCATTTCGAGCAGTTTTTCGCGGTTGAAATCAAACATCACAGCTTCCCAGGTGTTGATCAGAATCGGGTGATAGTCATTTTTGGGCAGGATGCGCTCGCGCAGAAGATCATGCGAATTGCGGGAGAGTTTGCCCAGACCCTGATCGGAATAGAACAGAATCGTCTGCGGCGTTTCAAATGATGCACCGGCTTCAAGCGTCCAGCGGGTCATGTCCGGAGACATGCCGCAAATTACTCGCGTCTGGCCAGTCTGATCTTTTTCCACTTCAATCTTGAAACTTCCTGAATACACCATCAAAAAGCCATAGGCATCGCCATAATTTTCAGTGGTCGAAGAATCACACACAATCAGCGAAGGGTTATGCTGGTGCGAAGAGGTTCCGCGTTTCGATCCAAAGGAGAGAACGTTTTGCGAAAGGGGCTGGCGGGTCATGATGCGCTCTTTGTTATGGCGGCCCGGAAAGGAAATCAGTTCCACATCATCCGATACTGGGAAATCCAAAGCCATGCTGAAAGAACGATCCAGTCGGTAAGACCGGTCGGCGTTGTTGATAAAGGTGACCGAGCGGACAATGGCGTCGTGTTTTTCATCCACCAGGTAGTGCAGATCCACCTGCAGATTTAACACATCATCTTTAAGGTGAATCGTCAGCAGTTCCAGCTCCCCACGTACATGCGGCAGGCCGGTCAGATTGAACTCACCTGTACCCAATTCATAGCCCGTATAGCGTAAATCCAGACCCAAAGCCCCTTCGACTTTGGCCGCCGTAATGCGGTAGTCCCCAATGCCTTCGGTTGGATATTCGAGCATGAGGGTATCTGGCGAAAGGGTCCGGTCTGCCTGATCTTCATAAATCTGACCGGAAAAGCCCAGATCGTTATGGAGGTTGAGATAGTCCATATTCTGATCAACTCTGGCCCCATACCAGAGATGTTCTAACATCCCGCGTTCATTGACTTTCATCTGATAGGCGGAATGTTCGGTTTCTAAAAGAAAAAGATTGTCGATAACTTGAATCATTTTTTGCTCCTCGTTGCTTTTGATTTTTTCATCAGTCTTTTTCATTGTACGGGATGTTTGGGCAGGACTGAACAATCGATCAAGAAACTGGCCAGTCCAAACCACAGGCAGGGCTCAAGGTTCAAAATTGTTTGAAGGCTATACTTGAAGTATGAATAACCACTCAATTTCTCCCGACTCTGCGATCAAGACCCAGATTGAAATCGGTCCTGACTCGCTTGAAAAGCTTCCCGATCTATTACGCTCGTGTGGAAGCAAAGTTTTACTGATTCATGGTCATCGCCCTGTGGAAGATGGCCTGTTGACCAAAGTACGGCTGCTTTTGATCAAGGAAAACTTCCCGCACTCGGATATGGGGCAGATTTGGCCAAACCCGAAATATGGGTCCGTCAAACGTGGGATTAAAAAAGCTCGCCAGGAAAAGTGCGATATCATTCTTTCCCTTGGCGGGGGCTCGACGTTACAGTGTGCCAAAGGGATTGCCCTTGGACTTGGATACTCTGGGGATGTCTGGGATTTCTGGACCGGCAAAAAGAAACCTCATCATGTCTATCCAGTCGCTTCGATTCTGACCAACCCATCTTCCGGCGCGGAACTGAGCGGCAGCTGCACACTGGTTCGTAAAGGAAAACGCGAAACGATCAATGAAGAGGCATTGAAATGCACCTTTACGATTCTGGATCCAAATTTGGCCATGTATCCGTTCTATCCGACCATGACGCAGGTCTTTAATCTCTTTATTCACCTGTTTTATGGGGCTGTCACCCTCGATGGAGAAGACTACTCCAAATGTATTTCCCTGCTGCAGCGTCTGTTTACGGCAGCCGATACGTTAGAAAAAGAGATCTACAATCTGGATGCCCGCACCGAACTGTTCCAGATTGGCTATGAAAGCCATGATGATGTGCACATTGCTAAATGTCCGGTCGAATCCTTAGCCGAAGATCTGGCCTTCCAGTTCTCCTTAACGGAAGGCTCAGCCGGATCGGCACTGTTTTTAGCCTGGGTGGACTCGCTTAAAAAAGAAGACAAAGCCAGAATCGCCAAAATCGGTCAGGATCTCTTCAACCTGCCGGACTGCACGTTTGATCAGACTATGGAAGAGTTAAAAACCAAACTTCAGCCAACGGGTCTTGCCCTGTCAATTCCAGAAAGCGGCTTGTTAGTCAGCGATCATGATCTGTTCACCCTGACTGACAATCACGAGGAGCGAAAGATTCTCATGCATGCCAACCAGCCTGTCAATACTCCCCATCCAAAGCGCCGCCTGAAGAAAAAACATACGCCAAAACGACTTTAGGTTTCAGCCATCATACCCATTAGTCAATGTTTGCCTGACCGTAGTCTGGTCTGACCAAGATCAGATCACTCTCTTACAGACAGATTCACAAGGTATGACTGACTTCAACCCTATAAAAATGCCCAGGGATATTCTCCCTGGGTTTTTAATTCCTTCAAATTTTGGCCTTGTACTTGTGAGTTCTGCGCATACAAGGAAAATCTTCGATTTGAAAATTCAGAATGAATCCAATGAGACCTTACTGATTTGCATTGTGCATCGCATAACGGACCAGATCGAGCTGAGCCAGGCCTTCCCTGTTTCCTTGCAGTTCTTTTTCAGACTCACGCAGATACTTTTTGAACGTAGAGTCTTTATAATCAAGTCTTTGCAGAGCCCTGAAGCGCTGATTGACATCGCTGCGCACCTCAAGATCACTCATCTCGCGATCGCAAGGCAGTTTGGCCACTTTGCGCCAATAGGCTTTGGCTTCTTTCTCCATCCCATGGGATTCAAAGAAATCGGCTGCCCGCACATAACTTTCGCGCATGTTTTCATAAGGCTCAATTTCTTTGAGATAGGCATTCAGTTCTTTTACATCCACAGGATCATCTGATTTACTGGCCTGATCGACCAGTCTCTGGAGAAGAATAGTCGTCTGTTCTGACTTGTAGAATCGTAAAAAGCGCTTTTTATTGTCAGGTTCCAACATATCAGATTCAAGAAGATCACCCAGATCGAGAGTCAACATGAAATAAACCATCGTCGACAGATCTTCGGCAGCCGGGAGTAGAAGAATCTGGTTGATCTGTTTTTTCAGATGTGGATTTGGATTTTCCCTATAATTCATCACCTTGATCAAAAAATCGGTACTGACATAGACAGGGGATTCTCCAACCAGGGATTTGACCATCTGCGTCGGAACGAAACGGGAGATATTCTTCCTCATAGTGTTCAAAATCTCCTGTCCAATCTTACGTGCCAGCGTGTAACGTTTTCTAGCCGCTTCATAAACCATCTTCATGCTCAAATAGAACGGATAGTCGTGATCACTTGTAGAAAGGCTTTTGACTGCCTGCAGATATTGGCCGGCACTTTGCAGATCCTTTCGAAAGAGAGCTCCCGAAATTAACATCCGATCCAGCTCATCCTCATTCATTTTGGATGTGCGGCTGATCATCTTTTCTGCCGTCTCAGCCAGTTTGTCATCACCGGCTCGGGCAATAACTTTGGTTAAATACGATTGAAAAAGATTATCTGGACCAAAGCCAAAACTGTAATCGATCAGACGTTCAAGAAGCGTATAGGAATCGGTATTCATCTCTAAGCACAGGGCCATAAAATACGTCCGAAATTCCTCTTGATTCATGCCGTCAACGGTGATCTCACCATTTCGTCTGCCCACAATTTTGTTCTTCTGAGCCAGTCGTTTTTTGCGCCATTCATCCCACTTGGCATCTGTGTCTTCATCAGGTCTTGGAACTGGCTCTGGCAGGACGATATCATCTGTAGAAAACTGCACGATCGTACGGCCTGAAAGCGGACCTTGTGAAAAATCCTGATCCAGATGCTCATCCTCGTCAAAAGAATAGTCAAATCTATCGCTCGAAAAACATGTACTTTCTTAGTCTACGATGGTACAAATTGTAACTTTGTCCTTTCTTCAATTATATAAGGGCTCGTCTATGGAGATCTGTACATCGTGACTGAATGGATCTTTACCTTTTCCTCTATACGCTGAGCGATAAAGTCCGCAAATCACCATGACTGGATTCTTTTTTTCATTCATAGGGTTCAGCGCGCTGAACCCTATGAATGAAAAAAAGACCCGACAGGTTATCCTGCCGGGGTTATTTTCAAATGGTGCGGTTGATGCGATTCGAACGCACACGGGTCGCCCCACTGCCGCCTGAAGACAGCGTGTCTGCCATTTCACCACAACCGCATGTTTTTTACTGCTTGATCATTCTAACATTTCGCATCAGTGGATGCAAGTACAAAATTTGGGTTATTCGGTATTTTTTACCGTCAGAGGATTGAAATAGTGAATGCAACTCCCGCACTCGAAAAGTTGCGTTCAGTTCTTCAAAATGAAAGTTATGTTTAGGGAGCGGACTGCTTACCTTCTTTTTACCTCATTGAAGTAATCTGGCATCAGATTTGAAAGTTTATTCAGTTAACTGAATAAACTTTATTTTTTGAGAAGTTTTTTCATTCAAATGAATAAACTTTTGATTTTCCCGATTTTCTTCACTTGGTTAAAGGAAATCGAAGTCGGCTATTCAACCTTTTTACCGACTATCAATTTTGCTTTTTATTTCTATCCTGCCCGATCAGTCACTTCAACTCATCCTCAACGTTTTACAGACGATAGAAAAATCCAATCCCTGTAAAGGTGTGATTTGAGCACTACACTCTTTAGAAGGAAACGGGATTCCCCTCTGAAAAGAGAAATATCTCCTTTAGGTAAAAAGGATATTTGGTGGCAGATTCGAGGTCTCCGATTGTGGGTACTCAATATTCGTAGTATCCGTCGTACTCATTCTGCCCAGCCCCAGCATCGTATTTGAACTTCAGGCTTCTGGTTCTGCACTCGCCATAAAGGATGAAAATCAAAAAGACAGGCGGGCTGGCCTGGGTTCTTACGCAAAGTGTGTGGTAGAACCTCATTTTGATTTATTGAAGATGTCATATTGGCATCTTCTTTTTTTGTTAAATAAATTGTACTGTGAAACATCCAGACTACTCATTGGAACTCAGACA